>JAMCSO010000050.1 GCA_023379075.1 Candidatus Martarchaeota archaeon | reverse complement strand
TGTTACGAGCGGTTCATGCTCAGCACCTACAGGTCTTGGAACATCCTCCTACTTCACCTTCACTCCAACAACCTCCGATGAGGGCTGCACATTCACCTTTACTGGAACAGTCAAGGACAGTGTGAATAATGCAGTATCAAGTACAACATCTGGAATAACTGTAAGTAAGCCATTATCATTAACTTCACCAATATCTCCATCTTCTCCAGTCACAATCGACTATGGCCAATCTACACCAGTTATTATGAATGTATCTGGAGGAACTCTTCCATATACATACTCATGGGTCTCTAATGTGATATTTGGTTCATGCTCAGCACCTACAGGTCTTGGAACATCCTCCTACTTCACCTTCACTCCAACAACCTCCGATGAGGGCTGCACATTCACCTTCACAGGTACTGCAAGGGACAATGTAGGCGAAACAGTTTCAGGAACAAGTGCAGGAATAACAGTAAATCCCCAACCTTCTGTCTCAATATCTCCCACCTCATCGACAATGCTGCAAGGTCAAGCTACAACGTTATCTTCGAGTATATCTGGCGGAACATCTCCATACACTTACCAATGGTATAATGATACTTCTGGAAGCGGAATTGCAATATCTGGCGGAACATCCCCAACTTATACTGTGTCTGGAGGATCAACAGGCACATTTACCTACTATATAACAATTAAAGATAATGTTGGAGAGACCGCCACATCCTCAATATCAACAATTACTGTAAATCCTGTAACAACTACCTCAACAACATCAACAACAACCACGACGACTAGCTCTACTGCATCAACAACCTCTTCTGGATCAACTACAACCATGCTGTATTGCTCTTATACTGCTTCTCAGTACAACGGTCCAAACACAGGCTACTCTGCTCCTCAATTAACCTTATTCACGAATCCAACATGTACCTCAGAATATTCTCAGACCACAGGAGAGCCTCCCAGTGGTTATTCTTATGGAACCTGCTACCCCGATACTGGCTCTGCCTGCTCCGGTTCATTAGCTAACATCGCATGCACAGATCAGGTCTACAACTGCAACCAAGGGAATCCTTACTACGATTGGACATGTGTGCAGCTTCCAGGAGGCCCTGCTCCCGAATGCAACAGCGCAGGGACTTCACCACAGACTGATTATACTTATTGCCAATGCTACCAAGGCACTTACTATGACTGCTCTGGATCATTCCTATGCTCTTCAACATCTACTTCTCCTTCAACAACTACTACAGGGAGTTCATCTTCAACCTCATCAACAACAACCACTATCTCATATGCAGTATTGGTTGGCGGACCATGCTCCTCAAGCTCAACATGCACCAGCACAGGGTTAGATTGCAATACAGGATATGATTGTACTGATGGGATAGACACTGGATCATGTTCCAACAGCCCATCTCCATGCAACTAGTGATACATATGAATAAAAAAATTGCTTATATCTCTCTTATCATAATGGTACTCGTTGGGTTAGTAGTTTACTATTACCTGAATAATCCTGCTTTATCTCCTGCAAAAACCATAAACAGCACTCTCCCCAAATTCACAATGGTCTCTTCATATAAATTGACACCAAATGACACAGCCAAAGGAATATCTAAAGGGTTTATAAGTGGAAACTTTATCAATTATCAGTTGGGCGCATATCTTCTAGTATCTCGTAAAATCTCATATATAAATTCATCTTCGGCACTTAGCGCATTTGGCAATGTTAAATCCTCGTTTAACTCTTCTTCAGGCATCATAAGTGGTTTTGGCCCAAATGAGACCGGAAATTATGGACTCTTGCATAACCAGACATATTACTCTTTAACATCTCTCTCAGAAAATACCCTCTGCACTGTATCCTTCTTAGCCGATTCAAATCTTGGAGCCTATCCAAATAGCACTGTCTTGGCAGTGCTTAAGGATGCTATGGCAAACTGCCAAAGCAAACAATAATCAGACCCAGATATTCTTTATTATTGTATTAAGGATTCTTGCTCCATCATGTATTGTTCTCAGTTTAGGCTCGCCACCTGCCCGTCTCTTTTCATAGCTCGGAACTTCTACTGTCTTAAGTTGCTTCTTTGTTGCCTTTATGCTGATCTCGGCCTCTATTCCAAATCCCATCTCTTTTAGCTCAAGGTCCTTAAGAATCTCTCTCCTAAAACCCCTATATCCATAGCACAGGTCAGTATATTCAGAGCCAAAGATAACATTTACCAAAAATACAAAAAACTTGTTACCTGCGTGCCTAATTACCGATATGTCGTCGGATCTTCCTCCCTTTATAAATCTTGACCCCATGGCTATATCATAGCCAGACCTTATGCTTGCGATAAGCGATCGAAGTTCGATTGGCCTATTTGATAAATCTGCATCCATTGAGATTATAATGGCTCCTCGAGCATTCATGAATCCTTTTATAAGGGCAGATCCCTTGCCTATATCATCAAAAAGCACAATGGCGCCATTTTCTCTTGCTATTGCAACAGTTCTGTCATTCGAGTAACCATCAACAACTATTATCTCATGTGACACTTTGCAAAGCTGGAGCGAGACTCCATCAATCGTCTTCTTGATGTTCTGCTCTTCATTAAGCGTTGGGATCACAACTGAAACTTCAATAATGCCTTTATTTAAAGCCATCAAAACACAATTTAAATATGACTTCTCCATAAAGATTAATAGAAGTTATATCAAACATCAAAAGGTATGAGAATGTCAAACATAGATCGCCTTTTATCTTTAGCAATACCTGCAATAAGGAGCAACATCTCTATGCTCAAGGCTCCATACAAGCTAACCTTCTCAATAACCTATTCCTGCCAGTCGAGATGCGCAACTTGCAACATATGGCAGATTAAGCCCTCAAATGAGCTCTTGCTTGACGAGATCAAGAAGTTTGCAGATAGGAATAAGAGCTTTAGATGGATAGAGATTACTGGAGGCGAGCCATTCCTAAGAAAAGATCTGGTTGAGATAATACGGGCATTCAACGAGACCTCAAAGCCATACTTATTTACCATGCCTACAAACTCACTATGCAATATCAATATGATCAAAGGGCAGATATCCAGGATCCTTGATCTTGGGATCCCAAAACTCTCAATAACTGTCAGCCTTGATGGATACAGGGAACTGCATGATAAGATACGCGGAGTTAAAGGAAACTATGATAAGGCCATAAATGTATTCAGGATGCTTGAGGAACTTAAATTAGAACATTCAAATCTCTTTTTTGTTTTTGGCTATACTCTAAGCAAGTTTAATCAGGGAATGTTCGAGAAAACATTCAATTCCGTAAGGGAGGAAATACCCTCAATAACATATAACGATTTTCACATCAATCTCGGCCAGGTATCAGACATTTATTACTCAAACTCAGACCTTGGAATCAAGCCCGGACAGGCAGAAGTTGCGAAAGAAATAAGACAGATAAGGGAGAAGAGAAAGGCTGAGATCGGAGCGATACCATTGATAGAGAATGCGTTCTTAAAAGGCCTGGAAAAGTACTCGGAAACAGGAAAGGCTCCTACAAAGAGCAGAAGCATGGATGCTTCATTGTTTCTGGACAGCTATGGGAATGTTTTTCCTTCAATAATGTGGAATAGAAAGATAGGAAACGTCAGGGATGTCGATTACGATCTATCTAAAATATGGCACTCCAGAGCGGCTGACCAAGCAAGGTCCGAGATAAAGAAAGGCAAAGACCCTGAAAATTGGACAGCGTGCGAAGCCTATCAATCAATCATAGGTGACATCCTCCACAATCTATTTTAACAACGTGAGCATGAAATCCCACGCCACTTATGGGTGGGAGGATGTCACCTTAAAATGTCTCTAATGATGATCCTTAGTATTAAGGCAAAGAGTATTATTGCGAGAGAAGAGAAGAGATAAAACGGAAGGAGTGAGATACCACTGCTCTTTGAAGTCGTAGCGTTTCCTTTTACTACAAAACTTGATATGGATGAGAAGTGGTAGCTCTGGTTCTCATAAGAAAGTATTATAAATCCAGTATCAGACGCCCCAGGTGAGACCCCATCAAGCTCAAAAGTGAAGTTCTTGCTGCTATCAGCATTAATCATAGCTCCAGAATACTCTTCCACCTGGGTAACAACGCCTTCTGGCAGTATGATCTGCAACATAATCTGGGTATCGCTACCTGTAGGGTTTGCAACGCTAACGTCAACATTCGCAACGTTTCCATTTTCTCTAACAGTATTATTCATTACTAATCTGCCGTGCGTCTCTTTGCCGAAATAAAACATACATGGGAATACCGAGTCCTCAACCGTTCCGCCTTGGTCGTATGAAACATTAAAGTAGCCAGCATAGCCACCAATTCCTATAGGTGCGAGATCAAAAGACATACTTGCGAGGGAGTTGCTTCCTAGCAATCCTATATAATAATTCTTATCTCTTACTAGAGCTCCAGAAAGGTCTGCAGCAACATTGATATTTGTTGCTGCCTCATTGCCGTTATTTGATAATGTAAAGTTGACGTAAGGGTTTCCAGTTGTATAACTACATGTTCCAGTTAATGAGACTGTCCCTGCATATGCTTGCGAAGCCACACAAAGAAATAATACTGCAAGCAGGCACATTCTCATCGAATCACTTATAATTAACTATTTTATACAATGAAAAGTTCACTCCATTATCCGATCTTTCAGTTGCAATCACTGAGAGATTATAACTGTTAATTATCTGTGAGCAAAGAGTGGAATGATATGGCTGAATTGTGCACCAATACCCATAATCAAATACAAAGCAGCCGTAATTCTCAATGCTCTTTCTGATGGTGTTGTTTGCACCTTCTAAATAGCCAATCTCAGCAGAACTTCGGTTAAGTTCCTGCCACATCTCCGGAGTGAACGAGAAGACCAGACAATTTTGCGGCACTTTCGCATAGTTCTGATAAATGAAGCTTGTGGCACTGAATGGAAATGCTTCCTGCGCCATTTGGCTTGGACGCAGAGTTAGACTTGGATATACTGTCGAGAATGGATATCCTATAAATCCAATTAATATAATTATTGTAATAACATATCTAATTTTTTTGCTCTTGCCAACTTTGGAATATGCATAAATCGCCAACTTCTCGATTATCCTTATCCCTACTCCAGCAGCAATTATCAAAAATGGAATTATCTCAAGCATAAACCTTACATCAACCCCAAATCCCACTGAACCGGCGTAGAATGCAGAATAAAAGAGAAGATATGCGAGAATCGGCAATGCAAGATATCCGAGTGCATGCCTCAGCTTCTTGACCAAGACCACTGACAACATGCCTATTATAAACAAGATTCCCGTTTCCCATTCTGAGATTGCAGGATAATAATTAAATGTTCCGATAATAAAATCAATATTCTGTATTAGATTCTTGCTAAGGTTTGCATAAGAGAATAAACCA
>JAMCSO010000049.1 GCA_023379075.1 Candidatus Martarchaeota archaeon | reverse complement strand
TCCGTGCCATAAGTGTGGTATTCTATAAGCCTGAGCCTGCCTTGGATTCGGAAGGTGCTTTATTATCATAGATAGCGTTGCCTCATCTATCGGGGCAACTTCCTGGAGCTTTTGCTCATCATTCTTTGCAGTCAAGTCAAATATATCCTTAAATGTGACCTTGTATTTTTGCATGATATCTGTGGATATTCCCCATTTTTTGTAAGCAGATCCAAAGCAGACACTTCCATTTTCAACGCTAAGTATCCATTTGTCAGCAAATTCCTCAGGTACATATCTTGCTATCAACCTATTGATATCTGTTATAAGCTTCACTAACCTCTCGAATGTCTGTTCTGGCGTTAGCCTCAGTTCGTTAAGAAGTCTGTCTGTCTTGTTTACGAATAGGGTTGGCTTTGCCCTTTCCTGCAAGGCCTGCCTCAAGACCGTTTCTGTCTGCGGCATTATTCCTTCTACAGGATCAACAACAAGAACCACTCCGTCAACAGCTCTCATTGATCTTGTGACATGCCCTCCAAAATCGACGTGCCCTGGTGTATCAATAAGGTTGATTATGTAGTCTTTTGCATTGTAGTTGAATGCTAGCGAGATGTTTGCTGATTTGATAGTCATCCTTCTATCTTTCTCAATAGCTTCGTAATTCGTGTAAAGGGCATCTCCTGCAACGCTTTTGGAGATGATCCCTGCCTTTGCAAGGAGCGAGTCTGTAAGTGTTGTCTTTCCATGGTGAACATGGGCAATTATTGCCACGTTCCTTATGTTGTCTATTCCGCTCATTATCTTGGCTACTTCTTCAGCTACAAACTCCTTTCTTACCATAACAACACCGAAACTTACCTTGCCCTCTTCGCTACTCTCTCGCTCTCGATTCTCTTCTTTATCGCGTAGCTATCTTGGCTCTTTGTAGATGCAAGAATAAGCTCATTTGCAAGAGCCTCTGCAAGTGTCTTCCTGTTTTTGAATGAGTTTATCAACGCTGCAAGCGCTATGCTCCTCAGAGCCACATCGACTCTCCTCTCAGAGCTTATTCCAACTGCAACATTGTAAGATATACCCCCATACCTCACTCTTGTGGTGTCTTCTATGGGGGCTGAATTCTGGAGCGCATCTACAAAGACCTGCACAGGATTCTTCCCTGTCTGCTTGTTTATAATATCAAATGCATTCTCTATTGTGCTCATTACCTTAATCTTCCTTCCCTGGAGCTTTCCCTCTCTTCGTATTACTTTGCCT
This sequence comes from Candidatus Martarchaeota archaeon, assembly GCA_023379075.1. GTDB lineage: Archaea > Micrarchaeota > Micrarchaeia > Micrarchaeales > CABMGC01 > JAMCSO01. The sequence goes on along the minus strand of JAMCSO010000049.1, from coordinate 4,733 downwards.
CCTACCTTTTTCCCTGTCCCTCCTCTCATTATCTTGTTAGCAAGTCTCTCGACTATGCTTATGTGGGAATCATAATATGCCTTATTCTTTCTTCTGCCGAAGATATTTGGGTAAGGGCTCTTTCCAAATGTGACATAAGCAGCGAGGCTAGGATCCCGGACTTCCACTTCTGTGGTCGGATACTTCTCGAAGAGCATTCCCCTTTCCCTTGGCTTTTCCTCTTCCTGATCCACTTTAGCTTCACGCATGTTCTCCTCTCCATTGGCTCTATTGCTCTTTCTTCTTTTTTTGGATGCCTCCTGTTCTTCCTGCTGCTCTTCAGCAACTACCTTTTCCTGCTTCTCTTCGTTTTTAATCTCCTCAGCCACAAAATCATCTCTTAGGCTTGTCTTTCTTTCCCTTAACTACTTGGAAAAGGTCAGCTCCATTAACTGCTATCACTCTATACTTTATTCCAGGAATGCATCCCATCTGCCCTCTCTGGGATCCACCAAGTCCTTGTATTGTAACTTCATCGTGTTCATCTATGAAATTTATTGAACCGTCGTATGGCACGTATGCACCAACAACCTTAGCATTCTTAATTAGCTGCACCCTAACGCACTTTATCAAACCGCTGTGAGGTTGCTTCTGCTGGAGCACGAATTTCTGGAGCACTAACGCCTTTGCCATTGGCACTGTACCAACTGCATCATATTTCTGCTTAAGTTTTAGCTTCTTTCTCTTCCACCACTTATTAAGCAGCCTTTGTTTCTTTCTCTTTCTGACAAGCTCTTTTGCTGCGAATTCACCATTTGGCAATCAAACACCTAATCTCTTGAATTAATAACTTTCATCAAGTATCCTGGAATTGCCCTCTTCCATTATTCCAATGCTGTTAACAGAGTAGGGCTTTCCGCATACAGTTCCGAGTTCAATAGAATTTCCTTCAAATCTGATAATCCTCACGCCTGCAATGCTGCAGACATGCGTTATATCCTCAACAATCTCCTTCTTTCCCTTAACTGCGAGTATTACTGCCTTTAATCCATTTTTATTGATCATTCTGACAGTATCCTTGTATCCGATCGCAACTTTGCCTGTGCCAGTTGCAAGCCTTATATCACTATTAAGGTCTACCATAAAATCTTCCGGTATTATTATAAAGTTCAAATCGCTGATCTGTCTGGGATGCAAAGCATTGAGAGATCACATACAGCGGTAAATCTGCACTCACTAAGATACATCATTTATTCTACACAAAAGGTATTTAATCATTGTGGCGTGAGCCCCGCATTTTCTTTCCAATATTATTGCATCATATATTCCATATCCATGGAATTATATTGATTAGTATAGAGAGCGCAACTATTGCTGTTATTATCTTAATTACATTCTTGTTCCTGATCTCTGTTTTATATATCCTGTAACCATCAAGACCTATCACTGCTATTGGAAGAAGATTGAATATTCCTACAAAGAAGCTAAGAAGAAAAGTCAACCCGAAAAACGCGTAAAAGAAGTTTACTATACCTGAAAGTATCCCTTTGGTTGGAGAAGAAACCTGGCTAATAAATACTCCTATCTTCCCGCTGCTGTTTGCCACTATTGTATAATTCCCTATATTTGTGCCAATGTAAACTCTGCTTCCTGGCTTGTCAAGAGATACAGCATATGCAAAGTTTGATACATTAGTGAGTGGTATCTTGTTCCATGAATTTATTATTGTACCAATGTCATTGGAGCTGAATACTTTTGATGCTGGTGTGTTATTTATCACACCACTCAAAATTATATTATTGACAAAATAATGCGGAATTATATAAATCAGGGTACACATCATCAGCGCGAAAAAGATAAACGTGAATAGAATATTGGCTGAGACTCCTGCTATTGATATATTGTTCTGTTCCCTCTTGCTAAGTTTTGTGATCGCCTTCTCATCTGGTTCGACAAATGCTCCAATAGGAAATATACCAAACACCGCGATGCCTACTGACTTGATATTTACTTTGCTGATCCTTGCAAGTATTCCATGTGAGAACTCGTGCACTATAAGAATGAATGCAAAAGCAGCTATGCCGCTAAGAAGAGGTATGGTAACTCCTGGTACCAACGGAATTACTTCTGGCAACACTGAGTGCAAAACATTATAGTCTGGCTGCGAAGTTACTAATCCAAAGAGCGTTATACCTACAACATAAAGGATGGAGAGCGAACTATAAACAAGAACGCCTATAAGAAACAGAGAGAACCCACCAATTATTGTTATTAGATAGATGGTAATTAAGTTTATAGTTAGTCCTCTGCTAACAATTGAGGAAGCAATCTGCGAGAAGTATCCTATAAAACCTGTCTGAGATGTGCCAATGCTGCAACTCTCACTCAAAGCCTTTATCTGTGGTATATTAAAAAAACCGAGTGGCAGGCAGGCAGCAGGCAGCACGAATAAAAGTATGACAACTATCGAGAGTATTCCAATGATGTATGCGCCCCACCCTATCCTCTTCCTAAAGATTGGGTAAGAGAGAAATCCAAACGCTATAACAAGCCCCCACTCAGCCATTCCCTTCCAGAACCATGGTGCTCTCTTGGATAGCGAGTCTATAAAATTTATGCCTTTCTTTGTCTTGAGTAAGTAAAGTCCATAACCTCCTTCAAGGCCGTTTATTCTTGTTATAGCGCTGCCTGATAAAAACAATGCAGCTATAAAGAACATTATCCTTAGGGCTATGTTCCAATTGCTATAGTAACTATATACCAGCACGAGAAGGCACGCAATAACTACAAACAATGTGAGAATCCATGACGAGACTCCGTTGACATTCATCTTTTTGATATGAAGTTTGGCCATTTTATCAGAAATCATCTTTCGAAATTATTTTTATACCTTAGCAACATATAATAATATAGTAGAGGATTCATATCCTCTTGAAAGAATCAATTGCAGAAGAATTATTTAAATGGTTGTTGCATGGGCGATTGTGAGATTTGTGGTAGAAATTCAGACATCTTATACGTAGTTGAGTTGGAAGGCGCAAGAATGAGTGTATGCGAAAGATGCTCAAAGGGCAAAAGCATAATAAGCAAGATCGGTTCTGAACATGAATCCCCAACAAGGCCATCTGCTCGTGAAGAAGAGCCTGAAGATGAGATAATTGAAGGCTACGGTGAAAAGATAAGGAAGGCCCGCGAGGCTTTAGGTATTCCTATGAAAGTCCTCGCAGAGAGAATAAATGAGAAGGAGAGTAATCTTATCAGAGTCGAGAACGAGAGGACGCTTCCAACAGAGAAGCTTGTTGTTAAACTGGAGCGTGAACTAAACATTAAGATACTAATAAAGCCAAAGGCCGATGCTGGAAACAGCAAGATCAAGAAAGGAAAGAACGAACCGCTAACACTCGGCGATATCGCGTTCCGCAAAGAACCATCGGATTAGGGTGTGCAATTGTCAGTTAACATCGGCAAGCTTGTCTCAGAAGTCAAAGAAAGCATATTGTTTGATGAACTATCTGGAAAGAGAATTGCTATTGATGCCTTCAATACAATTTATCAATTCCTCTCAATAATAAGGCAGGCTGATGGAACTCCTCTCACAGATTCCAACGGAATGGTCACCAGCCATCTCTCCGGAATACTGTACAGAGTATCAAATCTCCTTGATCATAATATCAGCCCGATATTTGTTTTTGATGGGATACCTCCAAAGCTTAAACAGAGAACCTTGGAGGCAAGGATGAACAGGAGGAATGCTGCATTCGAAAATTGGCAGAAAGCGAAGGAGGAGGGCGCGTTGGATGAGGCACGACTCCACGCGATGGCGAGCACGAAGATAGACAAGCATGTGATAGAGAGCTCAAAGAATCTTCTCGGACTGATGGGCATACCATACATACAGGCTCCTGGGGAAGGTGAGGCGCAGGCAGCATATTTCGTCAGGAAAGGGTTGGCATACGCCACCGCAAGTCAGGATTATGACTCTTTCTTATTTGGTTCAGAGGTAGTAATAAGGAATCTTACTATAACAGGAAAGAGAAAGCTTCCAAAGCGTAACACCTATGTGGACATTAATCTGGAGAGGATATTTCTTAAAAGATTCCTAGACCACTTTGGCATAAGCAGGGAGAAGCTAGTCTGGCTCGGGCTTCTGGTTGGTACAGATTTCAATCACGGGATAGAAAAAATAGGCCCCATCACCGCGCTTAAGCTTGTTAGGGAGAATGATTCCATAGTCGATATAGAGAAAACGCTGAAGGAGAAATATGGAAAGGAGTTTGATCTTGACCCTAATGAGGTTGCATCTGTCTTTCTCGAACCGGAAATTGAGGAGATGTCAGATGAAGACTTCTCAGAGATCATTGTCTCCTCGAAGCCTGAAAGGCAGGGCATAATAGATTTCATGTGCAGGGATCATGGATTCTCTGAGGACAGAGTCGGGAAGGTTGCCGATTCTCTGATAGCTGCCAAGGCAAAAAAAGGGCAAAGGGGCATAGACCGCTGGATGTGAGTTGAGAGAAGATATCTCGCATCTAGACAGAAAAGGTTTTATAGCTTCTGATTTATACTACCAATATAAAAAGGTTTTCATATGCAGAAGAAAGTCAGCAAAAAGACCAGGAAAGTAGGGAAGAACTATAGGAAGAAGGCAGCTTCCAAGCTCAAGAAGTCAGCAAGAAAAAAGGCAAAGAAGAGACGAAGATAAAATCCCTCTCTTTTACAGAAAAGGGTTAATAATCTTCCAGTGCCAAACCCAC
>JAMCSO010000048.1 GCA_023379075.1 Candidatus Martarchaeota archaeon | reverse complement strand
TCCTGCAGGCAATTCATATACCCATTTGTCAATTGCAGGTCTATACTGCCTTATCATTATTATCTCTTCATCGTTTAATATTGGCAGGATCATTACCGCATCCGTATGCTTCACATATGTCCATACTGCGGTCTTCCCGTTAGGAAGCTTTTTATCTTCCTTTACAACATTTATGCTGAATTCCTCCACAAAAACACCTATAATCTTGCAGCTATCTCTGCAGATATCTCTATCACACTGCAATCTTTTGAAGGTATAGTATTAGTTCCGTAGACTTCGCTTACTCCAGCTTCCTTTATCTTTTTATACGCATTATCTGCAAGCAGAAGATGCGTCGCATATGCAACAACTATGTTTGCTCCACCTTCCAATGCGAACTTTGCGGCCTCTATTATGGTTGATCCAGAGCTGATCATGTCATCAACGATCATAACCTTCTTTCCAGAAAAGTCGTAATTGCCAATACCCTTTATGCTTATTGCTCCGCTATCTCTATCTCTTGTCTTCTCAAGATAAGTGTATTTACACTTGAATATATCTGACATCTTCCTTGCCCGTTCTATTCCTCCTTCATCTGGGGAAAGAATGATCTCTGGCATAAATTCTCCCTTAATCTTTGCAGCTATCATCTCAGATACATCTACAACAGCCACGTCTCCTTCGAAATATGAGAGAACATCCAATTTATGTGGCTCTACAACAACTATTCTTCCGATTCCAGCACTTTTTATAACTTTAAGCACAGACGAAGCGCTCAGAGCATCTCCCCTTCCAAACCTGTCATTCTGTCTTAGATATGATAGATAAGGTATAACAGCAGTTATCCTCTCAATACCAATTCCCCTCAGTGCATCAGCAATGAATACGAGCTCCATCAGGTGTTTTTCCTGCGGGTAATGCGTGGATTGCACTACTACTGCTTCTCCCTCGCCACCTTCTGGAACGCGTATGTAAGACTCTCCATCAGAAAAAATCTTATGGTCTATCTTCACGAGCCTGGAACCACTCAATTTTGATATACTAACAGCAATGCCGTTTTCTGCTGTGCCCTCTACTATAAACATAAGACTCACACATATACCAATTGCGCAAGAATTATGTTTATAGTAACTTACTATGTCCTGAGAATCTGGACCAAAGGCTCCCCTCTTTTTACTTCTTCATATCTGGATATTGCAAGTATCAATCCAGCATAGGACCATGCAAGATCCCCTATCGGCTTTCCACCATTGGCATTAAGATAGCCGCCATGATCCTCTTTAGGATTCATTACATCAACAAGTTCCTGCTCTGGAAGACCCTCTGAATAAAACCCCGTTCTTTTTTCCCATTGATTTACGACGTGATCTATTATATTCTTCGCTTTCTCCACTTCCCCATTGTTTAGGTAATATACTGCAAAAGAGAGCCCTACAGGCAACCATCTCCCATCACCAAAATAATTGTATGCCTCAAAGCTGACTCTGAGGGGAAGCACATTGGGTTTTTCTTTGTCTGCTCTTCCCCCGAACAGATCTCTTTCTGCAACTTCCATGGTCTTCCTCTCAGCCCAGCTCAATCCAATAACCTTATCAGATATCTCGAAGAGCGTAAGCATATGCGCCAACGTTCCATCAACACCATTTTCCATAACTATCCTGCCAAAAGGGACCTTGGATCGATATATTACACCATCTTTGATAAAGTACTTCTTTAAGAATTCAATCGGCCCATCAGGACAGTCTCTATTTAATCTCTCAAATGCTGAAATCTCTCTCTCACTTATCTTTACAATCTCATTCCTCGCAAAGAAGCGAGCACTTTGGAAGGCAACATCTGCTGCAGCAACATTATAAGAATGTATCAGCCCATGTTCCATTTCCCATGCATTTGCGCTCTCCAGAGAATAATTTGTCCCCACATATTCTAGCCCTATTCTAATAATATCTGATAATGCTCTCCCTTTGGATCTCTCCAGTGGAGAAAATCGTGCTTCATTAACTAGAGACAACATTACCAATGGCACGCTATCGTTCTGCCGTAATCCTGTGTTATACTCCATCTGTTCATCATCATAAATCCTCTCAAAATCGCGTGAACCAAGAGTTCCCCTGTAATATCCAAGGTCTCTGCCGACCTTTGTTGGTATATGGTACTTATTTTTAAAATAGTCCGGGTTCTGTACACATAATTCAAGCCCCTTCTGTATATTTGGAACGAAGTTCTCTATGGCTCTTATATTGAATGAGGTAATTCTTTTTCCAGCTGCTAATGCCTGCAGCGCCAACTCCGGATCTTCCCTTTTTAAGTCATTATATGCTGTGAACAGAGCTATCGCAACAATTGACGAGTCTCTAAACCAGTGTGGATCATATGCTCTCCATATCGCAGAGGCGCGTATGTATCCACTCTCTTCTACCTGTCCTATAAGATGCTTGACTGCCCTCTCATATGCCCTTTGATATGTGCCTTCTGATCTGATACTATCTACATGTCTCTCAATTGTGATTGCCATTTGATCACCCAGACTAATTTAAGAGGTATACAGCAGAGCGCAAGCTAAAGACAATGTAAAACAGCCCAACCACACAGACCTTAAAGTCTGAGACCCCATAAATCTAACTCAATGCCAAAATATTTAAGATTTAGCTACAGCAGCTCAAGTATGCCACAAGCAACTGAGCGTTACTCCACATAAGAAAATGCGTCGATGCACATAACTCCTATCTACTCTCATTTATTATCGAGTAAACAACAGAATATATGCATTTGTTTCGCCTCATCGCTCCGAAAAAGTTTCTGGTGCCTTCAGCATCAGCGCTTATGCTCAACACATCAACACACGTGCCAGAATAATGCTGATGCAACTCTGTCTTTATTATATTCTCGAACTTATGCAGGATATCAGACACATGATTCTTCTCAGCTTCCCTGTATGTAAGAACAAATACACTATCTACAATGCCTTTCATAACATCTAATCTTTCATAATCATTGAGCATGCTCAGCACGGCAGTCCTTAACATCTTAGACCTGCTCTTGAAGCCGAGCTTCTTCTGAATCTCCTCGAGTTCCTCTAGTGACTTTTTATCTATTGATATGCTCAGTATCTCCAATCTCTCACTTAACATTGATAATTAGAGACTTGACAAATTAAGAATCTTTCCGTCTAATGGCGTTTGTGGTTTTCCCCTTTCCTTTTATCTTCTGAAGATAGTGTGAATTTGGTTTCCTGTTGGTGTTTGCCACACCATTGCCATAGACTCATACAGTTAAGTTAATAAGTTATTAAGAAATATTTATTAATATATGCTCAAATAAATAATAGGTTCTAATGATAAGAATATTCTTTGGATGGTGCAGAGAAGTTTACTCTGCCCGTGTGATAAGAGATCATTAACCTGCCAAGTGGTACCAACATGAGCCCGATAAACCTTTACAATCCCTCTAACGTAGACTTTATAGCTGCATTAATAATATCTTACCTGCTTGGCATAGTCCACGGAATAACTCCAGATGAACATACATGGCCAATAACATTCTCCTATGCTGTTGGAAGCGGAAGCACAAAAGGGGGCATGAAGGCAGGGCTAATATTTTCGAGCGGCTTTACATTGCAGAGAGCTATCCTTTCAGAGGTGGCTTACTTCGCACTTGCCGGAATATTCATGACAGCATTTGCATTCGGAATAACTTATTTCTGTGTCGGAATAGCAATGCTCGCTGCCGGAGTATATATAAAAAAGAAGGATATTTATCCCCATTGGCATGCAATTGAGAATCGACTTGATGCAATATTTGGAGTGCATAAAAAAGGGAGTGATGATCAGCGCAGGGAATTTGAGCACACACAGAATCCAATAGAATCCTCGGAAAGCTCTAATAAGCTTAAGCCTGTGCCAAGCAGACTTGCCTTTCTCCATGGGATTATAGCGGGGTTTGGATTCGGAGCATTTGCATTGATAATATATACAACACTGTCTCCAGCTATGCCCAATATGTGGCTCGGATGGCTTCCGGGCTTCCTTTTTGGATTGGGGACTATGACAATGCAGATAACATTTGGTGCATTCTTCGGTAGCTGGTTATCAAAGGCAAAGAAGCTTACAAAGCAAGGCATAACCTTTGTATCTAGGTCAATAAGTTCTGATGTCCTCCTTTACGGTGGCATTGCATTTGCTGTAAGTGGAATAGCCATCTTGGCATTCCCACAACTACTCACATACGCAATAGTAACACCAATCAAGATCCACAATCTCCATAACCTTGGGATAGGATTTTTCCTTGTGATAATAGTTGTTATTGCGATAGGATTTCTATCATACAGGGCTTCGATGAGAAAAGCGGTCAGGTTATATAGCCGCAAACTAAGAAGATAGCCATATTTACTCGTTATCCATGCATGCGTATACATAAGCCTCAAACGTTATCTTCTTCCAGCTTGAACTTTGAATCTCTTTTGTGCAGCTGGTCCTCGTAGAGTTTCTTCGAGAAATAGATGTACGGGAATTCGCCATGGCGCTTTGATGGCCTCTTCGTATATGAGTATTCAACTCCGTTGCAGCCGAACTTTTGCATTAATTCTAAAAACCTTTTATGAGATTTTTGCATGTCCTGACTTTCTTCTGTTTCAAAGTCGGACAGTGTAGGCCCTTCTCAACAACCATATCCTTTACCGTTGGGGCGTTTGTATCACAGTCAAACATCAGGAGAGATCCTTTGTCAAGAATCTTTGTGCACACTCTCAGCATCTCCCCCATATGCGTCTTGTCCTGAACGTTTCCTCTCTGTATTGTCAGCGCAGTAGGTATTCCGTTTATTCCTGTAGAAATGTCCCGGGTAACCTGTTTCTTATCGGGTCCATGGTCTCTCGAATATCCATATTCTGCAAACTCCGCATTCTCGCCTTCGAATAAGACGCGGAGAAATCCGATATCTGAATTCTATCCATCAATCCGTTTCTTAACGATGTTCTGATATCTTTCAAGAAGGATTGGAAATTCCCTGCCTACTTTCTGCAATGCTCTGTAAAGAGGCCTTTCAGAAATGCCTTCTTTAATGCCTAGAAGCACAAATCTCTCATCCGAAGACATATGGGGTATCTGATGCACTGATACCGCATTATCCGTTCTGTTGCAGAGGGGGTTTACCGCACCAACAAAATTACGCGTCCTGCCTCCAACCTTTCCAAAAACGCCAGATATCAGGACATAACTCATCTCTATTTATCTATGATTGATATACTGCCTAATGGTAGTCTTACATTTTCATGTAATCAATGAAAATACGTAACCTACCTTATAGATTTTTAAGAAGCGGCGAACTCAAGTATCTTTATATTGAAGCGACTATTGAGGCTTTCTCTTCTCCTTTTATCATCTGAGATCGATTAGAATGGGCTTCTGGTAGCCGATACGACGAGCTCATCGGCCGCATTGGGTATCCGCAACACTTTCATGATACAAAATGGGAATATCTGAGGAATGGCCATTAATTCAGAACCTGGCGCAAAATCATTTTTATATGCATCTGGTAATGTGCACGTAATTGTATGGGAAGCTACAATAGATAAAATATTAAATGAGCCAATAGAACCACTTATAAAGCACACAGTAAGCGAGGCTCTTGAAACAGAAGACGATCTAAGAAAGTTGTTCTAAGGCCACACGATTGGCCATGCAATAAAGCCATCAATCCAACCAGGTTCGAAACACCACTTACCCTAGCAATTTCACCTGTGATATGCTTTAGTTTTCAAGACAAAATAGAAGTGCAGGACGTGGTTGCTATGCATAACCCCAAATTTAAAACGGGGAGTCCGTGATTTGAACACGGGTATAATGGTAAAAGGGGATTGCTTGGTTTGCATTTGAACACGCTTTAAGGGGCCTGCACAAGAAATTCACCATAAGAAACGTAAATTGGTTGACTATTTGTGGTATTGGAATAACTTATCCATAAATTGCCGGCATCTACTGAGTAATCTCTTGTTGAATTATTTGAATAATAACATGGGACTCCATTTACTGTAATAGATTGATTTCTAGACATTGATTTTTGAGCTAATACAAAGAAATTCTTATTTACGCTCGTATTATAGGATGGCACAAAATCTAAGATACAGGCAAAACTTACATTGTATATGACGGGTGCTACGAGTTGGGTAAACTCAAAACTTACAGTAGAATTATATGCTATATAGAAATTATTACAATGTCCATACTGTCCACTGTCACCTGGAAATGACGTAAAACAACTTATAACCGTTGGTCCAGGCATTATCGGACCTGGCAGAAACATTGGCATTTGCACACCGTTAAATGAAGATGAGAATTGTAAATATATAAGTAAAATTGGTAGTATCCATGAAGCTAGATTTACTTTTAAAGCAGATTTTTTATCTATTTTATACTGACTTGATATTGCAATTACACCTACAATAAACGTTATGACTAAGAGTGCTAAAAAGAAGAAGTCGTAAATGTATAAGTTAATATATGTTCTAAGGTTATTGATTTGTGCATACGTAACTGATGAGAATTCAATAAATATTCCTAATAATAGTGTAAATAATACTCCTTGATAAAATGCTGGAGTAATTTGGTTTGTAGGATTACCTTTCATTCTGAATAGATTGTAGAAAAATCCAAAAAGGGCTTGGAAAATAAACATACATAGAGGTATAGCAATCAAAAGCCCTGATAAAAGTGATATAAGATAGACAGTCGGGTAGTAAGTTATGTTTATAACTTGTGCATTTGTAGTTGCTTGATATATGATGAATGGAATTGATATGAGAATACTTATGGCACATAGTCCAAGGTAAAGTTTTAGGATTTGTTTTGATGTTAGCTGTTTAGAAGTTACTTTTGATGGTTTAAAGACAATAAGCAGAATATCTACAAGGTCATTCAGATAAGACAATGCATCTACCAGTTATACTTAATATATGATAATCCTTTTAACTTAGGTAGTTGTACCCGTTTTCTACAATCTTGTCCTTCACTCATGGCGAATTGCCACCACAATCATACATGAAAAGCGATCCCTTTTCGAGGATTTTCATAGACACTTTCAACATTTCTCTCGTGTGCAGTTTGTCCTGAACATTGCCTCTTTGTATTGTAAGCGCAGTGGGGATGCCGTTAATTCCCGTAGTTATTCCCCACGTTACCTGCTTCTTGTCTGGCCTGTGGTCTCTGGAGTATCCGTGAGCACCAATCTCCGCTTTCTTTCCTTCAAAATATGAAGAGGAAAAATCACTAACCTGGCAGTTCTCTGTCAATCCCTTTGCCGATATAATGTTCTGGTATCTTTCCAGCAACGTAGGGAATATCCGGCCTATCTTTTGAATGACCCTGTAAAGCGATCTTTCTGCAGGTTCTTTTTTTATGCCGAGAAGTTCAAATTTCTCGATTGCAGATGTTGGCAAGAGCTAGTACACTATCTCTTTCTCAGCCCTTCTCCATGCTAAAACTATGTTAGAAAAAGGTAACATTTGAGGCTTCTATATATAACCCCAAATTTAAAACGGGGAGTCCGTGATTTGAACACGGGTCGCAGCCTCCCGAAGGCTGAAGCCTACCAAGCTAGCAGAACTCCCCATTTGATCAGAGAACAAGCGCTCCGTCATCTTCTATAAGTATATCATCTTCTATTCTGACTCCACCGAAGCCGGGCAGATATATCCCTGGTTCAACACTTATTATCATTCCTGGCTTGAGTACGAGGTCTGAGTTTGGAGAGAATCCCTGCCCATCATGCACCTCTATTCCTATCGAATGCCCGAGAGAATGTATGAACCTGCCCCTGTACTCTCCAGAGAACGCATTGTCTATATATTCTTGTGCTATATTATGTATATCTTTGCCTTTAAGGCCGGGTTTTATCGCCCTTATGGCCTTGAGTTGTGCTTGCTTCACTGTGTCGTACATTCTCTTTTTTTCGAGGTAATCCTCGTTCTCTTTAAGTACCTCTTCTCCGAATATGAATGTCCTAGTGAGATCAGAGCAATAATTCCTAATCTTTGCCCCAGCATCTATAAGTATAAAATCCCCCCTCCTTAGCTTAGTATCATCTGGGAAATGGTGGGGCAATGCCGCATTCTTGCCAAAACACACTATGGTCTTGAACGAGGGCTCTTCGGAGCCTAGTGACGAGGAGAGGCCATCAAATTTTGATGCCAATTGTAGCTCCGTCATTCCTTCGACAAACTCTTTTTGTATCAATACAAGGGCCAGCTTTGTTATCCCAACTGCCTTTCTGATGCGCGCAATCTCCTCATCATCTTTGATTATCCTGGTTTCCAATAACGCATCTGAAATATCCACAATCTTTTTCGGCTTCGCCCGCTTCTTTATTCCTTTATATGTCAGGTATGGGACAAATCCCTCATTAATGCCAATTTTCTTACCTTCAGCAAACTTCTCCAGATGCTCGGAGAGCTCCTTTGAGTTATTTATGCAGATGACCTCCATTTCCTCCGATGCCTCAGAGCGGGCAGTTTCATACTCAAGCACCGAAGTCAGCAGGGTGACCGAACCTTGAGAGATGAGAAGGTAACTATACTCAAACAGCCCGCTTGTAAAACCACTCAGGTAAAGGAAATTTGGGTCTGCAGCTCCAGTATTTACTATTATTATTTGCTCCAGATCATTATCACAATGCTCAAATACTCTCCTGACTCTGGATGAAAGGCTATCCATAAACACACAGAGACTTATTGGATGCATTCCTATAAAATATTAATGGAGCTATCTTCCATTGTTATGTTTGCCCTTACTTCTCCACAGGATCGTCTCCAGCCTCTTCGCGTATACTCTTTTGTTTATTGATTTCTCCTTCTCTCTTTGTACCTGGCATGGAAGTTTGCTGAAAAGAACCTCAGTGAACCCAAGCGAGCGGAATATTCCATCACCAATAGTTATATCTCTGCTTCTGAATGCTATAATGACGTCTATGCAAAGGTTATCTATTGCATAATCTATAACCTGTGAGAGTAAGAAGGATCCAATCCCAATATTCCGGTATTGCTCGGTTACTACGAATGATCTCAGTTCGCCATATCCTAATTTCTCCCATAGGCTGATGCCAAGATGCCCTACTATCTTGTTGTTAAATTCTGCGACATAAGAGAGATCTGAGTCAACCCATGATTCGACTTCCTCACACGAGACCCTACGAACTGCAAGTCCTGATGTCTTCTCAGCCTCATCATTTACCAATTGCAATATTGTTTGCAGATCCGAGCGCCTTGCGGGGCGTATCCTAACTGCCTCTCTCAAGTGCTCCTTTTCAAGCAAAATTGCCGACGCAGCAAGTCCATGCATTTAATCATTTAATTTTCTATATGCATATAATATAACTTAAAAACATTTATATAATTGTTACATAAATGTATTATATGATACATATCAAATGTAATTATTGTGGTTTAAAATGGAAAAGATTGCGGAGGAGGTAAGGAGATACTTGAGGAATAAGCCCTACGTGCTTGAGGCTCTCGGGAAAGGGATTGTCAACCTGAGCAAGATGTCTCGTATTGTATGCAAAGATACTGGAATTCATAATGCAAATGCGGTAAAGGCTGCGTTGAGGAGATATGCAATTGAGATGGGGTCACGAGAGAAGAGGGAAGAGAAGAACATCCTGTCATTGTTGCATAAAAGCCGCGTAAGCCTGACAGACGGAGTCTCCGTAGCTATATCGAAGAACAGGATAAATACAAAGTCGATGGTCGAGATAGGCGCAGATGGCCTTTATGTATATTTGTTCAGAGAAGAGCCACAAAAGGGATTGCTGAAAAAGGCAGATCTCCTAAAACAATATTCTGATGCCTCAGCAATAATTATACGCTCAAGCGAGGATATAGAGAGCACTTCTGGTGTAGTGGCATACCTTGCATCACTTCTCGCACAGCAAAAGATAAACGTTAAGGAATTCATATCCTTTTACACAGAGACAATACTCATAGTGGAGAAGAGCGACGCGCTCAAGATATATTCTCTTTTATCCTCATTGGAGTGAGCGTTCTCAAAAGTGTTTTATTCCTTCTCCACATATCCTTATTGGGGTTGGCATGCAGTACAACTACAATGTCCGCAGAGACAATTCAGTATATGTCAATATGCGCGACCCTTCCTTCATCAAGCGCTATTACAGGTTCAAGACCCTAGAGCTGATTCAGAAAGACGAGATAGCTGGATCGTCTCCTCCAGACATCTTTGTTGGAAGAATAGGCTACCCAAACGTTTTCATTGGTCCACTCATACCTCCACAATTTGGAGATACAATGGTAATGGGAACTCCTGAGCAGTGGGTTGGTAAGAGCATACCTGAGATTGTAGAATACAGATCGCTTCTTGTCAGAGGAATGCATAAAACAAAGGCGAACTCGATAGATGGAAGAGTTGAGGATATGGTCCGTGAGCTTGCAATAGCTGACAAATGTACCGATGTAGATGCAATGCTTAAGTATAAGCCTTCATTGAATGTTAGTTTCAGTGAAAACAGCCAGCCATTCGGTCCAAGTGCGCAGATGAAGGAAATGAGCCTTGGAAACACCAAGGCAAACCAAAAAGTCGAGGCCGCTCATTTTGATACTGCAATGAATGCCACAAAAGCCATTATAGAGTTGTATGAAAAGGGCGTTCTTGTCTCAAAGATTCAGAAAGCTCTTTCTTCCGGAGCAATAGGCATAAGAAAGAATAGGAAGTTCGTACCTACACGGTGGGGGATAACTGCTGTTGACGACACTCTCTCAAAATACAAGCTCAAGACAATAAAGGAGAGCAAGCCGATAGACAGCCTAATGCTTTTCGAGAGCGTAGCTCTTGACAACAGATGGATAATAATAATGATTCCTGGGGAATGGGAGTATGAATCTATCGAAGCATGGTATCCAAATACTTCCTGGAATCCCGGTGGTATGGCAATAGATATAGGTGCGTCATACGAGCCTTATGATGGCAGGAAGACCTATGCAGAGATAGGCGGATGTTACTATGCTGCAAGACTTGCCGTATCTGAGCTATTAGACAAGCTCAAATCCCAAGCAAAGGTTCTGATCATGAGAGAGGTTCACGAAGGTTATATCATGCCCGTAGGAGTATGGAACGTAAGGGAACATGTGAGAGAGACTTTGAAAGGCGTTCCCAAACACTTCCCAAGCCTCAAAGAAGCGCTAAACTACGCATCAACAAAGCTAGACATACCCGTGACAGAATGGATAAAGAGCAGCACCTTATTAAAGCATCAGTTCTACCAGAAAAGGTTAGCCTAAGAACAGAAATCTCTTTCCTTACTACTACAACTCATCACTTCAACGTTATCCTATAATCTTCTTCACTGACCTTGGTTCTAATCAATCATCAATTAACTTTGCAAATGTTACAAAGAGGGTAAACTACACTGGCTTCTTCATCGCATTTCCAAAGAATTATTCCTGTTAAGAACCTCTGCCTTGCAGCACTTAAAGAAAAAAAATGACGCATAACCTATAAATAAATGTTATACGATGTAAAGTCAGTGGTTTTATGAAGGGGAAAAGGGGATATAATGTTGATCTTGAGAAAGAGACAAAGAAAAATACTAATTTTAGAAAGGTGCTTTATACTGCAGAGCATAGCCAGCTTGTCCTGATGAACTTAAAGCCCAGGGAAGAGATAGGCGAGGAGATGCATGAAGATAGGGATCAGTTCTTCAGGTTTGAATCCGGTATCGGAACCGCTGTCATAAACGGAATAAAACGTCCAGTAAAAGATGGAAGTGCGATAATAGTCCCTGCAGGCGCAAGACATAACATAATAAACACTTCAACCAAAAAGGATCTACAGTTCTATACTATTTATTCGCCACCAGAACATATGGACAAGGTTGTTAGAAAGACAAAATCAGAAGCAATGAGAAGACCGGAGGAATTTGACGGAAAGACAACAGAGTAAACTTCATGTTTTTATTTTATCTGAGATCTGTTTAAGGTATAAATTCTTTGTGTTAGCATATCTATAAGTTGATTCTATGGATCAAAAGTCAATTCTTGGAAACAAGCTTTACCTTTCAATAATTCTGATAATAGCAGCAGCTGCAATAATTGGTATATACATGGCAACAAACAACACATCGCCAACAGTGGCGAATGGAGACACAGTGGATGTATTTTACACTGGCACATTTACTAATGGCACGGTATTTGATTCAAACGTTGGCGGACAGCCGCTTCAATTTACAGTAGGATCCGGACAAGTAATACCTGGTTTTGATCAGGCAGTATTGGGAATGAAACTAAAAGAGTCAAAGACAGTAACAATACCTGCTAACGACGCATATGGGCCAGTCAATCCCTCACTGATAGTAGAGGTGCCTCTCTCAAAGTTCGGCAATCAGAGCTCCCAAATAAAGATCGGATCCGTAGTGACACAGCAGTCTACCAGCGGCCAGCAAATCCAGGGAATAGTTACTAATATCAGTGGAGGAAATGCTACAATAGACTTTAATCCTCCTCTTGCAGGGAAGACTCTCATATTCAATATAACTGTAGAGAACATAACAAAATCCTAATGTATACTTGGGCTCTGAATTTCCTGGGAAAGGGAGAGTTGGATATGATTGTAACTGAGCCGAATGCCGTCGCAATCACACCAAGCTGTGGTAGAAACCACATATCTTAATACACTGACAGCCACCGGCCCCCTAGCTTATTGTAAGCATGCCAGGCTTTCTCGCTGCATATCCTTAAAGGAAAAGACGACGAGGGTCAGAGTACCTTGGTCTCTGCCTCATCAGCCTCAAAATTTTTGCTTCTGTGGGCTCCATCGCAAAACGGCTTCTTTTTAGAATGCCCGCATCTGCAGAAGGCTGCCTTTACTTCTCCATCTATTGTCACTATGTTTGGTCCGTTCTTTGCAGACTTTACCACTATCTCTGACATACTATCACTATCATACATTGCCTCTTAAGTTATTTATTCGTTTCATGTTCAGCTTGGTTCTGTCTTGCTGAATGCGTATGATGCTATGAATATCATTATTATTGTTGAGAGCAGCACCAGCGCAAGGTCAATTAGCAATGGAAAAGACGATGAGCCAGTAAGCGTTCCTCTCAAGCCATCAATCCCATATGTCAATGGATTGATGTAAGATATATATTGAATAAACACTGGCAAACTGCTCAATGGGAAGATGCTGTTAGACAAGAAGAAGATTGGGAACGTAACGAAGCTAGTTATCAGTTGGAAGCCCTGGAAATCGCTTATGAGTGCTCCAAAGGTGAGGCCAAGGCTGATGAAGGTTGCAGCTATGAGGAGCATGAATACAAATGCCATGATGGTTGATGCTGAGATGTGGATCTGGAATCCTATCAGCAAAGCGACAAGAACTACTAGTATGCTCTGCAGCATAGCTGTCGTAGCACCCCCCGCAATTCTTCCTATAACAACAGATGTCCTAGAATTTGGAGTTACGAGTATCTCTTTCAGGAAGCCGAACTGCCTGTCCCATAGCACCGCAGTGCCAGAGGATATGGATGTGAAGAGCAACGACATGCCTATTATTCCAGGTATTACGAATTCAAGGTAGCTTCCGCTGCTTAGGTGTATCAGGTTGTTGAAGCCCAGACCCAGCCCAACCATGAAGAATATTGGCATCATGAGCATGCCTATGATCCTTGATTTGGCCCTCACAAATCTTTTAATGTCCCTAAGCCATAAAACATAAATCGCGTTTGTGTCCATTATCATCTATTCCTCGCATTCCTAACGGCTCTCATTGTATCCTTCCAGCTTCCCTCCTCTTCGCGTATCGTCTTTCCAGTATAGAATATAAAGACATCTTCAAGGCTGGGCTTGTGCAGGCTTACTGAGCTGATCGAAGCCTTGTATTTCTCGCCAAGCATTATTATGCCAGGTATCCTCTTTTCCCCTTCCTCAACTGTCAGGTCAATGAAGCCATCATGCTTGGATATTGTCTTAACCCATTTTGTCTTTTTCATATGCTTCTCAAACTTCTCACTCTGCCCGCTTAATTGTAAGGATATGATATCACCACCGAGCTTCTTCTTGAGCATATCTGGGGTGTCAAGTGCAACAAGTTTTCCATGGTCTATGAATGCAACTCTATCGCAAAGATAATCTGCTTCTTCAATGTAATGGGTTGTAAGTATGATCGTTGTCTTCTTTTCCTGATTCAATTTCTTTATGTAATCCCACATATGTCTTCTTGTCTGCGGATCAAGCCCTATAGTGGGCTCATCGAGGAACAAGACCTTTGGTTCATGTATCAGGCCTCTTGCTATCTCAAGCCTTCTCTTCATTCCCCCAGAGTAATTCTTTACAAGAACGTCTGCCTTGTCATCAAGCTCAACGAGCTTAAGAACATCTCTGACTTTCTTTTCCATCTGTTCTCCGCGTATCCTGTAAAGTATTGCATGAAACTCAAGGTTCTCTCTTCCAGTAAGTTCATCGTCAAGCGAGGGGTCCTGAAAGACTATTCCAATATTGCTTCTGACATCCCTCTCATTTCCCTTTATATCAAAGCCGGCAACCTTTGCCTCGCCAGATGTTGGTCTGAGTATTGTTGTCAACATCTTTATTGTAGTTGTCTTTCCGGCTCCATTTGGCCCCAGAAGCCCGAATATTTCGCCTTCGTTCACATGGAAAGAGATACCATCCACAGCCTTCAGAGTACCAAAATGCCTTGAAAGATTTCTGACTTCTATTATTTTCATGAATCTCTTATATAATTGCTTTAAAGATATCTATAAATCTAATGAATTATTGGTTTTATCACGCGTACCTAAAGCTAAACTCCATTGATAAACATAAAAGGAGTTTATCCTGCTTATCTAGATCCCCATCCCATGAGCCTCGAGAAGAAACCGCCTCTGCTGTTTCTGTCGCTCTCGAAAGGAAATGCCGGCTGAGGCTCTCCTGCCCTCAAGGTATATGCCCTCGAAAGCTCGTCTATTGCCATTGAGAATGCAGAATTCCTATCGATTAGGTAAGCGGGCTTATGCTTTGAAAGGCTCTCAGATATTATCATATCCTCTGGTATCTCAGCAAACGCTATGTCTCCGAAGAGTTTCTCCACCTGCTCAACATTCAACTCAAACTTGCTGTACCCTACTCTGTTTATTATGAGCCTATGCTTGATCTTGTACTTGTCGCAGTAAGCAGCAAGCTTTGAGCTGCTGACTGCTGCTGTCGAATCTGCTGTAGTAAGTATTGCAACCTCGTTAAAGTATCTTGCTAGCATGTTGTTGAATAGGCCCGGTTGGTTGTCCACTATTATAAAATCAAATTCCATCTTCGAGATCTGCTTGTAGAATCTCTCGAGCTTCTCAGGGTTTGGCTCGAAATGCTCCTTCGAGGGGCTTCCAGGGATTATCCTGAGGTTTATCGGCTCATATGCAAAGATCGTGTCCTCAACTTTCACATCTCCTTCAATTGCTTCCTTGTACCCATTGCCCTCGCTTATTATTCCGAGCTGCTCGCTCACGCTCGAAGTGAATATATCTCCGTCAACAAGAAGCACAGAGTATTTCTGATATATCAGTGAAATTGCAAGGTTAATGGCGATTGTTGTCTTTCCAACTCCTCCCTTCTGCGATGCAATCATTATCATGTACGGCTTATTCTCCATAAAGACCCCAAACCAATAAAATTATACCAACATCTGAATATGATATTTATCTATAATAGCACGATATATTTATAAAATCTCTCGCAGCCTTACCTTCTCCTCACGATCGTTATCATCCAGATTATCTCTGACAATCTTCAAGCCAAGACTGTAAAATATACAATTATCGTCATCTTCATGTTCCTGCTTCCTGTACTGAATGCAGTAGTCCCACCTTCCGGATTTACGACTCTGGGATCATCGCTTCTTCTTATCTGCATACCATACTTCTCAAGGAAACCAATGGAATCGCGTGAAGTCAATTCCTACGAATTGTTTTATATTGCCACACAGCTGGGCGGTCAGAGGCAGCATGGATGATCCCTTGCTAAGATGCCAATCTATCTACTTAATCTGTAAGCCAGATCCACACCAACAAATACCTAAAGCTTAAGATAAGTTCCTGTTTTGGTCTCTGGACAGTTAGGTTATTTATTGCCCGCAAATTCGTCAAGAAACAAGAGTACCATACCCTGACAAGCGCCATCTCTGGCTGTAACTTCTCAATACCGAGATCTTTGCCTTTCTGTCAATGCTTGCCTGGTGCTTGAGCTCTACTTCAACATTATTTTTCCTTGTAGACTTGACATACCCTACCATCGTTCCAGTACCTATTCCAAGTATCAGCGGCTCTCCTTGCCTGAAGGATTGTTTTGGTAGATCATCTCTATTAAGCGAAGAATAGCTCATCGTAAATGCGCTCAATGGCTCTGGGAGCTTACCGACCTTTCCAACTATCTGCCCGACTAAACCGTCAGCTTTTGTAAATGCGGGGTCTACATCAGTGCTCATCGCTACGAGCCCACCTGATATCGCTTCATCAAGCTTCTCGCTGCCAACAGACAATTCCTCTATCTTTGTTATTATTGGATCGTAGCTCTCCCTCTTCTGCTTCTCTTTCTGGAAGGAGATTCCGGGTCTAATCTCTATCTCGTCACCAACCTTAAACTTTCCTCTTATGACGGATCCTCCTATTACTCCTCCGACTATCTCCTCAATCTTCGAGCCAGGCTTGTTGACATCGAATGATCTAGCTATATACATCACCGGGTCTGATTTGGTATCTCTCTCTGGAAGTTCTATCTTCATTATCTCGTCAAGAACGGCATCCACGTTTATGTTCTTGTTAGCCATAACTGGTATTATTGGTGCATCACTTATTACGCTTCTCTTTATAAATTTCTTAATGTCATCGTAATGCTTCTTTGCCTTCTCTCTTCCGACAACATCTATTTTTGTCTGTACTACTATGACCTTTTTAATGTCAAGTGCATTCAGCAGCATCAGATGTTCTTTCGTCTGCGGCATAGGGCATGGTTCTGACGCAGATATGACAAACAATGCAGCGTCTATTATGCTGGAGCCAGCTATCGCAGTTGCCATCAATGTCTCGTGCCCTGGTGCATCTAGGAGAGAGACTCTCCTGACTTCCTCCCCGGACTTGCCATCAGCACATTTCGCTTCTGTCGTGTATGAGAATTCGCCATTTCCGCACTTCCTAATTGCGACATCTGCATATCCCAGTTTTATCGTCATGCTTCTCTTTATGCTCTCGCTGT
This sequence comes from Candidatus Martarchaeota archaeon, assembly GCA_023379075.1. Lineage (GTDB taxonomy): Archaea > Micrarchaeota > Micrarchaeia > Micrarchaeales > CABMGC01 > JAMCSO01. The sequence goes on along the minus strand of JAMCSO010000048.1, from coordinate 4,012 downwards.
GCTTGTCTGTCCACGTGTGAGTTATCGCAGCAGTAAGTGTTGTCTTTCCATGGTCTACGTGGCCAAGGGTGCCTATGTTCAATTCGCTCTGTTTTTTCATCTTATCCTCTGAGAAACGCTAAATAAAGAATTATACGATATAATCTTTGTGCCAAGCCTATATATTACTTTCTGATTTTTACTGAATTGAAACAACAAGAAAGTTTTTATCTCTTGTTTATCTATAGTAATTAAAAGGTGTATTATTGGCCTCAAATTCAAAATCCAAAAAAGATGGAAAAGTCGTTGTTCTGGACAGAGGTTCGCATTGGGAGATATCTTACGGCAAGCATCGCTGGAAGATCCTTCGCCTTACCGACAATCCAACATATGATATCAAGAAGGATCTTAGCAAGAGATCTTTCTATCCTTCCAAGGAGCTTAAGGATGAGTCAAAGAAAATAGCTGCAGGAATAAGCTCTGGAAGCATACCTGTCCAGTCGAAGATCGCGATAAGGCAGCTTCACAAGCACAATGGTGCAGCTGCCATAAGCGGTGCAGCATGTGCTATCTTATTCCTATTTCCTGTATCAAGAATAGCGCACTTCCAGTTTACAAACACCAGTGCCATCGGACTTGCCTCGCTCCTAGTTAGCATATACATCCTATTCATGTTCTCCATCTGGGGCTTCTTTATGGGCACTAGGATCTTTTATAGGATACTTGCAGACCACAAGATGGAAAGATCTGCAGAGGAATGAGGATTACTCCTCCTTCTCTTTCTTCTTGAAGAGCTCTTCTACAGGCTTGCTTCCGTATGTTTTTATGATTGTGTTGATCTGTGCGGTATCTGAGCTAATCGTATTTCCCCTGACAAGCTTTCTCTCCCTGTTCCCTCTCTTAGTATTTCTTATACCAGGACCGCTTCCAAGCAGGGGCCTTGCCTTTCTTGTCCCTTCTATCTCGCTTCTTGATGGAGAGCCCATGCTGTCGCTGAGGCCGGTTATGCTGAGAGTAAAGCCCTCAAGGCTTATGATTGATCCTTCTATATCCTCTCCTATCTTCTTTCCTATCAGAAAAGCCTCCTTCTCCTTAGGGACTTCAGCTTCTGCGGTCTTTCCGCTCTTTTTATCAGAGTAAACAACCTTCATCTTATCACTTGTTTTTTATATCATTATGAGCATTGGGCCTACCTGTACATGCTTCCTGGCTCTTCCTTGAATCTTTTAATGCGCTCAGCGACCTCCTTGGGTATCGCAGGCCTTACCTCATCGAACGCAGTCATAAAGTCATCTCTCTTTACTATCTCCCTTTTGACTCTGATCGCAGACATGCCTGCTTCCCTGCAGACATTCTCTATCTCAGCTCCGGTATAATTCTCAGATAGGTTTGCAAGCTCTGCTAGATCCACATCCTTGTCCAGAGGCATCCTCTTTGTATGTATCTTGAATATGTCAATTCGTGCCTTAGAATCAGGCATTGGTATGTCTATTATCTTGTCGAACCTTCCGGGCCGCAGCAAAGCACTGTCTATCTCATCAGGCCTGTTCGTTGCCCCCAAGACAACAACACTCTTCAATTCCTGCAATCCGTCCATCTCCGTAAGAAGCGTATCTACTATCCTCTCAGTAACTCTTGAATCCACTGAAAACTCACTGCTTCTGGATTTTGCTATCGCGTCTATTTCATCTATGAATATTATGCATGGTGCAGCCATCCTGGCCTTTCTGAATATTTCACGTACAGTCTTTTCGCTCTCTCCTACATATTTGGATAGAACTTCAGGTCCTTTTATCGAGATGAAGTTTGATTCCCGCTCTGTTGCGACTGCCTTTGCCAGCATGGTCTTTCCAGTACCTGGCGCTCCTACCAGGAGCACTCCCTTTACTGGCCTTATTCCCATCTTCTCAAATGCCTCAGGCCTCTTTAGCGGCAGCTCAACAGCCTCCTTAAGTTCTTCCTTTACTCTTTCCAGAGAGCCGATGTCTGTCCACCTGATGTTTGGTCTCTCTACAAATACCTCTCTTAGGGCACTGGGCTGCACATTCTTGAGCGCATCATAAAAGTTCTCTTTTGATACTGTAAGATCCGCAAGGAAGCTTTCAGGTATCTCTTTGTTGTTGATTATCCTGGGCAACACACTCCTGAGTTTTGACATCGCTGCCTCCCTCACAAGTGCGTTAAGGTCAGCCCCAGTGTATCCGTGGGTTATATTGGCAAGCTCGTCTATGTCAACATCTTTTTCCAATGGCATGTTTCTCGTGTGTATCTGCAAAATCTCCTTCCTTGCATTTCTAGATGGCACTTCTATCTCTATTTCCCTATCAAACCTTCCAGGCCTTCTCAACGCGCCATCTATAGCATCAGGTCTGTTTGTAGCAGCAATGACTATGACCTGCCCTCTCGGTGGCATCCCATCCATTAGTGTAAGCAGCTGTGATACTATCCTTCTCTCAACTTCATTGGTGGCTTCCTCTCTTTTCGGAGCTATCGCATCTATCTCATCCATGAAGATGATTGTTGGCGCCTTTTCATTTGCATTCTTGAATATCTCTCTTAGTTTCTCTTCACTCTCTCCTACAAACTTCGAGACAAGTTCAGGTCCTGATATGGAGATGAAGTTGGCATCGCTCTCGTTCGCAACTGCCTTGGCAAGCATCGTCTTTCCTATTCCCGGAGGTCCATATAATAGAACTCCTTTTGGTGGTTCTATTCCAAGCCTCTCAAAGAGCTGAGGATATCTGATTGGAAGCTCTACCATCTCTCTTATCTTCTGCTTGGCATCATCCAAGCCCCCTATGTCTTCGTAGTGAACCTCTCCTATTCTTACTACTGATTCAGATACGGGCTCTTCCTTTACAACAAAATTAGTATCCTTTGTGACTCTAACTATTCCATGCGGTGTGACCTGCACCACAAGGAAATTGAATACTATACCAAACATAGGTATGGGTATTGAATCTCCCTTCTCAAGGGGTCTGTTCTCCAGCCTTCTCTTTGCATACTCCGAGAAGTCTGGCGATAGCGGTGGTCTCTGCCCTGGCGGAGGCGCTATTACTACCTTGTCGGCATCCTTTGCTTCTGCCTTTGTGACGAAGACCTTGTCACCTATTCCTACCCCGACATTCTGTCTTAGGTAACCGTCGATCCTAAGGAAACCCAAGCCTTCGTCGCTAGGGTGCGCCTGCCATACTATGGCAGCAGTAGCCCTCAATTTTCCCTTAATCTCGATTATGTCTCCAGATACGAGGTCGAGCGCCTTCCTTGATTTTGAGTCTATTCTGGCTATGCTTCTTCCCGAATCTGTGACTAAAGCATCAGCTACAGTGAGCTCTATGCCATTTACCATCTATCGCACCATCATATAATAATTATAAAAGATTAATATACTGAACGCATAACCTTTATACTTATTTGAGAGGCAACACGGTTATGCAAATAAAGGAACGTTGCCTATATTAAGAATACCTATTCAATATTTATAAGGTTTTCGGGGTAATCTGCCTTCTCATAATCAATATTGCCAGAGCCATGGCCTATCCCGCCTTGCCTCAAATAATAACCTCAGACTAATGCCCTCTTCATTTTTTAGATCGTAGCCTGGAAAACGACCTTTTCTAAAACCTTTTTTTAACATTCTGCCTGCAAGAAATTCTGTTAAATCTTCATCAACAAGTACGTCTGGCAATCTCTGATACGCTGCAATTGCTAACTTTTCAACACAGTCCCATATATGAAATCCAGCAACTCTCAACGAGGAGATATTTCCAAGCTGCTTCAATATATTTTCCTGGTCAGGATATGTAAATTCCCCATTCTCTCCTCTCGTCCTATGCCTATTTTCATCAATTCCTACAAAAATTACTTTATCTTCTTCTTTAACTTCTACAATGTCTGATATTTTTGTATTGTCAAGAAGAGCGAAGTAAACCCGAAATCCCTGTTCCCTATACCTAATGTTTATACATTCATTCAGCGTATTTGCATACATTCTCTTATAATCTTCATAACTCAATCTTTGATTGCTTCTCAT
>JAMCSO010000047.1 GCA_023379075.1 Candidatus Martarchaeota archaeon | reverse complement strand
CTTTCTTTACAAGCTTCATAGCGTCTATTGCCTTGAGGTTCTCAGAATTGATCTCATTTATCATACTTTCATAAGTCTCGCTCTCCCTGTTTCTGAACTCAAATATGTTCTTGCAATATTTCTCAAGGTCTTCCCTGCTGCCTGTCAATTCGCCAGCTATCAGCCTGAATGCTTCCGGCATCTCGAATCTTTCAACCTCAAAATCCCATCGGCTTACCACAGATTCAAGCAGCTCTTCATTATCATAACCATCAATGAATTTCTCTACAAATTTGTCTGAGTGCTTCTTGTACACCACACTCCCAAAGGTTGATGCTGCTATATCGGCCCCCTGGCCGACTATCCCTGTTGATATCGCGTACGATATATGGGAAAGCTTGTGCAAGACTCCGTTCTCCTCTATATCCGCTCCAAACGCCCCAAGTATGCTGCCTATGACTGATACTGTGGATGATGCCCCATCTCTTGGATTAACTACATTCTTTGCATTGCTGTCCTTTCCACTTGCATTTCTCGTACGTATGGATAATCCCGAGACCCTGACTCCTGCAGCAGAGAGATATCTTGTCGCTGTCTCTGCTGCGTTCTCAACAACAAGAAGGTCCTTGTCTTCTTCTATATCTATTGTTCCATCCTTCAGGTCTATCCAACCAGAAGCGCTTGCTCCGAGATCCGGCATGCTTATTTCTATAGAATCGTCATCTAGTATCTCAATCTCAGTCTCTGAGGATGTGCTGAGTGAGGTGGCAAGACCTGTCGATCCCTTCTCCAAAAAAGCATACTCGCCGAGCCAGAGCATGCTGCCTGGTGCTCTACCTACAAAAGTAATTCCCATAAGATTGACCTTGTTAAAAGTATTTAATAGTATAATAAAGAATTGTATCAATATAGATTAAGAATTATTATAAAAGAATATGCAAAAAGCATATAGCCCCATAATTAGGATATATTTTTCCTAAATATTGCTTCAAATCTAATACGAAGCTTAGGGGCGAAGATCCCTATAATGATTGAGACTGCTCCTATCTCAATATAAAAGAAACCTTTAGAATGGTTCCCGCCATACATGACAATCCCTCCAATAATGGAGACTGCCCCAGCAAGAGCCCATCCTATTCCTTCTATCGGAATCTTTCCCATATGATTCAATTCAGCTTGCCTGCGCAGTCATGTTAGTTGATGCCTCTGCACCATCCTCTCCCCCAACTACTACTCTATACACCTTTCCTGCAAGCAGTGATGTTATCATATTCTCATTCTCAGATAAGCTGCCTGTGAATGTGAATGTGTGGGATTGCCCAGACTGTATGACATATCCTTTTTCACCAACATCTCCAATCTGTTCAGGCACAAAGACAGTACTGTTTGCAGCTACTATCAGTGGTATCATCCTCAGGTGCATCTGCTGATTGCTCATAGCAGAGCTGATATTGATGAGCCTTAATCTAAGCTCATTCTGGAATTCTTGCAGGCCACTCGTTGTACATACTGATGCATTGAGCCCGAGCCCAAACTGGGATTCAATATTACCACCTACACTTCCAAATCCCTGGCCCTTCTCACCTGCGTTTGCTTCTGATCCTCCCTGGCTCTGGTTCTTATTGTTGTAACCCTTAGACCCCTGATTCTCGCTATTATTCTTGGTCACCACTACTGAGCTTACGTTGCCAGATGCACTCACATTCAGATTTGTGTTTACCCCAACCAGTGGCTTTTCTTGTATTGTTAGGTTCTGTATGATATTGGAAGATGCATTAATGCATATTGAATTGTTTCTTAGCTGATCTCTTAGCTCGCTCTCCAGCCGCAGCGTGTTGTTGTATATGGCATTAAAATCTGGAGACATGTAAACATCCCCATATATCAATATGTGCTTGATGGTTGCATTACTGTTGCCATTGTTATTCACAGTTACACTAAATGTGACATTATTACCTGACACTGAGAGCGAACCGTTATTTATTGTCAGGTTTGGCCTTATGCTATCAAGCCTGTCCCGCGCCCCTGCTCCAAGGCTGGCTTTATATCCAACATGGACGCTTGTCTGATTTGTGCCATTTGGTAATACTACTGCCCTTACTGAGGGAACCATGACAAAGACTGTTGAATTTGCAGTCAGTATTGTAACTATTGTAGGTGAGAGAGATAGAAGCAGCCCTGTTGATCTATTTGTCACATTACTCCCTTCTATATTTGCAGATATCTGGCTGCTTGGAACCGTTACATTATATGTGGTTCCGTTTATTGTTATCTTAGCAGATGTTATGTTGAATCTTAGGGTATTTACTTGTGTGTTGTTCGGTACGTTAATTGTGCCTATCGTCTGACTCAGGTTTATCAAAGAGAGAAGGTTTATGCTTCCGTTTCCATTTGAGTATATCCATCCAGCACTGGCTCCACTCTCAACATGTGCCTCTATTGAAGAATATGTTATAACTAAAGACTGAGTCCCGTTAGGCACCTGGGGCGGATCTGTCAACTGGACTGCCAACTGATTTGTACCTCCTGTCTGAGAAGTTGATGCAGCTCCATGCCCAAAGGCAAAGAGCAAAGCTATTAATATGACTACTATGGCTGCACCAATTATTAATACGCTATTTTTCATATTCCCATCTTCTTAATATGCAAATCTTATCTCTTGATGGTCTTAAAATACTTTCCTTTCCTCTTTTAGGTATTTAATCCCATTGTGCTCGCCATCACTCTGAACGCAATGCCTTTATAGGATCTATTGTAGAAGCTTTCCATGCTGGGTACATGCTTGCACACACACTTACCACTATAGCTATCATTATTGCCATTATTGCCAGTCCTGGACTGACAGATGGGGTGAATGATAGAGCGGATGTTGACTGCTGCGAAGAGCTACTGCTACCGAATGCTCCTACGCCCCTCCCAAAGGATCTACTCCCTCCACCACCTTTAGCTATGGCTGGAGTCGGTGCCGACTGGTGGCTCCCAGCACCTGCAGACAATAATCCTGGCAATGCATAAGCTCCGCCTGCACCCAATGCTACTCCTATAATGCCTCCAGCAAACCCTATTATGATGGCTTCTGAAAGAAATAAGAACACCACATCCCTTCTACGGAACCCTATTGATTTAAGTATCCCTATTTCATGCGCCCTTTCTGTTACTGAGACCATCATTATACTCAATATGCTTATTCCCGCAACAAGAAGAGATATTCCCGCAACGGCCCCTAAAAGAATCCCAAGGGATCCCGTTATGGACGATATCGTAGAAGCTATCTCCTGTATTGATATTATTCTTGCGCTGTTACCATAAATATTCTCAAGCAACGAATAGAGCTGGTTTACAGTGCTGGTATTCATGGCTTTGACAAGCAATATAGTGTAAGAGTATTTGTTCGTTATGCTCTCAGCAGCCTGCAGCGGTATAAATATAGAAGAATCTGGAGATACGAATGCTGATGATCCATACTGATTGAGTATTCCTAAAGGTATAACTGTTATGGATCTGCCACTGGCTCCGAGCCCCTGTAAATATAATGGCTGATTTAGCGCAACTGATGGCATTGACTGCGAAGTTGTGGGAAATGCGATATCATATCCAACAAGTGCGTAAGGCGTTGTAGTATCATTGTATGATCTTCCAGAGTATAAGTTGATTCCGCCTATTGCACTTGCTATGCTGTAATTCATTATTCCATAAACTGTGACTGTACTCTCTGATCCTGCCTCAGAAAGATTTGCATTAAAAGATATTATCGGGATAACATTTGCAACATAAGGTAATGATTCTATCTCTGCCATATCTGCAGCCGTAAATATGTGGGATTGGGTCGGAGTCATATAAAGGGTGGTGGGTCCGATAGACTCTAGGGAGTGGGATATGCTCGCGGATATTCCAGCCACCAACGATACAAGGGCTACTATCGCAGCCACGCCTATAACTATGCTCATTCATCCGCCCATGGTCCTGAATTTCCTTTCAGAGATTCCCTTGATTCCTAAAAGAAAGACTTTTTTTATCTTCATCTCTTCTCTCTCCTCTTCTTTCTTGAATATACATAATACGCTCCTGCAGCCAAGGCTATAATTACTACAAATAGCAATATTGGGAATCCTCCTTTTTGCTCAGGTCCATGGGCGGATGCTGTTACTACCTTTCCACCACTGCTCCCAGTGAAGTTTCCCGCCCCTATATCAACATCAAAAGTCAGGTTAGAGTCAATGCGCTCATTGAGGCTGTTAAGGTAAGAAACAACTACCGGTATCCGATATATCCCCGCTTTTACAGAAGGCGCAGCTATAAAGCTTAGTGTAAATGCAGTAGGTGTCCCAACTGGTATGCTTCCTATGAATGTGGTATTTTGTCCCAAAATCGTGATTCCTTCAGGCGGAAAGGCCGTGACGCTCGCTGTCTGTGCTGGTTGGGAGCCAAGGTTGTCGAGGGTGGATGTCAACGTGAATATATCTCCCCGCGATGGCTCAGAAGGCAGCATTGTTGTACTAATCTCTGTCAGATTAATGTAGCCCGGAGTTAAGAAAGAGATATCCCTAGATAGGGTCATCTCCTGGTTATTAAGTGAGTATGTGAGGGACGCGGTAAGACTTCTAACTACCGCTCCTGATGATGGATCTACATATACTGTTACTGGAAAAGTCACAGTACTCTCAGCAGGGACTTCCGGAATAATATCATAATAATTCTTTCCAATGATATCTATCTGTGATTCAGAACTCAGCGATACAGATACATTATATATAGGAGTGTCTCCAGTATTGGAAAGCACAATACTCTCATTTTCCAGTATTCCTGTAACAAGGGTATTATTTTCTGGATAGATAAAGAGATTCTCCTGAGATGTCAATGTGTAAAAGCCTACCTGGTTGTGTTTTGTATTATTGTAGCCATATGCATTTACATATGCGGTGTTGACTGACAAGGTTAGTGGAGCGCTGTCTCCAGATTGGATATATGCTTGGAATGTAACATTGGCGCTGTCTCCAGGCATCAGCGAGTTAATTGCTGATGGTTGTGAAAGTATACTCATTCCAGACGGTGCGCTTACTGTGGTCCTAAGATCTGAGAGTTCACCACTTCCCGTATTTGTGACTTTCATAGTTAAATTGTTCAATCCTGGCAGCAGTCCATATTCCTGCGGGGTGTACTCAAAATCAGATGATCCATATACTGGGATCTGAAGGTTTATGCTCTGGGTATTGATTGTAGTGCTATTTGGATAATTGTACGATAAGTATAACGGATAGCTATAAACAGAACCTGGTCCTGCTGAGACATTTCCTATGTTCAGATAGAATACCATCTGGAATATGGAAGATGGGCTTATTGATTGTATATAATATGTTGAATAATCTGCGCCATTAAATCCAGATAAACCTCCAAAGAGCTGGAGATCCCCTTCAAGGTCAATGGCATTGCACACCGTAACTCCGGGAACAGTACTATAACTCTCAAGTGTAACTGTTAATGGGATGTCCATCTCTCCTGGTCCCGCAGAAACTTGGTACGTAGAATTACCCCATGCTACATTCAATACCTTGAATGACAATCCGCTCGACGTGCACGATGTCGCATTAGCTATGCCTACCCATAAAACTCCAATCATCATTGCAAGAATCATATATCTTATTCTCATTTTCTAACCTTTTTTTCCTTCTCAATAATTCCATCCCTCATGTATATGCATCTATCTGCATGCACAGTAAGCTCTGGATCGTGAGTCACCATCACTATTGTGGTCTCTCTTTCCTTGCTTACCTTCACAAGCATATTCAGGACTTCGCCTGATGTCTTTGTGTCCAGGTTTCCCGTAGGCTCGTCTGCCAACAATATCTGCGGCTTATTTATCAAGGCTCTCACTATTGCTACTCTCTGCTGCTCTCCACCACTCAGTTCACTTGGTTTTTTCTCTACCTTGCCAGCGAGTCCAACTTCCTTTAATAGTCTCATTGCATAGTCTATGCTGCTTTCATCATTCTTGCTGCTCACTGTAAGCGGTAGCATAACATTCTCAATAACACTCAGATAAGGGATAAGATTATATGACTGGAAGATGAACCCTATCTTCTCATTTCTCAATTTCGAGAGTTTCTTATCATCAAACTTCGAGATATCAATACTTTCTATGTAAATCTTGCCTTTTGTGGGTGTGTCCAGAGTGCCTATCAAATCAAGAAGCGTTGTCTTACCGCTTCCTGATGGCCCTAGAATTGTTACGAATTCGCCCTGCATAATGTCTAGTGATACCTCCTTTATTGCAATATATTCAACTTCTCTGGAACGGTATACTTTCCCTACGCCATACAGCCTTATTAATGGAGCTTTGTCTGATACCATATACTATACATCTCAGCTTGAATTTATTCTTGTGCTTATTGTGCCTCTGTTTGTGATAAGTATCATGTTATATGCTGTTATGTTGTGTGCCATTATTGGTCTTTCACCAGCATCATATATCGTACCATTAAATGTAAAGACAGCTGAGGAATGTGCAGCAAGACTGTATCCTATGCTTCCTGAGCCCTGACGTCCTCTGATCAAGAACAGAAGGGGAACCTCCTCCATTGTGCCATTTGTTTCTATTCCAAAGCTAATTGGTTCTGGCTGTGTTATAATTCCCTGATTCTCCATGCAAGAGTAGAATGCATTACCTGAATGCGATATAATGATCTCCTTGACAGAGTAATTTGGCTTTATAATAATATTACCGCTCCTAAATGCATTATCCCCGCATAACTCCGATGCGTTTATCACAACACTTCCATTTGCCTGTTTCGTCCATATATTGCCATCGCTCTCATTTCCTGGCATCTTTCCACTCAGATCTTCACCATACAGGATCACTCCGAATATCGTCGTTTTTGCTCCCTCCCTATTCAATATCTTGAGATAAATTGAGGTTACGTTATCCTTCTGATTAACTGATGAATTTACTATTCTTATGGCTGTGGTCTGATTCTCAAAAATCATATTATAATCTCCATGCAGTGGATATCTCTTATACATAATTATATAATGCGGATTATGCAGATCTATGTTGCTCCCAACATAAAGCTCAGGATTTTTGTATGCAATAAACCTAAGTGATGGCAGCATAATAAACTTGGTGGCATTTTGTGTCTCTGTAGGGACTACAATTGGGTATAGATCAAGAAGCAGGCCAGATGAGGAATTAAGCCTTCCAGAATTTTCTACATTTGCAATTAGATTGCCTGATGTAAGTTCCACATTATATGTTACATTATTGATCTCCATGCTTGCCGAAGTGATTATGAATTTTGCAGCATATACTGAAGAATCTGGCTTTATGCCTATTTCTCCTATTATCTGACTTGTATTAATTATCGACATCAGATTTAATCGTCCACTGGAATTTACATTTACCCATGCAGGGCCATTCGTGGTATTTAAGAGCAGGTTTAATGCAGAGTAATTGACATATAATGCCTGAGTTCCGACAGGGACTTGAGGAGGGTCGGTTATGCTTATTGGGATATAAAAAGTTCCATCAGAACTTGTATTAAATAAGATAGACATTACAAGCACTATGGATAACGCGGCAATTATTGGCACCACAAACCAGTACTTCCATCCCCTGTGGTTTTTGTTAACTTCCATGTGGTTGGTAAGACCATCACTTGCAATACTGTAATATTTCCACTTCTTAATATGATTATTTTCTTTCTGCACTATCTTACCAGCTCGCTTCAGATCCTGCAGGTGCTGGCTAACTGTGGATTGTGAGAGACCCAGATCTTTGCTAATCTCACCAAGGTTGTTCTTTCCTCGAGCTATTAATTCAAGTATCCTCTGTTTTGTATCTCCATGCTTTCCCATTAAAAATCAGCCAGGCAATTTATTATTATCTTAGTCAAATATTTAAACCACACCAAACATTTCGTTTTTCATTTCGTTTTTCTGTAGTCTGTAAAATAATAAAATGCTAATCAGGTATTTAGCACTTCATTACGAGCAAAGCGAGATGTTTTAGATCTAATAACAGTCTTGTTCGAGTCTTAAATACCAGCCGCTTATCACATTACTTACTATTTACCATGTAATCGCTTTAGGCACCGCACCAATCTTTGTGATTTCACCAGCTTTCTATTGATTTTTATGCCTTCTTCGTTGGCACTCTGCCATCCGATATTCAATGCTAAGTTCATCCAGAGTTTACTTCAGGAATTTGATGTAAATCCTGCGGCACTGTAGCAGCACAGATACACATAAGATTGCAATTATAACAAGATACACGTACAAAAAAGGAGAAGCCAACTTACTCTTAATGCTAGAGCCTATGCTGATTTCCAAGATCAGACTCAGGAGCCCTAGAAAAGCCATTACCAGTGCATGTACTGTGAATATCATACTGAACGCAATTCCCTGATTGCTTGTGCCTTTTTGCTCTCCTATATGGTAAAACAACGATGGAAGATTCATAAGATACGGATATTTTTCAAATAAAGTATATCTGTATCGTATTATCAATAGTAGGACTGCCGAGACGCATGTGAATATCAAAGGTACTATAAACAGCGTGATCTTGCCTGTTAGTCTGAAATAATAAGCTCCTGCAAACCGGGAAAGAAGGATGAGCAGTGATCCGATAGCGATGAGTATCTTTACTGATCTCTCTAGCCCATATCTCTTAAGGATTCTTGTTTTTGCCATATCTAAAGATCTCAGAGTTAGCTTTTGTGGCTTTTGGTTTGGTATATTGCCCCGCTCTTAACTTATAAGTATGCGCCAGGGTAGGGATTTGAACCCTAAAGTCCCGAAGGAACCGGTTGGCCTGTTTAGCATCACTGATCAGCTCTTGATGATTTAGAATCTCAAGACCGGCGCATTACCGGATTCTGCCACCCTGGCATAATTCGTTATCTGTATTTCTTCTACTAATTATTATAAACTTTCTTTAAGCATATATTATTGGTTTAAATGAGGTCCTCTGCAGCAAGTTCAAAGAATATCGATGAAAGGATATTAGTGCTAGCTGTGGATGTGGATAATGACCTTTATCGGAAAACGAAGATAAGCGGTCCATTGTATGGTAGGGTCGAAAACCTGAATGGTGCAACCCAACTTGCCCTAGCAGACCCTGAAGATCCAGATTCAAACACTATTTTCCAGGCAGTTAACATATACGATGAATTAAAAGAAGAAGGCTACCAAGTCAATGTCGCAACAATAACCGGATCAGAAAATGAGGGCTATCAGTCAGATAGCGAGATATCACGACAACTGGATCTTGTACTATCTCGATACAAATCAGATAAGTGTGTATTTGTTACCGATGGTGCGAGCGACAATAGAATACTTCCAATAATACAGTCGCGCATCAAGATCAATAGCGTAAAACTTCTCTCAATGAAGCAGTCTGAAAAGCTTGAGAACACCTACTTTGCAATCCTTGAGAAGCTAAAGGAACCTCATTACGCAAGGATAATATTCGGGATTCCTGCGGTATTGATACTCCTATTTGCAATAAGTTATATCTTTGGATTCGGACTCATGCTTCCCGCAATACTAATAGGGATATATCTTCTGGTAAAAGGATTCGGCTTAGAAGATCCATTCCTGGATTCGTTCAGAGGTTTTGGATTCAGCATAGACCGGAGCAGTTTTGTCTTCTATCTTGGAACATTACTCTTCATAGGCGCAAGTCTTTTTGTCGGATGGAACAACTATCTTCTCGAAATCGGAATCTCCGGGAATTCCTCCCTTGCGTGGGCTTATGGCATAGAGGGATTCTTGCTCCTACTTCCAATAGCGCTTCTGCTTTACCTCTTTGGCAGGATAATAGATCTAAGGGGAAAGCACTATTTTTTCAGAAGCTTCAAGTATGGTTCATACATGGGCTCCTCAATAATCTTCTGGGTATTAGCATACTCCTTTGTTGCATGGATAATAGGGCAGATATATTTCAGCCAGTTGCTCATGTACCTGATACTTGCGATATTCATTGGAGTAGGCATATCAGCCATCTCAAACTTCTTCAGGAACAAGGCCCTCAGGAGCAGGAAGCTTAAGGACAAATTCGTCATAAATGAGCTCGGGGCTCTAATAGGGAAGGTCGGGGGCACAGATACAAAGCATGGCAGATTCACTATAAACACGAACTTCGGAAATCCTATCACATACTCAATAGATAGGATCGTCGAGGTATCAGACAAGGTCATAATAAAATGAGCTTCAGCCTTTCTTAAAACTCGTAATTTGTCCAAGAAACCCAGAGTTTTTGAACAAGGCTTCACACTGAGGCTATGGGTGAATTTTGTCCCAAAGCTTTACACTGCGAAAGTATTAAATACTTAATCCGAAAAATGAGATAATGCCTATGGAGTATAATAATAAGAATATAATTCTTAATGAGCTCATAGGACTCAGAGTAAAGATATCAAGCAGCTTTGACAGAAAGGAAAGAGGCATTTCTGGAAAAGTCATCGACGAGACAAAAAACACATTGTCAATAGATACAAAGGAAGGAAGGAAAAGTATTATAAAGAGTAGAGCAGTATTTATCTTTTATTTCGGAAAAAAATCTTTTAAAGTGAATGGTGAAGAGATTAATTTCAGGCCTTATGAGCGTATAGAAAAGGCCATGAAGTTCTACAAGCGTAGATCCCTTCAATAAAAACCAAACACCGCTCATGTTTGCTAGATTAAGTGATCATTTGGAATGCAATGACCTAAGATGCCCTGTGCACGGCAACATAAAGACCAGAGGAATGCAGATGTCTGGAAGAGTTGTCAGCGACAAGGCCAAGAAAACCATAATAGTCGAGATAGATTACACAAGGTACATATACAAGTATGAAAGATACCTTAGGCGAAGATCAAGGATACCTGCACACAAGCCTGATTGCATTGATGTCAAGCTTGGGAGCACCGTGAATATCGCTGAGACAAGACGGCTGAGCAAGACAAAATCTTTTGTAGTCACATCTGTTGTTAAATAATGCTATAATACGTTTAGTTGATATTAATGAAAGGACTATCTTCCAGAATCATGAAAACGCTCATACCTGGAGCAATACTGACATGCGCTGACAACAGCGGCGCATACGAATTCAAGATGGTTCACATTGTAGGAAAGGGGGGTAGAAGAAGAAGGCCTGCCGCAGCCGGAGTCGGTGACATAATAATAGGGAGCGTTGTAAAAGGAAATCAGACCTACAGGAAGAAGCCAGTAAGGATAATAGTGATAAGGCAAAGGGCTCCAATAAGAAGGGCAAATGGCATGAGAGTGAGATTCGAAGATAATGCTGCAATAATGGTAAACGAGGAAAATCTCCCAATAGGTACAGAAGTCAAGGGAGCGATGGCAAGGGAAGTCGTCGAGAGATATGTCAAGGTTGCAGGAGTTGCATCAAGAGTTGTGTGATATTTATGATAAAAAGCAGCAAGGCAAGGAAACAGAGGCGATTCAGGTTCAACGCCCCATTGCATGAAAGGCAGAACTTCGTAAATGCTCATATATCCAAGGAACTCTCAGCAAAGCTTGGCATAAAGAAAAGAAGCATAGCAATAAGGAAGGGAGATACCGTAAAAGTCAAGAGTGGGGATCAGAAAGGAAAGAGCGGGAAGGTTATCAGAGTGGATTTAAGGAAGAGCAAGGTTAGCATAGATGGACTGAATGTAAAGAATGCGAAGGGAAAGGAATCAAACATACTAATCAATGTTTCAAATCTTTACATTACAGATCTTGACCTCAGCGATAAACTGAGAAAAGAAAAAATAGAGAGGTTCAAGTCGAAGTGATGTTATGGGCAACAAAGGCAATAATCGACATATAAAGAGGCTTGCTTCGGCCAGCAGGCTTAGGGTTAAACGAAAGGAAGCAGTCTACCTCTCAAAGCCAAAGGCTGGAAGGCATAAAAGAGATGATTCTGTAGCCCTGGGTGTCATACTAAGAGAGCAGATGGAAGGAATAGATACCGCAAAGGAAGCAAATAAGGCTCTCCTAGAGGGAAGCATAGAAGTCAATGGAAAGGTAATAAAAGAGTTCAAGTATCCTGTAGGGTTGGAGGATTATGTTCACATTAAGCCTAGCAACGAATATTTCAAACTATCAATAGGCGCTCACGGGAGCCTGAAAGCAGAGAAGGTAAAAGGATACTCATCAAGAATCATGAAAGTAATTGGAAAGTATATAGCTCCTTCAAACAAATTGATGATAATGCTTCACAGCGGAGAGACCAGAGAAGGCAAGAACGAGATTAAGGTAAACGACTCAATACTTCTTAAAGACGATAAGATAGAGAAGGTCCTGAAGCTCGAGAAAGGCGCCGAGTGCATAGTCATAAGCGGAACTCACGCATCAGAGACTGGGAGGATAAAGGAGATAAAACAGGGAACATCCACAAGAGAAGCCCTGATTGAGATTGAGAGCAACTCGAAGAACTTTGAGACACTTTTGAATAATATAATGGTAATTGGCGCTTGATATGACAGATTCAAATTCAATGAGAGAGATATACCTTGACAAGCTTATAGTGAATATAGGCATAGGTCAGAACGAGAATCTCTTTCCAAACGCAAAGGCGCTTCTTGAGAAGCTGACTGGACACAAGGCGATAGCGACAGTCTCAAAGAAGAGAGAGCCAGAGCTCAAGCTCAGGCAGGGGCAGATAATAGGCAGCATGGTAACACTTAGAAAAGACGATGCTGCATCCATGCTTAAGATGGCTCTTGATGCTAACAGCAACACTCTCAAGAAGAGTGCGATATCAAACAACTCACTAAACTTTGGTATAAGGGAATATATTTATATTTCCGGAGTCAAGTACGATCCCAAGATTGGCATGTTCGGAATGAACATTAATGCCTCTTTCACGAGAAAGGGAAAGAGAGTTGAAAAGAGAAGAATCAAGAATAGCAAAGCAGATCCAAAACACAGCAGGATCTCTAGAGAAGAGATAATCGAGTATCTGAAGAATAATTACAAGGCAACGGTATCTGAATAGGTGATTTGATAAAAGAAAGCTATGAGCTGAGGCAGAGGGGCAAAGGAAAGAGAATGTGCAGAATTTGCGGATCTGCAAGAGGCCTTATACGATCATATGACTTAAATATATGCAGAAGGTGCTTCAGGGAAGTGGCACGCAATATAGGCTTTGAGAAATATTAGTGATTATTATGGTTGATCTTCTTTCAAACGTTATTAACAAGATAAAGGTCTACGAAGCGATGGGAATAAACGAGTGTGTGGTTCCATCCACAAAGCCAATAAAGGCAGTCCTCGAAGTCATGAAGAAAAATAATTACATACAGGGACTTGAGGAGATAGAGGAAGGCAAGTTCAAGCAGCTAAAGGTATCTCTATCAAAAAAGATCAATGATATCGGGGTAATAAAGCCAAGGCACGCAGTAAACCTGGAAGAGTTCCAGAAATATGAGAAAAGATACATTCCAAGCAGGGATTTTGGAATACTCATCATCTCAACTTCAAAGGGCATAATGACAAATAAGGAAGCCAGGGAGAACCATGTCGGAGGCAGACTTCTGGCATATGTGTATTGACTGTGATATTTATGTATGAGCTAAACATCCCACTGGGAGTAAGAACCGAATTGAATGTAGCAGAGCTTAAGATAACTGGTAAGCTTGGTTCTACTGTGAAGAGGTTCAATCCCAAATATGTCTCTGTGAAGGTTAACGGCAACAAGATCTTTCTTGATGCAAGCCCGAACAAGAAGCTCACAAAGAAATCGACCCTTGCAGTACATAGTTTTGAGGCAGAGTTGCGTGCAGCGATGGAAGGTGTAGAAAAAGGCATAGAGAAAAAGATGAAGATACTATATGCACATTTCCCAATGACAATTGAGATCAAGGGGACAAAGTTCTTCATCAAGAACATGTTTGGGGAGCGTGTTCCAAGGTCCACAAGCATAATTGGAAATACTAAGGTGGAAGTGAAGGGTCAGGAAGTGCATATCAGGGGAGTCGACCAATATGATGTTGGGCAGACAATAGCAAACATCAGGAAGATATGCTATGCTCGAGGATACGATACGAGAGTGTTCCAGGACGGTGTATACTTAGAAGAGGCTGAAGAATAATGTCTGATAATAAGATAATCAAGAAGCGCCACCCAAAATTCAATGTCATGAAAGGAGGAGGCACGAACAGGAGCAAGATCAAGGATAGGTGGAGAAGGCCAAGGGGAATCGACAGTAAAAAGAGAATCAAGAGGAAGGGGTACGGGGCGGTTCCGGGAATAGGCTACAGAAACAAGGAAGAAGTCAGGTATACAAGGCCTGATGGGAATAAGGAAATACTAATAAACAATGAGAAGGACCTTCTTGGAATGAAGGGAATGGAGGGTTATGTGGGCAGATTCCATCACGCATTATCCAGAAAAAAGAGGATAGCACTTCAGAAGATAGCGGCTGAGAATAAGATAAAGATTGTTAACAAGGTCATCCAATGAGCATAAAGTTTGCAAAAAGGGCAGCAGGACAGATACTCAACAGGGGAGAGTCATCCATAAGGATAAATCAAAACTCCCTTCAGGATGCTGCAAAGGCAATAACAAAGGAGGATGTTCGAGCATTAATTTCTAATGGCGGCATATATGCAATACCAGCGAAGCACAATGTCAGCATGAACTCAAAAACGCTTAGAAAGAAGAGGAGTGAGGGAAGAAGGAGAGGAAAAGGAAGAAGGAGAGGAACCTCAAATGCAAGGTGGAAGTGAAGGGTCAGGAAG
>JAMCSO010000046.1 GCA_023379075.1 Candidatus Martarchaeota archaeon | reverse complement strand
GTATGCCTTCCTCAGCAACTCCAGCTTCTGGAGGTAAGATCTCGCGGATTTTTGCTGCCGCATCGTCAGGATCCATAAGATGGGATTTTTCGCTTCTTACTATCAATCGCTTCTTTACTGCTGCGGATATGCTTTTTATTATGCCCCCATCTTTGTAAAGATATGCTATGTCCTTGACATAGACAGCTATGTCAGGACCCTCGTACTCTACCTTATCAACGCCCGCTTCTTTTGGCATTAATTCCTTTACTCGTTCTAGGCTATTTTTCTCTTCGCGTTTCTCTTCATCGGTCAACTTAATCACTTAAAATCCGAACCCACACATTTATACTTAGTTCTGGTACGCATAAATCAGATGATAAATTTTGATATGATTACTACTCTAAAGTATCTGTTCCAGAGGACATTCCTGCTGACTGACTCTTTATTTGATTATCTTGTCAAGCTCTTCTTTAGTATACTCTTTATAGCCTCCTTTCTTTGTTATTGAGACTATCCTTGTTCCATCCCCAGTAGCTGAATCCCTTCTCATTGCTATTTGGATAGCCTTGGTAGCGTGTCTCACAGCATCAAGGTTTCCCATCGAAGGAGTATATATGCTTTCTATATAACCAAGTGCTGAAAGCGTACCGCTTCCTGTTGCAGTGAACTTGCTTTCCTTGGTATAGCCTCCGAATGGATCAATGCTGAATATCTCTGGCTCTCCCTTGTTAAGGCCACCAATTATAAGCTGAGCCATGTATGGAAACATCTTATTTTCCTGAAGTATTAATGAAAGCAGAGATGTTGCTGATGTCGGAGACATGGGCCTTCCTTCATCCATCCTGTAAAAGTCATCCTGCATTCTGAGTATCTTTACGAGATATTCAAGATCGCCAACCATGCCTGCTGTTGTGATTCCTAGGATATCACTTATTTTGTAAACTTTGACAACCTCTGAGTTTGCTATGAAGGTATCCATTGTGGCTCTCATGTCTGCGCCTATGACAACACCCTCGGTGCTAACAAGCCCGACAGTAGTGGTTCCAGTCTTTAATACTTTTGAAATATCTCTATAATCCCTAGCATTAGAATAATCCATAGAATTCACCAAATTAGTTACTCAAAATAAGATAAAACAAATAATCATCTAATCTATAAATATTTAAATCTTTATTATCAGCCAAGGTAGGGCATACTTTAGGCAGTTATTAGACTGCCATTGCCTATCAGATATGCACTGCCATCAAGCAACTCCGCATCTGCGAACGTCCTATGCAATTTTGTTATCTTGATTTTGTACACTTTCCCTATCCTTGTCTTTGCATTCTTTACAAAGACTACCAGATCGTCTATCTTTCCTATGCCTTCGCCCCTGTAACTTCTTGCATTGACTTTCATCTCGTACGTTCCTCCTTCTATTACATCGCCTACAGACATTCTATCACCCAATCCACACTTGGCAATTTCCCATTACCAATAAGAGTTTCCTTTCAAAGTTATTTAAAGGTTATGTACAACTTTTTAGGTTTCGTGACATTACCACAGCTAAAGCATATTGGATCTCAAGCTCACTTTGTTAATATCACACAGAGTAGTTTCCCTAGATAAGTCAGTGAAAAGTGACGTTTTCGATTCCGAAATTAAGATATTGATAGGTTGCATTGTTCGCATATGTACTATTCGGCATATAGAATGCAATCTGATTAATTCCCTTTGTAAGGTTCATTCTCAGAGAGTACTTTGCTTCTGAAGAGCCGAGCTTTATCTGGGCATATGAATTTCCATTTAGATAAATGTACACGTCTGAATTTGAGGTAAGTGGAAGCGCTGAAAAACTCATGTTTATGCTTCTGCTATAGGGCTCAATAACATTTATGTATCTTGGATCTTCGCCAAACCACATTGTACCGAATGTTACGTTGCAGGAATATGCATTCTGGCAGTATTGCCATCCTGGGATCCATACGCCATTGGTATAATAAATTGGGAACTTGCCAACATTATTTGTTATGGCATTGTTTGTTGAGAACATTACGGTGCTATTGCTTTCATATACTGGGGCTCCGAGAAGAGTATACAAATATGAGACAAGAGATTCCTGTTCGCTGACATTGTATGCTTGACGTATTACGGATACGAATGCCGTGTTGTACTCTGCAAGCCAGAAAAGCGTGTCGTTTGATATCTCGCTGTAGTTGTAGTTTATTGGAGATGGATATGACATTCCTTCTCCGTATTCCAAGTAGCTTGATGCAGTTATCAGAGGTATATTCTGCATGTAAGTGAGTTGTGTGGTATTGCTTCTTCCAACATATCCACCGACGAGAGGCTTCTTGAATGCGGTCTGGTAGTAAAGTGCATATCCAGGATATTTCTCAGGAGCGCCAGTAACATAGTTTGGAAGCGCTGGCAGTATCAGCACAGAGAAATTGCCAGGCAAGCTCCCTAGTTCACTGTATGCTTTTGGAATGTAGCCAGTGCCATAGTGATTACTTACTTGAGAAGCAGAGAGCGGTATCGTATTATATTCTATTATTAAAAGTAGACCTATAACTATGAATAAGTTCGTGCTTTTTGAGAGAAAGGATTTTGATGAGATAAGTCTCTTCTCCAACTCCGCAAATCCAAGAGCAGCAAATATACCAAGTATCAATTGAACAATTATATCGAATCTTCCCGGCTCTCTTAACACATTCAATAGAGGAATATGGTGATATAAGAGGTAGAGGCTTGGTATTGGGGTTAATGTTCCCCCTATCTGTATGTAAGGGCCTAAAGAAAGTAGGAAGAAGATAACTAGAGCCACGAGCCAGAGGCGAACGTCCTTTAGCCTGTTGCCTTTCTTGTATTCTGCATACAATGCAATTATTAGAAGTGCTATGACAGTGTATCCAGCATAGACTGTCCTTTCAGCAGTGTCTGCAGATACAAGGTTAAAGAAGTTACTAGATAGAGGTAAGAGAAGCCCATTCATAAATCCAGGGATGATAAAATTCAGCAGGTCTGGGCTATAAAGTTCGGTGTACGGAGTAGATGCCTGCGCATTGACTGTTGAGAGGACACCATTTTTTATCGCGGAAGCCATTGGTATGAATATTGGAGAGCCAAGAATGAAGACTATCAGAAGTATCTCTAATAGAAGAAGTGCGAGCCTTGTGTTTAGTATGCTTTTTCTTTCTTCTGTAAATAGATAATAGATCAATATTATCAACGCAAATATTCCGGACATTATTGCCTGCTCTATATCACCCATAAATGTGAGTAGAAGGAACGATGCTGCGGAGAGGAGTGCGTATTTCTGGCTCTTTTCTTTTATTAGCATTAGAAATGAGAATATGAATAATGGTATGAATTCTATATTGATCCAATGAAGATGGCCGAAGGCCTGCGCTATGTGAATAGCACTGAATGAGTATATAAATCCGGCAAGTATTGAACCATATTTGTTCTTGGTTATATGAAATGCAAGTATGTACATGAACAGGCCAGAAAGAGTGAAGCCCAGAAAGATCATGAAATTCATTGCGAATGGAAGTCCAAAGACCTGTAATGGAACCGTTAGCAGGCTTTCTATCGGAGCGAGAGGAGTGCTGATGAGGTTTGCACCTATTGGGTAATATACATAGGAAGTGAATAATGGAGAGGTATGCAATGTAAAGAGAGAATAGCCGATCCACCAAAATGTCCATAGGGCCTGATATTCATCTCCGCCATTTCCGCCAGGAACTGCCTGAGTAATGTTTGCAGTCAGCGGCCAGAAAAAGACCATTGCTATTATAAGATAAAGTGCTCCGATTAAAAGGTATTCCCTAAGGTCCCTATTCTCAGTGATTGATTTAATATCGATCTTCATGGGATTATGCCAACCCGTTTTATTAGAAATAAAAGCTGATATCTTACTGTTTTAAATATATAATAAATGATAAATGCTTATAAATTATTGCGTGCACTTCGTTTTATATGATATCTGGGTATGTAGGATAGGAAGGCAGATTAGTAATCCTCCTTCTAGAATGTGTCCTTGAATCCAGGCCTGATGGAATAGATTTTTATGAGCGAGAAAAAAAGATCTGTTGGGAATGTCGCTGCCAGGACTTTTTATTATTTATTCATCAGCAAGCTTATAAGTTTAGTACTTACTTCAGCAGCATTTGTTGTTGTAGCGAGACTTCTTGGACCCTCAAACTATGGAACATACACCTTTGCCATAGCATATTACTCCTTTATTGGTGCCGGAGGAACGCTTGGAGTAGGTTCGTATTTTAGCAAGAATCTGTCCAAGCTCAAACAGGAAGATGACCTTAAGAGCATCCCAAGGGTCTTGGCAAATGGATATTCCTTCATATTTCCATTATTAGCTGCGCTTGCACTTATCGGATTTGTTCTGAGTGGTTTTGTTTCAAGTCATTTTGCAAGCACAGGAGTTGCTCCAATATACCTGGAGCTGGCATCTGCAATACTATTCTTCTCGTTGATAGAGGGTGCGACAGATAGCGCACTGATAGGCCTTGGAAAAGGGGAGCTGGCAGCTGTGACAATAATAACAATAGATATCATACAATTCGCACTCAGCATATTTCTTGTCTTGAAGGGTTATGGAGTTATCGGCGCAATAATAGGGCTACTTGCAGGCAATGTGGCTGGTTTCATCTTGGCAATGTACTACATATCAAAAGAAGCTTTCTTCAGGTTTGGCCTCCCAGAGAGGCTGCCTAAGAAAAAAGAGATTGTGGAGATGCTCAGATTCTCAATGCCACTTGGAGGAAACAACATTATTATGGCAGGTATTAGCAATCTTGTGGTCCTAATGCTTGGCCTCTTTGTTTATCAGCCAAAATATATACTAGGAAATTATGGGATAGCTCTGAAGGGGGTTGCATTGATGGCAGCCTTTTACGGAACAGTTATATCAACAGTATTGCCTGCTTTCTCAGCAACAGATCCTAGCCGCATAGGAGATGGAGAAGGTAGGGAAGATAAAATAAATAAGATATTCTTATATTCGCTTATAGTAACCCTTCCGGTGATAATCTATATAGGTGTATTCTCAAAGAGTGCAATTTACCTTTTCCTTACTGACAATTACGCACTTGCCCCCACATATCTCTCTATTATAGCATTTGGAACCGCATTAGGCATGCCTGCCCTATACCTTGGGGGCTTCATGGCAGCTCTCCACAAGACAAAGCAGCTATTCAAGTGCTACCTTTACTCTGGAATCATTCAGATAGTTCTTCTCTTCTTTCTTATTCCAAGATTTAATGCGATTGGAGCCATACTCTCGGTCTTCGTTATTGGGAACCTTGTCTATTCTGCGCTGATACTCAGAAAGGCAGTTGAGGTATCTAAATTCCGTTTTAATTATAATAAGATTGCACGGTTTGTAGGAAGCGGAGTATTCGTGACTCTGATTCTAATCGCAGTGAATCTTGCGGTGCTCCATTTGGGGAACCATTATATAATAAGCCTTGTGGCAGGACTTATTGCGCTGGCGCTTGTTTATCCACAGTCCCTCGTCCTTTTCAAGGTCATAAATAAAGAAGATACAGCGCTGATTCACAGAGTATCTGAAGATATACCAACGCTAGGATTCCTCATCACGCTCTTAAACAGGTATATTAACCTTTTTCTGAGATAATGATCTGAATGGTTGCATGGCTCAAAAAAATGAGGACGAGGCAGTAGATATAGGGATAAAGAATGCCAAAACGGCCTCGTTTGTACTTGTTGGCAGAAGCGCATCGATAGTCATAAGCACGCTTATGTTTGTATTGATAGCGAGGATGCTTCTAAGCGAGAATTACGGACTTTATACTGCGGCGATAGGCGCAACATCTTTGATAATAGCGTTTGGAAGCATTAACATTGGTACCTACTTTAACAAATACATACCAAAAATGATAGCTGAGAAAGATCAGAAAGGAATAGCCGTATCGATTGGTGATGGGATAATTCTTTTGCTTGCAGCGTTCTTGGCTTTTTTTCTCATAGGGATTTTAGGCAGTAACATTATCTCGCTTTATATAATGCACAACGCAATTTATTCGATCCTTATCCTGGCAGCCATAATTGGCGTTTATACCTCATTTTTTAATTCGGTTGTTTATTCAATCATTGTTAGCTTCGGAGATGGAAAGAGAGCTGCGTTCTCTCTTGTTCTTAATTCAGTGGTGCAGGCGATTGCAAGCGTAGGTCTTATAATGCTTGGCTATGGGCCATTGGGTGCGATAATAGGATATTTCTTAGGATCCCTCTTCGCACTGATTGCTGGGGTATTTTTCATATCAAAACATAGTAAAGTGCACTTTGTTAGTCATGGCTTAAGGAAAAGGATAGGACGGATGCTGAAGTTCTCTCTCCCAATAACAGTATCAAACGTGCTAAGCAATGTTGCAAATAATCTTGCAATAGTGCTGTTAAGCGTGCTTTTCTCTGCTGGGGTGGTCGGTGCATACGGAATATCCCTGCGTGTTGGCAATCTGATAGATATGGTTGCTGGCTCCATAGCCGTTGTCCTTATACCGATGTTTGCTACTGCAATACATGGATCATCAAAAGGCAAGAATCTTGACAAATTTTATGGCTATTCCATATATTTTGCAATGTTCTTTACCATGCCTCTGATCTGCTACATTGCAATCTTCTCAGGTAATATAATAGCCACAGTGTTCACTTCCTCTTACTCTCAATCATATATTTACATGCCTTTGATTAGCATAGGAATCTTGATAGGACTTTTCTGGAATTACTCCTTCTCGCTTCTTGCAAGCATGGGTAAGGTGAGAGAGATATTTAAGTTTTCTGTTGCGATCTTCGGCTCTGACATAGTCGCGGTCATTATATTAACACCCATCTTTGGAGCAGTAGGCACTATTATTGCCTTATTTTATGTGGGAAACATTATAGGAAATTACGTGTACATAAGATACATCAATAAAATAGGCATAAAAGTCAACTTCGGAGGACCTGTTAGGGTTCTACTTTCAAATGGAATCCTTCTTTTCTTCCTTTTGCCAGAGATACTGCTTTCTTCATTTCCGAAGATGGAGCTTATCTCAGGATTTGTGGTGATAATTATAGCTTATCCTGCCTTGCTAGTCATTACAAGAGCACTGAGACGGGAGGAGATTGAGCTCCTTGATAAAGTGAGCAAAAATATACCTATTTTGGGCAGGATTATGGAAGTCCTTTTGAGCTATGCGAGAAGGATAGAGAGGTTAGTCTGATGTATAAAAAATTCTCAGTTATAATACCAACACTCAATGAGGAAGGGAATGTGGGCATCCTGATAAGTAAAATACTTGCTTCGTTCAAAGGTATGGAGATAATAGTTGTTGATGACGGATCATCAGACAGAACAAAGAATATTGTTAGGGAGCTGGCCAGAAAGCATGGAAGGATCACGCTTATAGACAGGTCCATGAAGGGAAAGGAAAGAGGCCTTACTTCAAGCGTGATAGAAGGAATTCTGCATACAAAAAGAAGATTTGCCATAGTAATAGATGCTGACCTTCAGCACCCTCCGAGAGTCATAGGAGACATAGCGAGAAGATTGAATGATGGCAGCGATCTCGCTGTTGCTGTTAGAGAGAGTGTTGTTGGATGGAGCCTGTATCGCAGATTGATATCAAGAAGTCTTATACGATTCGGAGAGTTTGCACTTTGGGCTAATGGCAAGGCTACGTGTAGTGATATATTCTCTGGATTTTTCGGTGTTGAGAGAAAGCTGTTTGAGAGCACTCTGAGAAAGAACGAGAGGAGATTTGTTGGTAATGGGTACAAGGTGCTTTTTGACTTTCTAAAATGTACAGAAAAAAGAAGCATAAAGATATCGGAAATTCCATACAAGTTTAATCCACGGAAGAGGGGAGCTTCTAAAGCAGGCTTTAGGCAAGGGATTGCACTGATAAGATCCTTCTTTACCTGATCTTATTATCAAGTCCAGCTTTTACGAAGCTGACGAATAGTGGCGCTGGGCTCTCAATTCTCGATTTAAGCTCTGGATGCGCTTGGGTCCCTATTCCAAATGCATCGCTCCATTCTATAAACTCCACAAGATTGCTATCAAGATTGACTCCAGTTATCCTCAATCCCTTTCTCGACAACGCAGCCCTGTATTTATTATTGAACTCGTACCTGTGCCTGTGCCTCTCGTAGATAACGCTTTCGCCATAAGAACCATAGACTATGCTGTTCTTTTCTATGACATTGCATTTCCAGGAGCCGAGACGCATGGTCCCTCCTTTCTGTTTTATGTACTTCTGCGATTTGATCAAGTCAATTATCTTATATTTTGTTGAGGGATTGAACTCTGTAGAGTTGGCACCATCCATTGAGCAGACATTCCTTGCATATTCGACAGCCATCAGCTGCATACCAAGACATAAGCCAAGATACGGTATCTTTTTCTCTCTCACATATTTTATGGCCTGGATCATGCCCTCTATGCCTCTTTTCCCGAATGCTCCAGGGACAAGAAGGCCATCAATTCCTGAGAGAAGAGACTCTGGATCTTCTTTTTCCAAGTTCTCAGCATCTATCCATGAAATGTTAACTCCAGTTTCATTAGCAGAGCCTGCATGAACCAATGCTTCTTTGACGCTTGCATAAGAATCCTTGAGCTCGGTATATTTACCCACTATTGCCACTTTGATATGATGGCTAGGTTCCACGATCTTATAGACACTCTTTTTCCAGAACTCTAATCTCTTTTTGTCGGTCTGTTTTCTCTTAAGGCCAAGCTCTTTTACAAGCATCTTGTCAAATCCCTGATGCATGAGATGGAGAGGGAGATTGTACATGGTTTTTTGATCTGAATCATCTATTATCTTCTCATTGCTCAGGTTTGAGAAAAGAGCCAATTTCTCTTTTGTCTTTTCAAGCAGTGGCTCTGTACCTCTGCATATGATGAAATTTGGCCTTATTCCTAGCTGTAAGAGTGCCCTAAACCCGAGCTGTGCAAGCTTAGTCTTTTGCTCTCCAACAACCTCTATCTTAGGTATATAAGTGAGATTTATGAAAACAACCTCGTTGCGAAGGGCTAACTGCCTCATTGCTTCTATGAAATAGCTATTTTCTATATCCCCAACCGTTCCGCCAACCTCTATTATCAGGACATCAAGCTTGTTCTTTTCGGCTATCCCTTCAACCTGCTTTATTATTTCGTTTGTGAGATGAGGTATTATCTGTATATCCTCCCCAAGATAATCCCCATTCCTCTCTTTTGAGGTGACCTTGCCGAAAAGTTTGCCCCCGGTGATGGAAAGATCCCCAGTGAGGCTTTTATTCAAGAACCTTTCGTATATTCCAAAGTCCATATCGACTTCGCTCTTGTCATCTAATACGAATACTTCCCCATGTCTATAGGGGTTCATGGTTCCGCAGTCATAATTCAGGTAACCGTCAAATTTTACTGGAAGAACTTTGTATCCGTTGAAGTCAAGGATCTTAAGGATTGATGAGGTAAGGACGCCTTTTCCCAAGCCGCTCATCAGAGAGCCAAGAGTTACGATATATTTGGTAGGCATAATCCATATTAAATGAAAAAATCTTTAAAGGATATCAGGCGCTTAAGCATACTTGCAGCTTACAGAGAAAACCCCAATGTTTAATAGTTTTAAGGTTTTACTCTTTGCCCACCAAAAATAATCCCAGTAGTTAAAAACATTGAAGGTTAAATCCTGAGCAGGAAGAGGTAGATGGTTCTCATGTATGTGCTTGGAATATGGGACGGCCATGACTCTGGCGCAGCGCTGCTAGAGGGAAACAGGATAATATTTGCGTCTAATGAAGAGAGGTTTACTGGGAGAAAGCTTGAAGTTAGCTTCCCATTCAATTCCATAAACGCCTGCATTGCATACGCAGGCATAAATCCTTGCGACATAGATACGGTTGCATTCTCTACCTTTGAGCCCACCAAGACATTATCAAGAATTTTCCCTGCACAAAAAGAGAGATATTATCAATTCAGAAGAAGGAAGATACCAAAACCAGCCACTGAGAAGATGATACGGTATTCAAAATATATGATGACCAGCATAGGCTCAGCTCCCTTCTTACAGCAGATAAATAATGTTTATATGAAGAGAGCGCTTTCGCATATTGGTATAGTTGCAGAAGAGGTTATTGGGATAGAGCATCATAAGGCACATGCAGCTACAGCAGCATTCCCTTCCGGAATGAAAAAAGCCCTTATTCTCACATTTGATGGACTTGGTGACGGATTAAGTTCATCTACAAGCATATTGGAAGACGGTGAGATCAAGAGGGTGAGCAGCGTAGGCTCAAAGGATTCTATAGGCATACTTTATGAACAGGCAACAACAATATTGGGAATGAGGGAGCTTGAGGATGAAGGCAAAGTCATGGCACTCTCAGATTACTCTTTCCAATTTCCATTCTCTGAGAATAAGCTCAGGGATTTCATAAAGGTTGATGGCAGCTCGATGAAGGCCAAATATGGCCCGGTAACGCAGTACCAAATGCTTGAAAAGATTTCTTGGAGCACTCCGAGAGAGGAATTTGCATACATGGTGCAGCAACTCCTTGAGGTAGTAATATCCACCTTTGTTGAGAATAGCATCAATGAGAATGGAATAAATAAACTTGGATTCTCAGGAGGCATAATGTCAAATGTAAAGGCAAATATGAAGATAGCAGAGATAAAAAATCTTGATGATATGTTTGTGTTTCCACATATGGGAGATGGTGGATTGGCCCTTGGTGCAGCCATGCAGGCCAATTATGAGATGAATGGAGTTACTTCGTATCGCTTTAACAATGTTTATCTGGGAAGCGGTTTTAGTGATGAGGAGATAGAAAGGGCACTGCGGGAAGAGAAGGGAATAAGTTATCAAAGAAGCAAAGATATTGCTGGAGAGGCTGCAGATGCTGTCTATGATTATGGATATGCGCTCTGGTTTCAAGGAAGGGCTGAATTTGGTCCGAGAGCTTTGGGAAATAGGAGCATTGTCGCAAGGCCTGATTCCGAGGAAGTCAAGGAAAAGCTCAATGTGCAAATTAAGAGAAGGGAGTGGTATCAGCCCTTTGCCCCTACGATTCTTGAGGAAGACGCAGAAGAGATTTTAGATGATACCAAGATAAAAGATAGATTCATGACGATGGCGTATAAAGTGAATAGAGAGTATAGTGGAAGGCTTGGATCTGTGATGCACGTAGATAACACAGTTAGGGCCCAGATTCTCGGAGATGAGAACAAGCCTTATAGAAAGCTTATAACAGAGGTAAAAAAGAAGACAGGCATTGGTGCTGTTCTGAATACCAGCCTTAATATACATGGAATGCCGATAGTAAATAGTCCTGAGGATGCCCTTGAGATGATGAGGAAGAGCAGGACAAGAAGGCTCTTTATAGGAAATTACTCAGTAGAGAGGGTTGACTGATGATCCTGCTAGGATACTTTATAACTGCAGCAACAAGCATATCCCTGATTTTGTTGTTTCTAGGGGTCTTCTTCGCTAGGAAGGATCTCGGCAGATCGCTAGCCAAAAGCGGAGTAAGACTAAGAACGCTCTTCTTGTTGGCTTTGATAATAATCTTCTTTGTTTCTTTCTCGTTGTTGTATGTAAAACAGGTAGAACAGCTTTATTTTGATGAGAATATATATCAAGGGATAGCCCTTAATGTGCTGAAGGGAGGGAATGCACTTTGGTGCCAATACGGTACCGGGGATCTTGGCAGATGCTTTGTAAACCAGGTGTACCATGATTCCACAGGATACAGCGTCCTCATAGCCATAGCCTTCGGCATTTTTGGCATTGGAACTGAAACTGCGGCTGGCCTGGAATTCCTAATGGGCATGCTATCAATAGTTTTTGTATTCATGCTTGCCATATCGCTATTCGAAGACGAGAAGATTGCATTATACTCTGCAGCTCTTATGGCTTTGGCTCCTGAGATCATGATATGGTCTAGGGCCCTTGCGGTGCCCGATCTTGCATTCATGACATTTACAATCCTCACAATGTTCTTCTTTGTTGTAGGGATAAGGAGAAAAAGAAAAGAGATGATGCTCCCATTTATCGCAGCGCTCTCCCTCTCTGTTTATATGAGGATTGAGGGGATATTGCTAATTCCAATATTTGCGTCTATTTATCTGGTGACGGGTAGGGAAGGAATTATAAAGTCATTTGCATCAAGAGTTAAGAATATCTCAAAGGCTGCAGACAAGGATATTTACTTCTTAGCATTATTGCTCTTTCTTGTACTGCTTTTGCTGCCACAAGTCTATTATCTTTGCATAGAGGCTGCTGCGCCCAACTATGGCCAGGGAGCTAGTGGTTTATTCTCTTATGCAAACCTTAGCAAGAATCTAATACAGAATATTGATTTTATTATCGGAACATTTAATTATTATCCTGCAATCTCAGAATGGGAAACGGGAAT
>JAMCSO010000045.1 GCA_023379075.1 Candidatus Martarchaeota archaeon | reverse complement strand
GTCAAGTTCTTATTTATATTGTATGCCATCAATATTATATAGGGAGAGGATATGTCGCTTTTGTCTGAACTTGAAGAAGAAGGCTTTGTTCTGCCAGATTTCAGGAATAGTATATTAGAGGTTGCGAAAGAGCTCGGAAGATACTCTGGCAGGCTTGTTGGAGATAAGGATAAGAAGATCTTCATTTTGATAGATGGGATGGGCTACGAGCTGCTCATGGATATCTTTAATGAAAAACACAGCCTTAAAAAAGAGTTTGAAAAGGTAAGAGTGGAGAAGATTACAACGATCTTCACTTCGAGTACGATGAATGTTCTATCCACGCTTTATAGCGGCAGGACAACGGCAGAGCACGGAGTTGTCGGCTCCCATCTTTTCCTTAAGGAATCTGGAATAATGATAGATTCCATAAAGTTAGCTCCTGCGATGGACAAGCATATAAAGAGCGAGAAGATCAACGCCAAGAGGATCTTCTTGAGCAATGATACCATAAAGTCAATCAAGGCCAATGGGAAGAGGTTTAAGATAATAATGCCATCCGATATAGTAAATTCAGGCCTTTCAGTTGCGACATTTGATAAAGAAGATATCATTCCATATATAACAGTCCAGGACATGATAGTTAAGCTAAGAAAAGGCATAGTTGCAGAGAACTATGACTGCATTTTTGCATATAACTATGATATTGATACGATAGAGCACGTGTATGGATCTGAGTCTGAAGAGGCACATCATGCGCTTTATTCACTGCTGGAAAGTATTCTCATGCATGTCCTGCCTCTTGCAAAAGAGCATGGCTATGATCTGATCATAACTGCAGACCATGGACAGATCAATACCAAATTTGAGGATTTAAGAATTGTAAGATATGATGATATGCTTATGAAGTACCTGGATATGCCTTTATGGGGTAGCTCGCGTGCTGTCTTCATGAAGAGCAGGAATGGAGAAGAGGATAAGCTTGAAGAATACATCTCAAAAAGATTTCGGGATGAAGGCATATTAATAAGATCTGAAGAAGCTATAAGATCAGGGTTATTTGGAGCTCCCAGAGTAAGTGATGAGCTGCGCTACAGATTTGGAGATTATCTGTACCTCCCAAAGGGGCCTCATGGTTTATACTTCCTTTATCCAGAGATGGAGCAACAGGTATATGACTACAAAGGCATGCACGGAGGGCTTAGCAGCAGGGAGATGTATATTCCACTTGTACTAGGTTAATTAGTTTATTACTTTTGTATAGCTATAGTGTGATACCCTCCAAAGATAAAGAGTTTTGAATATAAGTTAGTACATGGCCCCTTCGTCAGCTCTCTTGTATTTATAGATTTCCGATTCCTTGAACCATACCTTTATCTCCTTCTCTGCTGCTTCCTTGCTTTCAGATACATGTACAATATTTCTTACAGGCCGCTTCTGCTTGTCTGCAAGCCCATAGGTATCGCTTGAGTACATGCCCCGTATTGTTGATGGATCAGCCTTTCTAGGCTCTGTGGATCCTGCTATCTTTCTCGCAACATCGTTTGCAGCATTGCCTTCCAGCACCATGGCTATTATTGGCACTCGTATAAGCTCGTTCATGAGCATCTCTCTTACCCTCATGCCTATTGCCCTATCAGGCTCTGTTATCTCTTCTCCCTTTTCCTTGTAAGAAGCCTTCATCTTCTTTCCAACGCTTGTTAGCCATTCCTCATCTTCTGCGTAATGTTTCCCAGCCATCTCCTTTGTTGCATTAAGCATCTTTATTCCTACTACTTTCAGTCCAGAGATCTCGAATTTAGAGATAACGTTTCCTATCAATGCCCTTTCTATTCCATCAGGCTTTATGAGAACTAGAGCTCTTTCCATTTTTACAACTCGTTTGTTTAATTAAATAAAGCAGTAATCTTATTTGCTATCATTTTATATCTTTAAGCTTTTATCCCTTTCCCTCATAATCCCAGAGAGAAGGTTTTTATACCTTAATACATGAATGATATCTGTGTATATGTGGGTGCACTGGATGGGATTAGATGAACGTACGAAGAATAAGGAGGGGAGAATTAGAAGTAGGCGCAGCTAGGGTAAAGGACTTGGATGAATCCTCAAAATCCAGAAACTTATTGCATTCTTTGGAGAGGAGAGCTCTTTCTTCTTTAATAGCAGGATCAATAGCAATCTCAACATTTGCTGTGGCAAAGACAGCGATGGCATCTTCTGCAGTTCCGCAGCAGTACCAAAATTACACCCAGGTAATTGCTGATCCGAATACAGATGTGAGCAATCAACTTTCGAATGATGTAAACAATCTGCTCGGAAATAGTAATGGGCTCTATGCAGATCTTGGAGGAGAGACCGTAGTAATCAACTCTGCAGGCAGTAAACCCATAACCAACGTATCTAACCAAGATATTACTCAGACAGAATTCAACAACTGGACATCTATTATTATGAATGATATACCTGTTTACTTTTCAGCTCCCTACATAAGCAGTGGGGGCAACATTCCCGCTTCCGTGCAGAATCAAGAAAATACGGTATCGGCGAATGCAAATAATATAATCGGAAGTGCGGCTGCTTCATCCTATTATGAGGCTGAGCAGAAGATAACAGAGGCAATCTATGGAATAAACCTGGTAAGTTCTAGTAGTACATCAACACAATCCGGGAGCGGAAGCATCTCGCCTGCTCCATCCACCCCTCCCTCAACTACCAATAAAAGCAGCAGTACAGGGTCAGGAACAAATTCGTCTTCAGGGCAGGAAGCGCAGGTAAGCACTTCGAAGGATATTGCAAGTATCTCGCTTAATACTTTGCCTTCTTCAGAAAATGTCGGCACTGTAGTCACATTTGCAGGAACGGTTTATGGGATGGATGGAAAGCCATTCCAGAACGCGCCTGTCGAGATAGTCAATACCAATAATGCCAGCGGACCTGAAACTCTCGCATCAGGAAGCACAGGCAGCAGTGGCACATTCTCCATTCAGATCAACATGAGAAATGCAGGAACATATGTAATAATTGCTCAGACCTACAACGGAACGAACAATCTTAATGATATCAACTCCGGGCCTTCCCAGATTGTTGTAAATCCTGTTTTCGTTGCAACCCCAAAGATAACTGTTGGAGCAGATGCACAAACAAGCAATGATACAAACATAACAATAAACGGAAGCGGATTTACCCCGAATGGCAATGTAAACATAGAATGGAATAATATAGCTGTATTAAATACCACAGCAAACAGCAATGGAAACTTCTCACTGCAGACAACAGCATCGCAGATAGTTAAAGCATCAAATGGGCAACTAGGATCAAATGTGGGGATAAACACCAATATAGATGCCATTGACACGACATCCGGAAAGGCAAGCACTTCTATTCCAATTTACCTTTATACAAAGAGCCAGAGCCAACCCGCACAGCAGACCGCGAATCCAGCTCCCACCCAATCCTCAAATACTGGAGATGCAGGAAGCCAGGGATCAGGCAACCAGAGTTCTGGAGGAAGTGCAACTCAGAGCAACCAATCTAGCGCAGGAACAAACCAGGGCAGCAACGCAAGTACGGTGCAGACGCCAACAGTTTATGTGATGAATGCTGACTCCTCAAAGTTCAGTGGTGTTATAGGAAGCATAAGCAACCCGTATCCAGGATGGAATGGATGGCAGGGGCAGGGCTATTATTTCTTTGCAAATAAGAGCCTTGAGAGCGCGAATATAATCAGCAGCACTTCGGATGCTCAGTTGTATTTCATAGCCATGGGCGGGAGCGAGGCGCAGTCCCCATGGCCACAGATATCTGGACTTCCACAGAAAGTAAATTATCAGCTGGTGCAGAATAAGAGTCAGACAGCATTGACAGGAAACGATGGAAGCGGAAGTTCGCAGACAAATAATGGTGGAAGTGGAAACGCTGCTCCACCAAGCAGTCTCGGAAATGCAGGCAGCAGTTCAACCTCAACAACAGATACTAAATCGCAGGGCACATATGCATCAGGAGTGAGTTCCGGATCACAGAATTCAGGAAGCAATGGAATTACTGTTAATATACCTGGACCTGGGAGCGGGCAAGTTGGAGGAAACAGTAGTTATATACCAACCACTACGATAGCAAATCCAGCAACAGGCACCGTAGGTACAAATGGAGATCCAAACAATCAGCAGAATAATTATGGACCATATCCTTCAACGACAATTATAACTCCTTCCCCGAGCATTGTCATTCCGCAAAAATCGGATATAGCTAATGTGAAAGTTACTTTCAGCTCTCCAGGCCTTAACCTTGCAAATGCCCTGAGTTTATATGGCTGGGGAAGCGAGACATATCCGATAACTTTCACAATTAATGAGTATTCTGCAAGTGGAAGTCTGATAAGCTCTTCAAGCATTGAGAAGAATATCACACCGCTTCAGGCAATAGGCCAGCAATTTATACTTCAGCAGCAGTTTGAGCAGAAAGCAGGAATAGGAAATGCTGCTTTAGAGACAGCAACTGCAGCTGCGGCTTCTGAAGGTGATATAGGCGTATCAGTATATTCCCCAACATCGTCACCAACACAAAGGGCATGGGGAGTTGCACAGATGGGTTTGCAGGCAGGAACCAGCTTGATCTTGGTAAATCCTGTAGCAGTAGCTCCAGCAATTGGAATAGGGCTTGGTACTGGAGAGGCCAACTCATATTTAACAACAGGCCAACCACTTTCGTTCGCAGGTGCTCTTGAAGTAGCTGGTGGCAATGCAATAGCAGGAAGTTTTATTATTGGATTCGCTCCTGAAGGAACAACAGGGATAGATTTAGCAAAATATGTATCACAAAAGACAGTATATAATTTATTCACAGGAGGTGTAGGTGGATCTGCTGTTACTGGTATATCAAATACAGTCTCTTCGTTAGAATTAGGAAAACCAATAACATTGTCTGATGTGGTCATATGGCTAGGCGGGGGCTTTGCAAATGGTGCCGCAAACGGAACAGAATATGGTGGAATAACAGATGGCTTTGGAAAGATTATAGCCAGTTCTGTGAGAGATAATGTACCTGCCATTTATGATTTTGTATCTAAAAGCACCACGCTCAAAACTCTCGCAAGAAGAGGTTGGGGAGTAGCTATTGCAGGAGGATTTTCTATGGCGAGTGGGGATAACAAGCAGAATATATTCCTTAATAGTTTGTTTGGAGGATTGCTTATCTCTGGAGATTCAGAAACAGGAAGTACGGGATCTGTGGAGCAGATTAGTACAGAAACTGTAGATATGGGTGGAACTAGTTACAAAGTAGATCTTCTTCCAGTAAATATAAAGAGCAGTGGCAGCGATGCTAATGCCAACAATGACGGTTCGCAATCAGCACAGACTAGTGCAACGGTAATCAGATCTGGAACAAAATCAGACCCTTATCAGGCAAATCCTGATGGAACTTTGACATGGGAAGGGAGTGGATATTATAAACTTACTGCAAATATCCCACAAACATACGGAATATCGCCAGGGATTTATTCTATAGAAAGCAAGAGCTTCGTAAATGATTACAATTCGTGGGTCAAGAGTTCAGGATCGTAATAACTAAAAAGTTGAGCCAGGAGGTTTTGCAGGATCTTGAATATTCTGTTGATTCTTTTTAGCTTCTTCTGCTTCGCGCTGCCTCTTCATTTTGATCTTCTCTTCTGTATTGTGATCAATCCATGCCAGACCTTTGCGCCAAGCCCAGAAGAGGAAGGCCAAGATTAGTGCTAGTAGAATATAAAGTAAATATACTTCTATTGTTGTAATTAAGTTCATTTGCTCGATTAGATTTAAATAAAAAAATCTATTAAATTTTGCG
The DNA here is from genome assembly GCA_023379075.1 of Candidatus Martarchaeota archaeon. Lineage (GTDB taxonomy): Archaea > Micrarchaeota > Micrarchaeia > Micrarchaeales > CABMGC01 > JAMCSO01. The sequence goes on along the minus strand of JAMCSO010000045.1, from coordinate 8,992 downwards.
TTTACTGAACCGTTGAGCTAGGAGGTTTTGCAGGATCTTGAAGTTGGGTTGATCTTTATTGGTTGTAGAAGCCATATAACCCAAGGATAGATATTTGCGGAATTTTAATTCCAGACCATAATAATATTATTAGAAATTACGTGCTAGAATAAACTCAGTAGGATATTATTAAATATGCAATATTGCTCCCAATATTATTATTCCAGATATTGTAATCAACATGAAAGAGATTATCAGAAGTAATGCCAATCTAGCCCCGCCGAAGTAAGGAATCCATATTTTTCCTTCTTTGAGATATCTTTCTTTAAGATTCTCATCATCAATTCTCCCATCTGTGGCTTTTTTATAATTGGATTTGATTGATTTATATGTGCTTATAAACTTGAGAATATAAAATGCAAAACCAATAAGGAGTATTATTCCTAGGAGATATATTTCTAGATAACAGGGTATTGGGAATAGGTTTTGTATATAGCAGACATTAAACATGATTTTAATAGGCATTATATGTATAAATATTTATCAGATTTCATGTGGGTCATCAAATCTTAACTCAGTCCGTTTTTGGTAATATGCAAGTGGAGGTACCTATATTTAATTTCTACAATAAGAACTTGACAAATTAAATATCCTCATGTCCATACTTTATCCGGGGTTTCTCTTCTCTTTTTATCGTCGTGAAACGGTGAACGTGAGGATCTCCTGTAGCCTTTGGTCGGCTTTGCCATGAGACCAGATACAATGGAGATATGTGAGATAAAAGATAAAAATAGTAGAGATTTGGGCAGCAGCCCGAGTCATAGCGAGAGATTGTAGGTATGACCAAGAGTAAGAAAGATGCCCTAAAAGATTATATAAAGTTAAAGAACAATATAACCTTTGATAAATTAGGGTAATAAAGACGTTTAAACAGGTATTGTGTATCATAATGCTTTTGTCAGTAGTTCTAACTCCAGTAATTATTAATGGACAAACATATGGGACACTTCCAATAAGAACAGATGCAAATCCATACGGAGTAGTTACTTATGGAATATATGACAATATTAGTACTTCAAGCCAGACGTTCTACTCTGGCAATGCATTTAATGTAAGCCAGGTATTTAATGAAACAACAATAACAAATGCAGTTCGCGGTTGTGTAAATATTACTTCAATATCAGCATACGACCCTGTTTTACATGGTATTAATTATTACGGTGCTGAATATATCTCTACGTTACAGCTAAATGTTAATCTGCAGACAACTCTGGAAAATGGTACTAATTACACTTATGGATTACAAAATGTCATCCAATTTAATACATCAAATCAGAGTTATTCTATGTTAAAAGGAGTGACTCAGCTAAATTTATTTAAAAATGTAACATATGGGGAGCAGTTGGGAGGGATTGTACTCTTTCCTGTTAGATGGCATCAGTATACATTACCTTTTCTTTACTGTCCAGAGATAAGAGTAAGTACTTATAATAATCATCCGAAGATAGAGTTTAGTTATTCGATTAATAACAATGACAACGTATACAATGTTACAATACTAAATATAACCTCAAATAATTCACATTTATTAATAACCCAATTCCAAGCAACCCCAATATATAATGCCTACGACTTGGAATTTACATTTGGGGGTATTGATGGAGATAACACAAACTTTACTTCGTTGGATGCAAAGAATATGTGGATATTCTATGAAGACAATGGAACATTTAGGCCTTTTCCCTCAGTATTCACTTATGGAATAGATACTAGTGAAGGAGCATATGATCTGAGAGTGATCCCGAGTAATAATTATGCGACAGTGACAGTAGGACAACCTGATCCATATGTGAATATAGCGCTTACTGGGAGTGAGAATCAGACGGAGTTCTTTGGGAACTCCAGCGAGACTATCAATAATACATTGCCAAATACTTTAAACCAGTTTCACAGTACAAATAAACTTTTGGGAGGGTGGATGTTAGACCTATTGTCTGCAGTTGCGATTGTTATCATTTTGGTTATGCTGTGGTTTTACTTGAAGGTATTTAAAAAACACGAACTGTAGATATGATACAAGAAACGCCAGAACGAAACCAGACCCCTACCAGCCAAATCTAGATGATACTATAACATGGAGAGGAAATGGATATTATAATCTTACTGCAAACCTGCCATCAGTTTATGGAATAAGTCCCGGCGTGTATGAGATAAATAAGACATTTGCTGAGGTATATAATTCGTGGGTCAATTCTTCATAGTGAGAGATGCAGGTATGACCAAGAGTAAGAAAGATGCCATAAAAGATTATATAAAGTTAAAGAAAAATATAGCCTTTGATAAATTATGGTAATAAAGACGTTTAAACAGGTATTGTGTATCATAATGCTTTTATCGATAGTTGCGGCTCCGGTAATTATTAATGGACAGACATATGGAACGCTTCCAATAAGAGCAGATGCGAATCCATACGGAGTAGTTACTTACGGAATATATGACAATATTAGTACTTCAAACCAGACGTTTTACTCTGGCAATGCGTTTAACATGAGCCAGATAATATTTAAGCAAACAGAAACCAATGCGGTTCGCGGTTGTGTAAATATTACTTCAATCTCAGCATACGATCCTGTTTTACATAGTATTAATTATTACGGAGCGGCGTATATATCTACTTTGCAGCTAAATGTTAATCTGCGGGCAATTCTGGAAAATAATACTAATTACACTTACGGGTTACAGAATGTTATTCAATTTAATACGTCCAATCAGAGTTATTCTATAGCAAGTGAGATATTTTGGCTGAATCTGTTTAGAAATGCCACATATGGAGAAAAACTTAATGGATCAACCCAATCTTACGTAATATGGAACCATTATACATTGCCTTTTCTTTACTGCTCAGAAATTAGCTTAAGTAATTATCATAATCACCCAAAAATAGAGTTTAGTTATTCAATTAATAATAGAAACATTGTGTTTAATACTACAATCCTTAATGTGACTTCAAATAATTCACATCTATTAATAACTCCTTTCAAAGCAACCCCAATACACACAGCTTATGACTTAGAATTTACATTTGGAGGTATTGATGGAGATAACACAAACTTTACTTCGTTGGATGCAAGGAATATGTGGATATTCTATGAAGAAAATGGAACATTCACGCCCTTTCCTTCTATCTTCACTTATGGGATGGATACCCTTGAAGGAGCATATGATCTCAGAGTGATTCCAAGTAATAATTATGCAACAGTGATGGTAGGACAACCTGATCCATATGTCAATATAGCACTTACAGGAACAGGAAATAAGACAGAGTTCTTTGGTAACTCCAGCGAGACGATCAATAATACATTGCCAAATACTTTAAACCAGTTTCACAGTACAAATAAACTTTTGGGAGGGTGGATGTTAGACATATTGTCTGCAGTTGCGATTGTTATCATTTTGATTATGCTGTGGTTTTACTTGAAGGTATTTAAAAAACACGAACTGTAGATATGATACAAGAAACACCAGAACGAAACCAGACCCATATCAAGCAAATCCTGATGGAACTTTGACGTGGGAAGGGAGTGGATATTATAAACTTACTGCAAATATCCCACAAACATACGGAATATCGCCAGGGATTTATTCTATAGAAAGCAAGAGCTTCGTAAATGATTACAATTCGTGGGTCAAGAGTTCCGGATCGTAATAACTAAAAAGTTGAGCTGGGAGGTTTTGCAGGATCTTGAATATTCTGTTGTTCTTTAGGAAAATCTTTAGACGCGTTTTGATTATTTGCGTTTGAACTTCTGCGTTTAACTGGATCTATAAATTTACTCCTGAATCGTTTGTTTACTGGCGAAAAGATTATTGGTTTATTTACTTTCCACCAGAGTTTGGCCATGAAGGATAGGAATACAGCTAACAAAGCATAAAGTAAATATACTTCTATTGTTGTGGTTAGGTTCATTTGCTCGGTTAGATTTAAGTGTAAGAATCTATTAAATTTTGCGTTTACTGAATCGTTGAGCCGGGAGGTTTTGCAGGATCTTGCAAAGTAAACTGCAAGCATTATATTATTATTCGGTTTATATAGTATACGTAGGCATAGTGATATTCATGATAAGGCAGCCAATAATAGTTGTAATGGGCCATGTAGATCATGGGAAAACTTCGCTTCTTGACAAGATAAGAAATACGGCAATAACAAACAAGGAAGCAGGAGGCATTACCCAGCATATTGGAGCCAGTGAGGTGCCTATCGGGATAATAGAAAAGATATGCGGCCCTCTTTTGAAGAAGATGGGTGCAAAGATCACTATTCCAGGGCTGCTTTTCATAGATACGCCTGGGCACGAGGCATTTACAAATCTTAGGAAGAGGGGTGGATCTGTTGCAGATCTGGCAATACTCGTTGTTGATATATCCAAGAATTTTGAGCCGCAGACATATGAGGCCATAGAGATACTCAAAGAGTACAAGACCCCTTTCATAGTTGCTGCGAATAAGATAGACTTGATGACAGGATGGATCAAGCAGAATACATCCTCGTTCACAGAATCAATAGCAAAGCAAAGGCCCATGGTAGTTGAACAGCTTGAGACAAAACTTTATGAGCTTGTTGGAAAGCTGAGCGAGGTTGGATTCAGCAGTGAGAGGTTCGATAGAGTTAAGGATTTCAAGAACGAGGTCGTGATTGTACCGCTTAGCGCAAGAACAGGAGAGGGAATTGCAGAGCTCCTGATGTATGCAACAGGATTGTCACAGAGATTCCTTGAGGCAAACCTGAATATAGAAGTTAATGGGCCTGGAAAAGGAAGCATAATAGAGAAAAAGGAGGAAAGAGGGCTTGGGTCTACCGCAGATGTCATACTTTATAGCGGTACGCTTAAGGTAAATGATACAATAGCGTTTGCTACCGAGAAAGGCATAGGAAAGGCAAAGATTAAGGCCTTGCTGAAGCCAAAGGCGCTGCAAGAGCTTAGGGAATCATCAAGCAAGTTCTATTACATAGACTCTGTAAGTGCAGCTGCCGGAATCAAGATAAGCGGGAGTGGTCTCGAAGAGGCACTATCCGGATCTTTGGTTCTTTCAACAGATAACGAGGATTATGAAAAAGAGATCTCTGCCGAATTGAAGGAAGTATTTGAGACAGATAAGAATGGAATCATACTAAAAACAGATACAATTGGCACGCTTGAGGCAATATCGAGGCTGCTGAAGAATGAGAATGTGAACATAGGCAGGAAGGGGCTAGGAAATGTGAACAAGAGGGATATAGTCGATGCGTTCTCGATGAGATCGATAGATCCATACAGCGCGGTTGTCCTTGCATTCAATGTTAATATAGATGATGAAGCAAAGATGGAAAGCGAGACTGCTGCAGTGGATATAATCAACAGCAACATTATTTACAAGATAATAGATGATTACAAGGCTTGGCTCGATAGTGCAAAGAAGAAGGAAAGAGATAGTGCTGAAAAGGCCCTGGTTTTTCCAGGTGAAGCACGCATACTGCCAAATAGCTGCTTCAGAATGTCGCATCCCGCGGTCTTTGGTATAGATATAACTAGGGGGAAAATAAAACCATCTTATCTCATGATGAATGGAAATGGAGAGATAGTTGGAAGGATAAAGGAGATGCAGAATAATGGAGCTCCTGTCCAAGAAGCAAAGAAGGGAGAGGGTGTTGCAGTCTCAATGGAAGATGTTACTTTTGGAAGGCAGATCAAGGAGAATGAAACATTGTATACATTCATGAACGATGAGAATGAGCGCCTTCTCAGGTACAAGTTCGATTATCTCCTTACAGATGAAGACAGAGAATTAAATGATGAAATCTCTGCAATAAAGAGAAAGAACAGGAAAGTTGGATGATAGACAAATAGTGTCATTTATGGTGGAAATAAAAGCAATCATAGGAGAAAGAGAAAAACACACTATAGAAGCATATTACTCGACGCTCACCGCAAAATTTAGGATACTGGTTGATGGAAAAGAGATAGTCTCAGAGAGGCCGCCTTTATCCATTTCTACTTTAGCATCTTTATACAAATTCAATGTTGGAGAGCAGGAAAAGCATGATGTAGAGCTTATGTGCGCAGTTGGTCCAACCCTTTTTTTTGTTGTTGATGGAAAAGAAAAAATAGAGAACCAAAAAGAGGTATCGCCATTATTAAAACCAGCTCATGAGTCAGTTGAGAAGATAATCAATAGAAATATAAAAGAAGGCATTGATTACAGGTTGATTTTAATTCTTGGTCTCTTTACACCTGTAGCAGCGTTGGCTATGACTTTTCTTTTCGGTGCATTTGGATTCTTACTGATATTGTTCGTTTCTGGGTTAAGTTTTGGGATTAGTACAAGATTGAAAGATATTGAAAGGATTATTAGTTTACTTTATATCTCGGTTATAGGAACAGCAGTCTGGTTCTTGCTTGGTTTTACGATCTCAAGCTTTACTGGAAAGCCTATAAAGCCAATTTCCATGCTCATATTTCTAATCAGTTCGTTTATTCTTGGGTTTTTGGGGCTTTTACAGGAAAGATACTTAAAGGCAAATCGCCGAATTCTAATGTATCATAACTGGGGATTTTATGATTCCTGAGAAGTTGAGGGAAGGAGATGAGATACGGGTTATTGCCCCTGCGAGAAGCATGGCGATGCTTGGGCAGGATACAATAGATATAGCAAAAGCCAACTTCGAAGCCATGGGACTGAAGATCGGTTTTGGAGAACATGTGATGGAAAGGGATGATTTTGTATCCTCTTCAATAGAGTCAAGAGTCTCTGATTTGGAGGAAGCATTCGAAGATAAGAATGTTAAGGGAATTTTGACAGTCATAGGCGGCTTCAACTCAAACCAGCTCCTCAGATACATTGATTACGAGAAGATAAAGAATAATCCGAAGGTGTTCTGCGGATACTCTGATATTAGCATATTAAACAATGCCTTTTACTCGGTTGCAGGATTAGTGAATTACTCCGGGCCGCACTTCTCCACGTTTGGCATGAAGAGAGGACTCGAGTATACTATAGAATATTTCAAGAGATGCCTCTTCGAAGAGGGGCCTTTTGCAGTCTTACAATCTAAGGAATGGAGCGATGATGAATGGTTCCTTGACCAGGAAAAGAGAGAGTTTGTCAGGAACTCTGGTTATAACATAATATCTGGAGGAGAGGCTGTTGGAGAGATTGTAGGGGGAAACCTTTGCACACTAAACCTTCTCCAGGGAACCGAGTTCATGCCTGAGCTTTCGGGAAGGATTCTTTTTGTAGAAGATGATTTAGGGACTAATCCATATCTCTTTGATAGGGATCTCCAGTCATTGCTGCACCAGAAAGGCGGCGATGAGCTGGCTGGAGTAATTATAGGTAGATTCCAGAAAGGATCTGGAATGAGGCCGGAGCTTCTTGACAAGATAATAAGGAGAAAGGAAGAGCTTGAAGGAGTGCCGGTAATAGCTGATGCTTCTTTCGGGCACACGGAACCGAAGATTACATTCCCAATCGGAGGAAGCGCAGAGCTATCGGCACTTGAAGGCAATGTCAGGCTTAAGATAATAAATCATTGATTATATTGGGCATGATAAAGTTCCAAGCCTGTTTATCAGCTTGTGGTTCTCGCTGTAATCTACAGGTATCTCGACAAGATTGACTCCTTTTGTCCTTACTGCTTCCTTAATCACATCCTCTGTCTCGTCTGCTTTTTCGACCTTGAAGCCATTCGCACCGAAACTCTCTGCATACTTTACAAAGTCTGGATTTCCGAATACGATTCCTATCTCCTTCTTCAGTTCGCGCTGCTTCTGCTTCATCTCTATAGAGCCAAGCTTTCCATCCCTGAAGAGCACTATGGTGAGGTCTGTGCCAAATCTCTTCGCAGTCTCTATCTCCTGCGAGTTCATCATGAAGCCGCCATCTCCGGTAACTACAACAACCTTCTTGTCAGGCTTGGCAAGCTTTGCAGCTATCCCTCCTGGAAGCCCGAAACCCATTGATGCCAGCCCATTTGAGATCAGTACTGTGTTTGGCGTGTATGTTGGAAAGAATCTTGCAACCCAGAGCTTATGCATGCCTACATCAGATACGACAATATCCTCTTTTCCAATAGCCTCCCTTATCCCTTTTATTATTCTTTGTGGCTTGACTGGCATGCCGTGGGCGCTTGTCTCAAGGCTAAACTCTTCGAGAAGGAGTTTTCTTATCCTGCTTGCATATTCATACTTCTTGTCGAAGCCGGTCTCTTCCTTAAGCTTGCCCAAGCTCAGTTTTATGTCACCTATCAGCTCAACGCTTGGCGAGTAGAAAGAGTCTACCTCGCTTCTCCTTGAATCTATGTGTATTATCTTCTTGTCTTTATGTGGATTCCATTTGTAAGGGCTATACTCAACGAAGTCGTAGCCTACAGCTATTACCACATCCGCCTTGTCAAATGTACAAAGAGCATAATCTTTTACCTGGAGTCCTATCGTAAATAAAGAGAGCTCATTGTCATGGGGTATTACTCCCTTGCTCATGAAAGTATTTACAACAGGTATATTGTTTGCTTCTGCAAATGCTATCAGCTCCCTTGATGCATTTGCCCTTATTACCCCATTTCCCACAAGTATCATTGGATGCTCTGCCTTCCTTATCTCTTCTGCTGCCCTTTCCAGTTCGCTCTTGTCTGGATGATATATGGGAGCGCTTTTTACGGGAAGAGGCGCTTCGTGCTCCAGAGCGCTGTCTGCAACATCCTCTGGCACCTCTATATGAACGCTTCCGGGCTTCTCCATCTCAGCTATCCTGAAGGATTTTCTGACAAGCTCGGGTATGCTCTGTGCAGACCTTATGCTTATATTCCATTTTGTTACAGGATGAAACATCTTCACTAAATCTATGTATTGGTGCGATTCCTTGTGCATTCTCTCTCTTCCGGCCTGTGCTGTAATCGCAACTATTGGCGACTTGTCCAGATTGGCATTCGCAACGCCTGTTATCAGATTTGTTGCTCCGGGACCAAGAGTAGAGAGAC
>JAMCSO010000044.1 GCA_023379075.1 Candidatus Martarchaeota archaeon | reverse complement strand
GAGGAATTCTGAAAATGGCTGTTTTTTATAACCTTGCTTGGTGCTATTTTTTCTCTTCTAGCCTTTCCGAAGTTTCTTTTATAGTCCTATTGATAAGTTTCTCTAATGTAGCCACTTTGAGATCAATTGAATTGAAATGATGTTTGTAATCTTCCCAATCACCAAATAATTCGTCAAGAACCTTTTTTCGTATCTCTGGCATAGGTTTTTCATACTATCACATTCTCATTAGTTTCTTCATCGTTTTCTTCTTTAACACTATCTTCTTTCCTTCTTTTATCTTTTTCTTCAACCTGAACATCTGCATTTTCGATAATCCGATGCGTTTAGCGTCTTTCGTTGTCAGATTCTTGATAACATCTGCTATCTTCTGCTCAGTTCTGTTATCATAGATAACATAATCGTTATTCAAAAAACCAACTTCTCTCTCTTTATGGTTATTTGATTCTTTGCGGCTTTCTTTTTAGTTGCTGTTTTGCGAAGAAGTCTAAGTATATCTCTCTGATCTCACCTAATCTTACCTTCTCTCTATTGCTGCAGTCATGCAGTGTGCTCCGCCATAGCCTCCTGTTATATCTTTTAAATCGACTGCGTATATATCTACACCACTCTGGTAAAGATCTTTCTTATGTGGAAATATCTGCCCAGACCTTTTGAATTCTAGATATTCTTTCTTGGCCTGCCTGAATAAAGCCCCATATCTTCTTTTGTCTGACCTGGCTTTATATTCTATGTTTTTGAGAACGCTCTTTACTATCTTGTCGCTATTTACTGCGAGTATGGAGTGGTCCCTAATGCACAAGAAGTTTGAAGCGTAGGAAAGCTGCTCTAGTGTTGAGAGGTTTATGATTCTAAAGCCCTTACTTTTCATGTAATCAAACAGGGATATGACCTTCTTTGATTTTGTGTAAGATGATCCTTCTTTCTGATAAACCTCAACATCTGCCTTCTTTAGCAGGGTCTCTGAGCCCAGGACAATGTCGCTTCCAGCAACATTGAAATAAGTATCAAGGTGCATATTCACCATCGGATCTAGCTCATTGTCTGGCATCAGAGGGTGAGCTGGCTGATGTACTATACCAACTTCTCCGAATCCAAGCCCATGCTTCAGCATCTGCTCAACACCTTGCCTGTTAGTCCTGTCACCCATTCCAACAAGTGCGAATTCCTTCATAGGCATGAAATCCCCTCCTTCGAATGTTCCCGGGTTTGTGCTCTCATGCACTATTTTTAGTTTCATCATCTTCCAGAGCATCTTTGTGAGATCTGGTTCGTTTCTCCTCTGGGGCTTTGACATTCTGGAAAGGAAGATTCCTTTATCTGTTATTGCCTGCTGGTCTCTCATAAAATATAGGTTTGAGAGAGGATCTCTCTCTGTCACGTTGATGTGTATTGCTTCAATGCCCTTGCTATCTCTAAGTACCATTCTTGGCATCAGCATAATTATATTAAGGAAATAATCTATGTCATAAGTATCTATATTCTCTTTAAGTTCCTTCCGTGCATCTTCACATTCCTTAGAATCTCCTACAAAATCTATCTTCTCAATCGCAGCATCTATTATGGCCTTCTTTGCTTTGTCATCTCTCTCTCCATACTTTTTGATATTCTCAAGAAGATACTCAACTTTGACTCCGAACTGTTCGCGAAGCGCATAAACTAATCTATCATGGTCTTTAAGTGCTGCATTCTGGCTGAACGCTCTCTCATAAAGAGATGCATGAGGATCAAGGAGACCAAAGAACATCTCGATCCCTGGCTTATGTACTATGACCTTCTTTAGCGTATCCCATTCCGCCCTTATGCGACCTTCCATCAAGACACATCCTCAAGATATTCCGCTACGTAGATACTAATAAAAAGCAAAGCCTTTAAATAGGCTCTTCGTTTGATCTTTATCAGTCAAGAGTCTGATTAGACAAAGGATGCTGGACATCTGTGGCTCAGTTGCAACTGGCAGATCCATTCTCTTGGTTCTGGCCTTCTCTCATTGTTTACCACTATGCCAACCGCCAATAACAAACCCTTTTTTAGGGATCTCCCAATCAAAACAAATCAATAAATCAACCAGGCATTGTGTAGTTGTTTGTTATGAACGGATACTTTGGTGTCACTGGCGGACTGCCTCCCGTGTAGTTGTCAACCGCGTATATCATTATCGGGTTCGTGCTATTGATATAATTGATTCCTGTGAAATTCGAAGGATACACTAGCTTGAATCCAGGAAGCTTTCCGAAGAAGAAACCTCTATAATAATTCGAGTTGTAAAACTCCGAAGGCGCGTTTGTTATTGTATCATTAGGCCCGTTTGGTAGATAAAGAACAAAGAACTCCGCAAAAGGCTGACCTCCAAGATTTGCAACGCCATAGAAGAATTCCTGCGTTGGAACTATCACTATGTTTGTCATGTTTCCGCTTGCATTATACAATGTTACCGGAGAACCTGAATTCAAGACTGTTGAAGGAACGCAATAGTTCTGATATGTGGTGGAGTTTGGCCCTAGCAATATTGCATGGAGTGCGGATATTGAGGTATTCTTGAATTGGCAATAGTCAGCTATGCTTGCAGCTCCAGAAGAGGCCAATGGAACAAAGGCATATACTGGGCTGTGCACCTGCTCACATGTTGAGTTTCCTATCCTGCCCTGCTCGTTTGCAAATGCCAGTGTTGTCTGGTTTGTATCTATGCACGCAAGGAAGTTGAGAGCTCCCCACTTCTGCATTAGCTGATCATCAAAGAGTACATACTTTGCCTGCATAGAATTCATGAATGTGGCTAAGGTTCTCGGACTGACATTGTCCTTTGCTCCAAGGACGTACTGTGCGGCAGTTGCATAATCCAACGTCGGCACCGCATTATCTCCTCTCAGGACTGCATTGCTGTTTCCAAACCAATTTATCCAGTCTCCGTAATCCCACCATGAGAGTATCCTCGGCCCGTAAGGTCCGACATTCTGCCTCATCCATGCCGTTGCGGCTATCCAGTATGATGGTACTGTCTCACAAAAGAGATTATAACCCAGGGAGTTGCCTTGGTTTGCAAGAGTATTGCAATTTGGATTTATTGCGGCTGCAATTATTGCACCTATGCTTCCCAGCTCGGCTATCGCCACTATTATCGCTATTACAGCTATTATCAGCTTCTTATTTGAGAAGCTTATATTGCTGAAGTTTATATCGAAGGCATGCTTTACCTTTTCATGATTTGAAAGCCCTCCCTCTGCAAGTATTAGGAGCTCGCCTATTATCATTCCAATCGCTAGTATGTATGCAACTCCGAAGTGTGGTAAGTACTTTACCTCAAGCATTCCTGCAACAGCAAGCGGAAATACTATTGTAAGCCCGAGCACGCTTGCATTAGAATGCCTATATATTATTGCAAGCACAGCCAATATCGCAAAGGCTCCCAATATCAAAAATATTAACAGATTGAGAGTGGAGCCTGTTCCATAAGTGATGGCCCATCCTATTATTCCAAATCCTCCACTTTCGAAGTTGAAGTTTACTCCCGTGGGCGCATACTCCTGCACCGTGGCAAAGAGAGGTATTGATGCTGTAGTGAAGTGCTTGGTCAATGCAATATAATTTCTCACCGGAGTTCCGATCTTTGTAAATGCTATAAGCAGGATCACCACAACCATCAGAAATACAAGCCATCCAAAGTATGTCCTATTGTCAGTCTTTGTTATGATAATCTTATTCCGTGCAAGATAAACAGGTATCATCTGGAATACAAAGACAAATATCAAGGCAAAGAGGCCTGTTGCTATTGTCAATGGTATTCCGGCAACAGACAATGATCTGTTGGATAACACTGTCCCATACGGGCTGAAGACAAGGAAGAATGCGGCTATGACTGCAACGATTATTCCATTCGTGATGTAAAAGTCGGTCATGCTCTCATCCTTGCCAGAGAATCCGAATACCTTCACTATTCCCTGTATTGCTATGTACAATCCTAGCACTCCAGCATCTACTGTGTAATAGTGCGCACCAAGGAATGTGGATGCGAACGCTATTCCTGCCAATATTGCAAATCTTCTCTCCTTTGGATTATTGACTGCTACCAGATATGTTGCAAAGAAGAAGAATAGGCTGAAGATGCCCCAAGGTTCCAGGAGTTGTTCTCCAGCTATGAATGTTGAGATAAGCGTAGGCATTCCTGTCACAAGCGCAGCCCCGATTATTGCTGGGAACTCTCCATACTCATGATAAAGGAACATGAATATTACAAAGACAAGAAGTGCTGCTGTTATCGGCGGATAAAAGCTGCTAACCTGACTCAGTAATGTTATATTAACTGAAGAGCTTCTGCTTGAGCCAGCAGGCTCTGCCACAGAGTACCAGAATGCTTCTATATATGGCATCAATGGCTCTATCCTATGTGGCGCTCCAGCAATCAATGTAGGCCATGCAGAGTGATCATGAAAGATCTGATATCCATGCACAAGTATTGATTCCGTGCTCTGCATATCAAAGTAAGGGTCGAACTCGAAGAAATGGGGCGCTATGCCAATGCTAGCTATTCTGGTCAGGAATGCCACTACCATGAAAAGAAGTAGCAATGACCATATAAGCGTACTGTACTTCTTCCTGTTCTCCTTCAGTCCAGCTCCAATATTGTCTATATTTGTGACGGAGCCGAGAGCTTTTTGCAACTTGGTGATATTCTCAGAGCTGAATATCCCCTGCACAAAGCAGAGCGCCATGCCTATTATTGTTAATATTATAACATTTGCTTCGTACAGCCCGGCAGAAAACGCAAAAGAATGAATATAATTTATGAAATATCCTTCCAACCAGGTCAGCGTTGGTGGAAATATCATTCCAAATATGAAACCTATCACTATTATCTCAAACATGTTAAGCTTTGTCTTCTTCAGAAGCGCTAGGGAAAGAAAGAATCCAGGAACGATTATAGAAAGAAGAATCACTATTGCTGCCAATACAAATGACATATAGACACGTAGATTAGACTAGATATTTTAAAAAGAAATAGAACATATAAGTATATAAAAATATATGAACAATCAGGTTATTCTGCTTTGAAAATGGAAGATTGACTCAAGCGTTGCATATGGTTATATAAATATACTTTTATCCATAAATCACCAACTCAGAACGTTTGGCTCTCTATCTTATGCTAAAGGATCACAAGAATGGTAATAATATGGATGCACTGATACTATGCGGCGGATTCGCAAAGCGGCTGGAACCAATAACAGAGTTCATACCAAAGATGTTATTGCCAGTAAACGGAAAGCCTCTTCTTGATTATATAATAAGTGATGTCTCCTCACTGGGTGTTGACAGGATAATAATCTCCACAAACCAGAAGTTTCTCCCACAATTCGAATACTTCATAGAGCTGAGAAAGAGGGCAGGTTTCCTCAAAGAGATAGTGCTGATATCAGAGCCGACCTTTTCGAACGAAGAAAAATTTGGCGCAGTAAGAGGAATCACTTATGCCATAGAGCAGGCGGGCGTCAACTCGGACCTTCTGATAATTGCCGGAGACAATTTCTATAACTTCAGCCTGAAGAATATGCTTGAGCATTTCAAAGGCAACAAGAAGCCGACCATAGCTCTTTACAACATGAAGTCGATATACGATGCCAAACGCTTCGGAGTGGTAAAGCTTGAAGGATTCAGGATAACTGAGTTTGAAGAGAAACCAAACGAGCCGAAGTCGACTTTGGTCAGCACAGGAATCTATCTTTATCCAAAAGCGGTTCTTTCGAAGTTCAAGAAGTACATAGATGACAGGAACAACCCAGATGCGCCCGGATATTTCTTGCAGTGGCTTCTGAAGGATACTGAGGTCGATGGAATAGTATATCATGATGATTGGTTTGACATAGGCACAATCGATACATACAGGGAGCTATTCAACAAGTTCAACAAACCAAGTGAAGATTAATAATGTATTGCTATATAATATATGCAAAGGGTGCGGTCTATGGGCTTATTGAACATATTCAAGAAGAGTGATGAAGGAAGCGGGAGTGCATTGCCATATACGATAAAGACGGAGCTTGTCCCATACAAGCTATACTCAAATTCAAAAAGCTCAACACTTCTCTCAGTGACCTTAAAGAATATTACAGACGAAGAGCTCCTCAGCTCAGTTGCGGTTGCTGTTCCAAAGCAGCTTAGCCTTGATGAGACAGGCATCTCAAAGCAGAAGGAGGCCAAGCTCGGCCCCATAAGTCCTAATCAGGAGCTTAACGCCAAGTTTACGATCTATGGGGATGTGGGTACCGAGAAAGGAAATTACACCATAAACATAACTGCATTCGTTAACCACAACAATTATGCATACGTAATAAATTCCCTTACCAAGAAGCAGATAATTCAGGTCGTTTGATCAATACATTTCTGCAAGTGAGAATACAAATTCGTCTTTAAATGCAATAAAGTGTTATCTTATGGACAATCCAAACCCAATACCGCAACAGCCGCCATTGCCAAAAGCAGACAATAGATTCCCTACTAAGTATATTGCTGCATTAGCTTTAGTCATTATCCTTGTGGCTGGAGCCTACTTTGTCTTAAGACATTCATCTCTCTCTGGCCCAAGCGGATCAACTGCAAACAACTCTTCTTTGCAATCTACTGGCAATATACGTACAGTCCAAGGCCAGAATATCTCAAGCTACCTTATCAACGAATCCGAAGCCGCATCAATGGTTGGAGCCGGAGGACACTATTCTGCCAAGAATGCTAACAGCACACAGCTCAGCACAGCGCCTGCAATATATGGGGTCGTAGCCGGAGCATCGATGGCGTATAATATCACCATTGGAAATTCAACAGGAGCCGTAATTGAATCAGTGCTTCTTGCGAAGAACACTACTGGAACATATAATTTTGCATTGGACGCTTTTAGCTACTACTTTAACCTCACCGGAGTTAGCAAGCCATCACTTGCAACTGCTGATGGCATGAGCTACATCTATGCATACTCAAATTCCTTAAATACTACAATGGGGAATAGTATGATAATAATAGGGAAGAAGAACAGCGAGGTCGTAGTGCTTCTTGCCAGCAGCAGACATGCAATACCATCCGTGCCCTATGTTGCTGCCAATGTCTCAATGAGACTGCCGTGACGCAACCTCTGCGCAAAGCATATTTACATTAAGCTGCATAATGGTAGTGGTTATCATATGCTGTACGAGAAATATGCTCCTTACACTCTGGGAGGGATAGCAGGGAACAAGGCAGCCATAGATTCTCTTATAGCATTCACTTCAGCGATCAATTCAGATGCGCATCCAAGACCTATTCTGATCTTCGGCCCTTCAGGCACTGGAAAGACGACAGCTGCACACGCAATCGCGTACTCTGGCGGCTTCGAGACGATAGAGCTTAACGCAAGTGATTACAGGGATGCAGAGACTCTAAATAAGCTCATTCTGCCAGCAAGCAATACAAGGGGATTATTCAACAAGAAGGTGTTGATAATACTTGATGAAGTCGACGAACTCTCAAGCAGATTCGATTCTGGGGCAGAGAGGGTAATAACTCAGCTTCTCAAGTCTTCAAGACAGCCTGTTGTGCTGATAGCGAATGACTTCTGGGACAGGAAGATAAGTTTCATTAGGAATTATGTCGAGAAGGTCGAGTTCAAGAAGATAGGCAGGGATGATATGCTCAGGCTATTGAAGTCGATAGCTGATAGAGAGGGAAAAGTCATAGGCACAGATGTACTTGAAGAGATCACAGCAAGGAGCAATGGCGACATGCGTGGAGCCATAAACGACCTCGAGCTGCTGCTGGGGGCAAAGGAAGAGCTGCTAGAGAATCTCGGCATACGCGACAGGAAGATGGAAGTCTTCGCTACATTGGACAAAATCTTCCTCACTGGAGATTTCGATTCATCAAGGAATGCGATGCTCAACAGTGGCTTAGACCTTGAGATGATGATAAACTGGGTTGACGAGAACATACCAAACAGGTACATCCTGAAGAGCAGCATAAGGGACTCGTACATGCAGCTATCTAAAGCTAGCATGTTCTTGAATAAGGCATCAAGGAACAATTATTATGGATACATGCGATATGCATCAATACTGACTTCTTCTGGAGTATCCTTGGCTGGACGCGGAAGAGTAACTCTCCTGAAGCAGTATGCCTTTCCATCAACGATAAGGTACCTGAGCAAGACAAAAAAAGACAGAGGCTCGTTGAACAACATAGCCTCAAAGCTTATGCCAATACTGCACACGAACAAGAGGAGCATAATAAACGATTTCCTGCCTGTGCTCAGGATCATGATAAGCAAGGCAAACAAGGTTTATGGCGAGGAGCACACTACCGAGTTTCTAGAGCGAAGATTCAATCTAGGAAAGGATGAGATAGAGGATCTTTCCAACGCTTACGGATTGCCATAGCTCACTGCCTGATTGCCTTGGATGAGGCTTTCCATCCATAGAGAAGCGAGAGATTGATCTCAAACCCTATTGTCGGCTCTTCTATCCCGAACTCATTGAGTACTTCAGGATGAACCTCTCCGAAGAAGCCGATCGTAACGCTCTCAGACTCTGCATCAGCAACCCTGCCTTGTATGAAGCTCTTTCTCTCAGCTTCTCTATGGATGGAAAGCC
>JAMCSO010000043.1 GCA_023379075.1 Candidatus Martarchaeota archaeon | reverse complement strand
CAGACAAGGTTATGCTTGACAAACTAAAGGACATGCAATACCGCGCATACATAGCGGATGTGACTCTCGAATCCGACATGCTTAAGTTTGAAACGAGCAAATCAAAGATGATAGTGATAGACCTCAGGGACAGCTCAAGAACAATATATGCGCTTCTGGTTGCGAGAAGCATTGCCAAAAAAGCAAAGATAGTTGTCATAGTCTCTACAAGAGAAGCAGAGAATCACATACATGGGCTTGGCATAGCAGACGAGATAATAAGCCCTGCTGAGAGAGTTGCTGAAGAAATTAAAGGCGTGCTGTAACAGTCAATGGTGAGACTCTGCTCACAAAAGTAATAAAGATAAGTAAGCCTTCAAAGAAAAATCTTTCAATGGCTGCGAATGCTATAAGAGAAGGCAAGATAGTAGTATTTCCTACAGAGACAGTTTATGGCATAGGTGCGAATGCTCTTGATGAAGAAGCTTCCAGGCGAATTTTTGAGATCAAGGGCCGCGCAGGAGACAATCCGCTGATAGTGCATGTATCGAACATAGAGATGGCGGAGAGGATAGCAGAGATTCCAAGAGAATATAGAAGTGCGATAGAGAGAGTGTGGCCTGCACCACTCACATTGATCCTTAAATCGAGGGGTAGAGTTGCACCATCCGTTACAGCTGGGCTTGATACTGTAGCAGTTAGAATGCCAGCACATGATGTTGCGCTTGCGTTGATAAGAGAGAGCGGAGTTCCGGTAGCTGCACCAAGCGCAAATCTCTCCAAGAAGCCATCCTCAACATCAGCGGCACATGCCCTCTCATATTTCAATGGAAAGGCAGATATCATAATAGATTCGGGAAGGTCTGCATACGGGCTTGAGTCCACAGTCCTTGACTTGGAAGAGTTCAAGGTGCTCAGGCCAGGTGCTTTTACTCCTGATGACATAGAGGAGATTTTTGGAAGTGTCCCTTCAATAGAGTCAGAGACTTTTGAAAAGCCAAAAAGCCCAGGAACAAAATACAGGCATTACTCGCCAAGCACCCCGCTCTTCCTCTCAGAAGTAGAAGTGAAGGAACTTGCTTCCATCTTAAAGGACTTCGGCAGAAGTTATGAGATAGGGTTTATAGGTAGCAGTGATTCCTGCAAAAGACTTCGAAGATATGCAAAGCATAGAATCAGCCTTGGAAGATCTGATGACTTATATTCTATTGCATCAAACCTTTTTGACGCGTTGATTAAGATAGATGAAAAAGGAGCAGATTTTGCTGTCATAGAGGGATTTGAGGAGCGTGGAATTGGAATAGCGATAATGAACAGGATAAAGAAAGCATCGGACCACAAAAAGTTCAGCAACGTAAGTGAGTTGGAGATGCTCGTAAGGCATCTTCCAGGATGTTGAGAAAAAGACGGTTTGTAGGGAAAGGATAAATAGGTAGATGCAGAATTACTATTATTTTAGTGATAGCATGCAGCATAAGGAGAGAATATCGAGGAATTTGGTTGAAGGTGAAGATGCGATCAGGTGCCTTAGCAGAATGGAGAAGGGCGATCTTGCCATGGCGGGATTTTACCTTGCGAGAAGAGGCAACAGGATAATTGATTCGGATCCGGAAAAGGCAGCGCGGCTATTGAGGGCTGCTGAATTAAATTATGTAAGGGAGATAGCAAGGGCAGTAAAGGAAAATGATCTGCGATGGGCTGCAAGGTATTGGCATCTCCTTGGGGACTTTTACAACAGATTGAACAATAAAAAGAAGGCTGCTTTCGCTTATGGAAGGGAGATATCAGCTACAAGAAGGGCTGACGGAATCGAGGAAGTTCATTCAGGAACAAACTTGAAGTGATAGTAAATAAGACCTTCTTCTCCGTCCACATCCATCCTCCTGAATGCTGACTTCACTCTCATCCCTATATTCACCCCTTTTCCATCGTCTATTATGTGGCCTTCTACAAGCGGGCCTTCATCCAATTTAATTATGCCAACAGTATAAGGAGCGCTGTCTTTGAATGCTTCTGTTGGAACATGTATCTTGGAGTAGGAATAAACTTCACCTGCTCCGTTAAACTTCTTGCTCTGCATCTTTGACTTCCTTCCGCAATCCTTGCATATCAGCCTTGGAGGGAAGTAGGTCTTTCCACAGTTGGTGCATTCGTTCCCAACCATGTTGTATCTTGAATTTATCTTTCTCCATAAACTTGCTGAAGATCTTTCCATAAACATCACCAATCAATTATACCTCTTCATAACATGCACAACAGACGTTGCGCCGCTGCCACCGACATTGTGGGTCACGCCTATCTCAGCTCCCTTGACCTGCCTTTCCCCAGCTTCGCCCCTGAGCTGCAATGTTACTTCCACAGCCTGCTTAATTCCAGTAGCGCCAACGGGGTGTCCGCATCCCTTGAGCCCTCCGCTCGTATTCACAGAGATCTTTGAATTGAGAGCGGTTTCCCCATCTTCTATTGCCTTAGCCGCCTTTCCTTTCTTGTAGAATCCCATATCTTCCATTGCAAGAATCTCTGCTATTGTGAAGCAATCATGCACCTCAAGCACATTGACATCTTTCGCAGATATTTTTGCCTGCCTAAACGCATCTTCAGCGGCGATCTTGGTCGCCTTGATTTCGGTTATTTTATCCCTATCTGAGAGTCCGAGAGTATCGCTTGCCTGCGCACTTCCTATTATATGGATAGGCGTATCTGTGTACTTCTTTGCTATCTCTAGAGGAGCCAGGATCACAGCTGCAGCACCGTCAGATATTGGCGAGCAATCAAGTATTCTTAAAGGATCAGCAACGACCTTTGAGTTCAATATATCACTGACGGTGAATTTTTTGTGGAATTGCGCGTACTCATTTTTGCACGCATTATCGTGGTTCTTGACTGCAACGCTGGCCATCTGCTCAACAGTAGTGCCGTATTCATACATATGCCTTCTTGCCATCAGTGCATATAGTCCTGGAAAAGTAATGCCTTGTGACAGTTCCCATTCCTGGTCACCGGCTCCGCCGAGTGCCGTGGTAGCTTCGGTAGATGTAGCATCAGTCATCTTCTCAACTCCGCCAACAGCAACGAGGTTGTACATGCCGCTAGCTACAGCCATATAGCCTTGCCTCAATGCGCTGCCTCCGCTTGCGCATGCATTTTCTATTCTGACTGCAGGAATGTTCTTAAATCCAAGCTGGTCTGCAAGAAGAGCCGCGACATGCTCCTGCCCTATGAATCTGCCTGAAGCCATGGTTCCTCCATAGACTATCTCCACATCTTTGCTCTCGACATTCGCATCTTCAAGAGCTGCCAGGCCGGCCTCGGCCATGAGTTCCCTTAATCCCGATTCCCATCTCTCTCCAAACTTTGTAAGTCCGACTCCAATTATAGCTACATCTCTCATCATAAACACTTATTTTTTCTTGATAGATCCTCTGCTCTTGAGATAATTCGAATAATCGATATAGACCTTGTTTTTGCTTATCATCTCATGTACCTTCTCGCTTCTCTTTCTCTTCTCTTCTATTGCCTCCCTGACTTCTATCGCAAACGAGTCGCTTCCTGCGCCAGAACCGAAGCTGGTTACTAGTATCTTCTCTCCAGGCTTTGCGTGGTCCAATGTGGCTGCAAGCCCTATCAACGAGGCTCCCGAGTAGGTATTACCTATCACAGGAGTTATCAGCCCATGCTCTATCTGTTTCATCTCAAAGCCTAGCTTTTTTGCAACCAATATGGGAAACTTCCCGTTTGGCTGGTGGAAGACTGCATAATCAAAATCGTTAGCTTTCATCCCTGTTTTCTCGAAAAGAAGCTCTGTCGCTTTTGTTATATGCCTGAAATATCCAGGCTCTCCTGTAAACCTTCCTCCGTGGGAGGGAAATCCTGCACCCTCCCTCCTCCAGAAATCAGGAGTGTCGGATGTGTAGCTTACTGTAGTTATTAGCTCCGCTATCTGCTCCTTTTTCTCCTTCCCTATTATGAATGCTGCGCCTCCTGCGCTTGCAGTGTATTCGAGC
This sequence comes from Candidatus Martarchaeota archaeon, assembly GCA_023379075.1. GTDB lineage: Archaea > Micrarchaeota > Micrarchaeia > Micrarchaeales > CABMGC01 > JAMCSO01. The sequence continues at coordinate 1,644 of JAMCSO010000043.1, read as the reverse complement.
GCATCCCCTGGCCTTCCCTGAGAAGTGTCTGCACCTATCGTCATTCCGTACTTTATCATATTGCTATCGGTCATTCCCATTAGCATCTGCATTCCTGCAGTGCCTGCCTTGCATGCAAACTCCAGATCCGAAGCTGTGAGATTGTGTCCTGCAGATATTGCTTCAGAGACAATCGTTGCGGTTGGCTTGACCGCATAAGGATGTGATTCAGAGCCAACATAGATTGCACCTATCTCTTTGGCATCTATTCCGGAATGATATACAGCCTTTCTTGCAGCTTCCGCGGCTATTGTTGCCGCATCTTCATCACTTGAAGGTACGCTCTTCTCCTTTATATTGAGACCGCTCTTTATGCTTTCAGGATCTTCGCCCCAGACCCTTGCTATCTCTTCCACAGTTATCCTATGGTTGGGCACATATGAACCATAACCTATTATTCCTGACATATAAAGCACAAGATTGATTTGTCAGGCTAATCTTTATATATCTTACATGGATGCAGGCTTATTGTCTAACTCTTTTTGATGCAGTAGCATAGTATTTTATGCAGGTTTGCTAAAATATTATTGGATAGAAATGGAAGATGTAGAGATCTTGAAGCGCTATAATGATATATATCTGGGAATAATACTTAGATATAGGTCGTATATAGAAGAGAAAGAGAGTCTCTACGTGGCAGAGCTTCCAACCCTGGTAACCCCAGACCATGAGAGCATAGTTGGATTTGCGAATGCCATAAAGGCTAGGTACCAGGCATACTCTTATTATAGCCATTGCCTTCGAAGATGGGTTGGAAGCTTTGCTTATGAGCACGTGAAAGAAAAGATAATCAATGTGACTATGCCTGTCCAGTTCTGGCTTAATCCTAGCCAGACTCTGAACTACGGAGCTGGTGACGTGTTCGACAAGATAGTGCTCCTGTGCACACTTCTCTTAGCCCTCGGAAATGCATCTTCGAAGGCAATGGCTATAATAAGAGGCAATGAGAGGCGCTTCCTAGTCTATTTCGAATTCGATGGCAGAATAGTGAGTATGGATCTTGACAATGGGATCGAGAAATTTGACTCCAGAGAAAGTCTTTTAGATAGATTCGGAGTTAGAGAGGATGGTGAAGTCTCTGCTTACGAATTCAATGATAAGATGTATGTTGATATCGTATAATCAATCGGTCGAACAGCTGTTGCGAAGATATCTATCAAGCCTTCCCTGTGCCTCGTTTTCAAGAACCTCTATTGGCACTCTCAATAAGCTTGTGAGGACTCCGCTTTTTAGAAGCTTCTCAGCACTTATCTGGTCCAAAGTCCCGTTTTCAAGATCTGTTAATTCTTTTCCATTTACTACTTGTCTTCCAGAAGCTCCGCCCCTGATCACGAGTTCGGCTATTGTCAGGCGAGCGCCTCTCCGCACTTCCATGACAACCGACCCCAAAGAAGCAGAAAATGTTGTTGCCTCTGCGCTACGCAATTCTCTTGTTTTTGCCTGTGCTATACTATCACCAAAAAATGAACAGTGTGGGTTTGGCACTGGAAGATTATTAACCCTTTTCTGTAAAAGAGAGGGATTTTATCTTCGTCTCTTCTTTGCCTTTTTTCTTGCTGACTTCTTGAGCTTGGAAGCTGCCTTCTTCCTATAGTTCTGTTCCCT
>JAMCSO010000042.1 GCA_023379075.1 Candidatus Martarchaeota archaeon | reverse complement strand
TATATTACAATTTAAAGAATTATCATTTATGAAAAATATGGAAAACAGGATGAGCAAAAATGCATAGTTTTATAAATAATTAATATGATATACTACCAAGTAGTAAAAGCGGAAAACGCTGATCCTACAGAGGAAATCACATGAGCAATGGATTCGGAGATAGGAATGATAGGGACAGGCGCAGGGGAGAGAGAGGCGAGAGAAGCCAGATTAAACCAAATTATTTCCTCCCAAAGCCCGTCAAGGTTGGGGATGAAATTGATCTCACTATAGAGGCTACAGCGTCTAGAGGAGACGGAATAGCAAAGAAGGATGGATTTGTCATCTTCATAAAAGATGCGAAGAAGGGAGACAGAGTCAGGGTTAAGATAACTGATGTTAGGACCAGATTCGCAATAGGAGAAGTGAAAGGAGAGGCTTCTTCTGCAGAACCTGAAGAGAGAGTAGCAGAGGAGGGCTTACCTGAGGAAGTAGGGTCTGAAGAATCTGAAGAAGAGTAAGAGTCTGAAAAGGACTCTCTCTTTCTTTTTTTATTTTTAATTTAAGTCTTTAGCGTTGGTTGTGCCCAGTTTATTATGCAATCTGATGGAATAGATGAGATGTTGTTCTACGAGCTCGCGTAGGATGCGAAGAAGGATGGAATATTCAGATATTCTACCTGAGCTAGGTAGCAAATGAATAGAACAAAGTTCTTTTGATAGAGAGAAGCACTAAAGATTCATTTGCAGGACAATACGAAGTTCCTAGAGGTAAGGTAGAAGATTGGGAGGATAGACGAGGCTGTTGGAAGGGAGCTTGAAGAAGAGACCGAATTAAAAGTTGAGAAGATCCTTGCGTTCTCAGGAAGCTTCGATTATGTTTTAAGCAAGGGAATACTTACAATGCAATTTAATTCTTATGTAGCTTCGATGGGAACTGATGTGAGATTATCTGATGAGCATTTTAATTATGTTTTGGCTGGCAGAGAAGAGATCCGGAAGTACAAGATCAATAATGAATGGAAACACTCTTGGGAAATTTCTGAAGTCTTGTTGAGGTAAAACAAAAAAGAACAGATAAACTTAGGATGAACTTTGTTCTGGTAATTCTAAAGTTAGCTGATCGCTTCTATTAAGTTTGTAGAACTTGGTCGGGGCTGATTTTGATTATGAATGGGTTATTAAACGAATTAAATACGGCTCGTATTGGAAATCCGACGCGATCATAGAATTCTACTAATGTTTCGGCAGATCCTTCGCGTAAAAGTAATTCCCCGAGTATCTTTAGCTTGGTTTCTCTTGGAATATCTGCAGCTGCAGCTAACCTTGCTGGTGTATAGCAAAATGATTTAATAAGGCCAATAACACCATCCATAGTTTTAATTGGTAATGTTACTTTGCCGTTTTCAGCATTAGCAAATAAAAACATTTCGATAATTTTCATTGCAGTTTCTTTTTCATCCGGTACGCTTGGATGGAAAACTTCTGCAGCGTATGTAGCTATGCCTTCTTCAAAAAGATGGTCTGGGAGACCATATATAAAGAGGGTATTTGCAGCCGTGTACATAATGGTTTGGGGGCGATGTTTATTTCCAGCACCTCTATTTCTTACAATATGCACATATTCATGCAAGAGAAGATTATCTAGGGAACTCTGATTTAGCAAAGGTATCTGATTAGGAGTAACAAGTATAGTATCATCTATAGCCTCGGCAAGAACATGTTCTCCTCTATTTGGATGCAGGATTATTGTTGGTAATTTAGTAAGATTTGGATCTATGCCTAAGGATTCTATAGCTTCTTTTGCCTTTACTAGTGCTACTGCCAATCTGAGTTTGTCTACCATTGGTACTGGAACAGAGTGTTTAAATCCAGTTATATCATGGTTCCATTTCCCATCGTATAATTGGGCAACATATTGAAAGTCATGTGGAAGATCCGGAATCTCGCTTATTAGTAAACCACGCCTAAGTAATTCCTTAAAGTCACCCCATGTTAATCTTTTTCCAGTCACAGTATAATAAGCTTCAGACTCAGGATAGCATTGTTTAAGTATTGCTCCAGGAAGCCCATTTGAATTTGCATCGGTTATGAAGGTTGTGGTGGCTGACCTGAACAGATCTATTAAAGCTTTAGCATCAGCTATCGTTGGTGAGGAAGTCAAAGAATCGCGCGCTAAAGCCAATGCGCCTTTGGACTGATCACGCAGATAAGTATTAAAAGCAGAACGGTGTCCGGAGACCATGTTATTTTATATGGAAATGATGATATTTATGCATATCGCAATTTTAAGATGAGCTTAAAAGAAAGCGCCGGGAGCGAGAATCGAACTCGCGTAGGCTTTTTGAGCCAAACAGCTTAGCAGGCTGCCGCCCTACCACTAGGCGATCCCGGCAGGATCTTGCCGCGCAGCAGAAGCCAACTCTGCACCATGCATGCATAAAAGATTTGCCATGCCTCTGCTCAGCCCTGTATCTCCAGAGCATAGTTCTTTGTACGCACTGTGCAGGTGCACTTAAGCTATATACTTAGGGTTGCTCCTTCCGGCCTGGCCCGTTTCATGTATAAAACCACCACCGAAGGCAGAGCTTCAGCGCTTTGACATGGGTCTTATATACAAGGCATAACACTCGGCTAGCATGCGGCCCGCCCAAGGGGATTTGCGGTATGGGAAACCCCTAGCTCCCCGCCTTTCTGCTGCACTATAAGTATCTTATGAAAGCTTATAAATTAGTAAGATGTAAGCTAAGCACACCCTCTGCTGGACTAGTGCTTAGCCTTCAGCCTTGTTTAAAGATTCCAAATCTGTCCAAAAACCCAGAGTTTATGAATAAAGCTTTGGTCTTCTTATTGCTTAAGTATTAATAACTTTTATGATGTTAAGATATTGGTGTTAAGTTGAATTACGATGAGCTGTTAGACAGGGCGTTCACCAAGCTTCCTACTCTCTCAAAGGAGAATGTTGATTTCAGGATTCCTGTTATAGATTCTATAATACAGGGAAACAAGACCGTTGTTAGGAACATTACCCAGATTGCAGACATTGCGAGGAGAAGCAAGGCAGAGATAATCAAGTACCTTACAAAGGAGCTTGCCGCTCCGATAGGCATAGATGATCAGATGCTCGTAATAAACGCAAAGGTGGCACAGAATATATTAAATGCTAAGATAACTAAATATTTCGAGACGTATGTGATATGCAAGGAGTGCCATAAGCCAGACACCAGGGTAGAAGGCACAGAGAGGGGCTACATCACTACTGTTTGCGAAGCGTGCGGAGCTAGATACACATTGAAGAATTATTAGTGGTTTGATGCAATATCGTGGAGGAAATTTCAAGAAGAAGCCTGAGGCAGAGTTTCACAGGATAGTAATGCCTAGGGACAATGAGGTGATAGGCGTTGTCACAAAGGCCTCTGGGGCATCAAAGTTCATAGTCCAATGCTCCGATAGGTGTGAGAGAGTATGCTCAATACCTGGCAGGCTCAAACGGAAGTTCTGGATAAAAGAAAATGATCTGGTCCTCGTAAAACCATGGGCTGTTCAGGGAAACGAACGTGGGGACATAGTCTGGAGATACAGCATAATGGATAGAGATACGCTCAAACAGCGTGGCTTTGAGATACCTATGTAAGTTGATCGTGTGCTGGTAGTGATAGGATCTACAAACAAGGTAAAGATTAATGCTGTCAGATGGGCATTTGGCTCTTTTTTTAATGATCTGAAGTTTGAGGCGTTGGAAGTGGATTCCGGAGTCTCAAGGATGCCAATGAGCGCGAAGGAAACAATCAAAGGCTCTGAAAACAGAGCAATAAATGCGCTATCTTCCATGGATGCGGAATTTGGGGTCGGAGTTGAGGGAGGAGTCGAAGATACCGAGCTTGGTACGATGCTATGCAGTTATGTCACAGTAATTAATAAAAAAGGAGTCAGAGGAACTGGTGGAGGAACCTCTGTTCGCATTCCTGAACCGATAGCGAGGAGGGTAAAGGCAGGCGAGGAACTGGGAAACGTGATGGATGATTTCTCTGGAATGAAGGATACTAAGCATAGCTCAGGAGCAATAGGCATACTTACAAAGAATCTTGTTGATAGGGAGAGTTTTTTCAGGATTGCGGCTGCATGCGCTCTATCCCCATTCATCAGCCCGGAATTTTATGAGGATAGATGAATCTATCCTGAAGTTATCACTCTAAGAGTTTCATCCAGGTCCATCTCTATATTGTATTTCCTGCTGAAGAAAGAGAGGATGTTTGAGATGTCGCGCTCGAGGAAGGAGTTGGCGTTTGGATGCTTCAGGATAACAGCCTGGCCGAAATCTATTAGATATGGAAGGTTGTCTTTCATTAGTATATTATACTCGCTCACATCGCCGTGAACAAGCTTGGCATCATACAGTTTTTTAATGTCATCCAGGATCAGGCGCAGCGTCTCTGAGGGGTCTTCGAGGATTACATCCTTTAGCTTTTGAGAAGCCCTTCCTTCGCTTCCTATGAATTCCATTGCAAGCACATTGCCATTGAATGAGTAGGGCCTCGGAGCCCTTACCCCAGCACTCTCAGCTATCTTTAGGTTCCCGTACTCTTTCTTGCACCACTCGTTGACCATGTGATATATTCCTGGCTTAAGCTTCTTGAATCTGGGATCTCCTATTATATATTTTGTCCGGTTTCCGAAGCTTGATGTCTCTATCCTGAATATCTTGATGATAACGCTCTCTGAATCAATCTTTGGACCAGGGTCCGCTACATAGACATCAGCCTCTTTTCCCGTTGCTATCCCGTAGTTCAGCTTTGAGACAATCTTTCTTGTAAACATCTTTCCGAGCCTGAGCATGGTCCTTTCATCAAAGACGCCCTCCTCGATCTTTATCCCTTCCTTGAGAGGGTATTTGCTCTTTTGCGGCCTTTTTTTCTTGCTCCTGCGAATTGCCATATAATCTTCAACTGAGTATTTGTCAGGGAGGGTTTATAATTGTGCATATTTACGTGGAAATCTGACTGACCTCATTGCCGCAGTTAGGGCACCTGTGCATATCACCATCTGCTACAGCACAATTCCAGCACAGGTAATTTGAGCAGCCCTCGCAGTAGAATCCCTGGCCGCTTAACTTCTCGCCGCATGCAAGGCACTTTAAGTCTGACATAATATCTCAATAGAGCCAAGGATTTTATTCCTTTTCATGAATTTTGGTTTTTGGCGGATCTTTGTGTAAAGCACTTGTTGAGATGGAGAGCGGGATTGGGGCAAGCAATTTAGATTGTGGCATCAAACTTTATTCATGGAGAAGGTGGTGATAATAGTCGATAATAGGGAGAGGAACCTTGATGTTCTCGACTCCTTGTCAAAGATGGACATTCTTCTCAGGTTCTCCCAACTTCCTGTAGGCGATTATATAATATCAGACAGAATCTGCGTGGAAAGAAAGACTTCTAGTGATTTCGAGAGATCTATTGTCGATGGAAGGCTCTTTGAGCAGATGGAGCGGCTCTCTTCGAGCTTCCAGAGGCCTTTCCTCGTTGTCGAAGGAGATTTGGGCGAGAGGATAAACAAGAATGCAACTCTTGGAGCCATGCTCAAGATTTACATAGATTACGGTGTGCAAGTAATAAAGACAGAAGACGCTTACGAGACCGCATTCATGCTCTCCAGGATCGCAGAGATGGAGCAAAGAATAGAGAATAGGGAGCCGAGGCTGCATGGTTACAAGAAGGCATTTACCAATGAGCAATGGCAGATTCTCGTCCTAAGCTCGATGCCCATGATAGGGCCAAAGCTCGCAAGGGATATGATAAAGCATTTCAAAACCATAAGGAATATTGCAACAGCCGATGTGGAAGAGCTGAGGAAGGTTGAGAAGATAGGAAAGAAGAAGGCGGAGAGAATATACAAAATACTGAATTCGGAGTTTGGGATAGATGGCGAGTGAATGAGCCTTTTTGAGGATATATTCGATAGTGGGGAAAGGAGAGTAATTGGTATGAGCAGGAAGATAATAGAGTATGCGATAGAAGCAAACATGCTGCTTGAGAAGATGATTGCAGGAGAGGATAACGTAGCTGAGATAAAGATTATAGAGAGAAGCGCTGACAAGGAAGTATTCATGATCACAAACTCGATAGTTGGTGGTGCGATAGCCCCAAATATTATAGATGACATGCTGCTCTTCATAAACAAAGAGGATGACATAATAGACAATATATTTAACCTTTCCAGGGAGCTGAAAAGATACAGGTGCAAAAAAAGAAGAATGGCAAGCATAATAAAGAAAAGCATGGAAGAGAGCGCAAAGCTGAATGACAGGTCGCTCAGCTTATTGCTCAAGATGCACAAGACAGACCTGGTCTGGAAGATAAACAAGCTGATGCTTGATATAGAGTCGATAGAAGAAGATGGAGATGTGATAAAAGACTCGATGTTCAGCCTCGCATACAAGACAGATATGAATTTCAAGGACTTTTACCATATGATGGAAGTTGGGCACATTGCCGATGACATACTTGACAGCTGTAGAGACTCCTCCAACATGCTTATGAGCATAATGTCATCGATAATAAGCTAGGGATAAGATGGATCTGGTTCTGGCTTCTCTCGCCTTCCTTCTCATCGCGTTAGTCTCTGGAAATAATCTACAGGCTTGTTCCGGATCAGTCATTGGCAGCAGGATTCTCAGCAAACGCAGAGGAATTGCACTTGCAATTATGGGGTATATTGCTGGGTTCATTCTTCAGGGAGGATTTCTTCGCAAAGGCCTTTTTTCAGCGATGCCGGACACGATGGCCTCATTCACTGAGATCGCGCTTGTCATATCCGTGATTATATTTATGGTGGCGCACAAGATGCGCGTGCCGCAATCGCTCTCGATGACCTTCTTTCTCGCGCTTCTCGGAGCAAATCTTGCAATGGGCGAGAGCATAAATACAGTCTCTGTTGGCATTATCGTGGTTTTTTGGATTGCTGCCACAATCATCTCGATGTTTGCAACAGGATGGATGCTTCGGGGCTTCTCGAAAATACTTTATAACAGGAGAGTCTGGAGAAGCATACGTAGTATAAAGGCGCTACTTATACTCATGTCATTCATCACTGCATTTACCCTTGGGGCAAACACAATGGGCCTTGTCTTCGCATCCACACCAGGAGGACTTTCTTATTACGCAGTATTTATTGTAGCGATAATCATAGGGAGCATTGGGCTCAGTTCTGGAGAGCTTAAGAGAGTAAATATGGAGATAATACCATTGAGATACCTTAATGCATTGGTAACTCAGACAGTCTCGACAACAATGGTAGAGATCGCCACGCTTGCAGGCATACCCTTATCAAATACACAGACATACACTGCAAGCGTATATGGGGCAGGGCTTGGATACAGGACAAGGATATTGCTAAAAAAACCCGCCCTTATTATATTGAAGATATGGATAGGTACTGCGATAGCAAGCCTCATATTTGGATATATCCTTGCATTGATCTGATCAGTCGGATATCCCTGCCAGGGCTATTCTTCCAGATTTTTCCATGTCGAGAGTTATTCTTAGGTTTTTCTTTTTTGTGCAATATTCCTTCAGGAAAGAGTCTGCCATTTCTTTATTGTTGCAAAAGACGAAGAAGGCTTTGCTATCGTTTGCGACACTCCTGGTTATTGCCTTGCTGATGTTCATATCCTTGCTTAGGAAGAGAAGTATCTCCAACGCAATTGACCTGGACCTCATGCTTCCTTCAATGTAATGCAGATATGCATTCAGATAGGCCGCAGCTATCCCTTCAATTACTGAAGAAGAATCAACAGTTAGAAGAACGAAATTCTCTCCGGAAGTGGCTTTTGACGCATGATCTAAGAGGGTTTTTATTCCTGTTTTTGATGAACATAGATACCCATAAAGCTTAAGCGAGGATATGTTTGGTATGGCTTTGGCAAAACTCTCCATTGTGACATCCTCCCACCCGTAAACGGCTTGGGATAATAATTAATAATACTTCCCCTCTAATATATAATGGTGTTTCTGCAAAGAAACTCCCTATATTTATACAAGGTAAGATGCATGAGCCAATTCGGAGTACAATTACATGGCAGATCTGGAAGAAAAGGAGCAGGAAATGGAAAGAGAGTCATAAAGAACAGGGATAAGAAGAGGCATGAAATAGGAGGCTACTTCACTTCCACAAGGCTTGGGGAAAAAAATGTCATAAAGACGACAAGGTCGAGAGGCGGAGCCGAAAAAGGAAAGCTGAAATACGCCTCTTCTGCAAACCTCCTCACGAATGAAGGCTACAAGAAAGTTAAGATTAAGGCAATACTCGAATCTAAAGACAACAGGAACTTTGCAAGACTTAAGATAATAACAAAAGGCACAGTAATAGACACAGACCTTGGAAAGGCGGTAGTGATCAACAGACCCGGAAGAGAGGGCAGCATCAATGCAAAGCTAATATAAGGTGCTTATTATAACGGCAAGAGTTTATGTCTGCAAATCTGATAAGTTAGATGCATTAAAGAAGATGCTGGAATATGATCCATACCTAGACAAGAGCCTTAACGAGGAGGATCTTGCAAGGATCAAGAAAGATGAGGAAGCTAACATAATATTTGCAAGACAGGATTACCTTCTCAAGGACGGGGCTGCATTGAACCTTGACAGGGACAAGTATTACCTTTACCTAAGTGCGACTGATGAGTTCCTTGAGAAAGCGGAGAGGAAGCTCAAGAAAGAGATAGATGGCATAGAGGAAGCTGACAAGGAAACAGAGGACAGGATAATCAGCACCATCGAAGAAGAGAGAAAGGAGAGCGAGCAGGGGCTTGGCTTAATCTTCGGAGGCTAACTCTTTTTTTCTCCGCATACACACTTCAAAAAAGGAGGATTTAAATATTTTCATGCAGTATTATTAATGATACATGTGTGTATCAGATGATACATCTTATATTAAACGGTTCTTCTGATGAAGTTTGAGAGGTTTATAAATGCATTTTTTGAGTGTGGATGATTTTTCGAAGGAGCAGATCAATGAGATATTTGATATAGCAGACGACCTGAAGAAGGGAAGGCTCGCGATATCACTAAAGGAGAGATCAGTACTCGCGCTGCTCTTCCAGAAACCTTCAACGCGGACAAGGACATCGTTTGAGGTTGCCATAGTCAAGCTTGGAGGAGCTGCCATATATATAGATCCATCTACATCGCAGATCTCTAGAGGAGAGAGCATAGGCGATACAGCGAAGGTGCTTAGCGCCTACGTGGACTTCCTTGCTGCGAGAATGTTCAGCCAGAACGATCTTCTTGAGCTTGCCAGGAATTCAAGCATACCTGTGATAAATGCTCTCACCGATACCGAACATCCTACGCAGGCTCTTGCTGATTTATACACAATATTGCAGGCAAAGAAGAAACTGAAGAGAGTACGGATAGCTTTTGTAGGAGATATAGCTGCTAACACCGCAAACTCGCTGATGCTTGCGGGAGCTAAGCTTGGAGCTGAAATCTCACTTGTAGGGCCGAATGGATATCCACCCAATCCCGTTTATTTCACAAAGGCAAGGGAATTCAGCAGGGTGGAGGCCCATGATGAGATAAAAGAGGGTGTTGCAGACGCAGATATAATTTACACAGATACCTTTGTAAGCATGGGCCAGGAGAAGGAAGCTGAGAAGAGGAAGGCGTTCTTCTCAAAATACCAAGTCAACAGCTCCATGTTAAATTATGCGAAGAAGGATGTTCTTGTGATGCACTGCCTTCCTGCACATAGAGGAGAGGAGATAACCGCAGAAGTAATCGATGGGCCGAAGAGCATAGTATGGGAGCAGGCGAAGAACAAGCTTCTGCTTGAGCAAGCAATAATATTGTACCTGTCTGAAAAGAAGTTTTGATCTTATTCTTAAAAAGTGAACTAGATGGCAGTAAAAACATTCGGCGCGATGATAGATGGAAATGTGAAGTCTGGATCAGAGGTAAAGATAAGGCTGGCTGAGCAGAGAGATGTGGATAGGATATTATCCATGATCAATACGGAAGCTTCAGTTAGCGGAGCTGTTGACAGAGTAACAAAGGATACGCTTAGGGGGTGGGTCGCTCTTGGCAATTCGTATGTTGCTGAAGGCCAGGGAGGGGTAATAGTCGGCCATAGGGCAGTCTTTCTGATTAATAACGGGTGGGCTGAGCTCAGATCCGCAGTTGTTGACAACGCATGTAGGGGCAATGGAGTGGGATATAAGCTTGCTGAAGCACTCCTCGACGGATTTATAAGAAACAATCCCGAAGTTAAGTATATTGTATCGGTAAAGAACGAAGCAAGCAATGGAAGAGGAATACTGTTTGCCCTTGGATTCGAGAAGAGCCCAAGGAACAATGCTCTAGACAGTATGCTTTCAATACCAAATGAAGAGAGATGGGAGCTCTATGTGTTGGATGCAGGAAGATAC
>JAMCSO010000041.1 GCA_023379075.1 Candidatus Martarchaeota archaeon | reverse complement strand
CGTATGTAAATGTCAAGTCCCTAGCATTTTTTAATTAGAAAAGTATAAAAATCTTATCTACTATAATTATATTGAATTCTAAAGGATATTTCCGAAAACAAGCGATAGTCAACATGCTTGGAGGTCTGGACATAATTCCTAACTAAATTTTAATCCAAATAAAATAGGTGAATCGTATGGCAGAGAATCAATTAGGAGGGCAACAGTACTTAATATTGCCTGAAGGAGCAAATAGGCTGATAGGAAAGGAAGCACAGAGGACAAATATCGCTGTAGGCTACGCAGTAGCTAGCATAATAAGGACGACACTTGGCCCAAAAGGAATGGACAAGATGCTGGTCAGCGAACTTGGAGACATAGTAATAACCAACGACGGAGCTACGATTCTCGAAGAGATGAATGTTGAACATCCTATAGCAAAGATCATGGTCGAAATTGCAAAGACACAGGACAAGGAAGTAGGAGATGGAACAACAAGTGCTGTAATAATAACAGGAGAGCTTCTCAAGAATGCAGGAAATCTTCTAGACCAGGGAATTCCTCCAGCCGCAATAATAAAGGGATATGAGATGGCACAGGGTGTTTCTATTGAAACTCTGAAGAGCATAGCAAGCCCAATATCAATAACTGATGATGATAAGCTTGAGAGGATCGCAATGATCTCTCTGGGTTCAAAGAATATAGGAACCGATGAGACAAAGAAAACCCTCTCAAAGCTTGCAATACAGGCAATAAAGCAGGTCGCCACAAAAGGGGGGAATGGAAAAATTGTAATAGACAGAGACTTCATAAAGGTTGAGAAGAAAGAAGGAGGGAGCATAGAAAACACAGAGTTCATAAATGGTGTCCTTATAGACAAGGAGATATCCCATCCAGGAATGCCAAGGTCAAAGAAGGATGCGAAAATAGCCCTCCTTGACGTTGCCCTAGAGATAGAAAAAACTGAGACAGATGCAAGGATAGAAATAACTTCTCCGGAACAGATGCAGGCTTTCCTGACCCAGGAAGAAAAGATGCTTAAGACGATGGTGGAGAAGATCTCCAACAGCAAAGCTACAGTAATATTCGTACAGAAGGGAATAGACGATGTAGCGCAACATTATCTCTCAAAAGCAGGCATAATTGCAGTAAGGAGAATCAAAAAGAGCGACATGGAGAAGCTTTCAAAGGCAACAGGAGCGAAGATCATAACAAGCCTTGACGATCTGACAGAGTCAGACCTTGGATACGCTGGTCTTGTGGAGGAGAGGAAGATCTCAGGAGAGCAGATGGTATTTGTCGAAAAGTGCAAAGATCCAAAGAGCGTAACGATATTCGTAAGAAGTGGAGCCAAACAGACAACAGACGAGATTCAGAGAGCACTCAACGACGTTCTTGGAGCATTGACAAGCGCAGTCGAAGACGGGAAGTACATAACCGGCGGAGGCAGCGAGGAAGTCGCAATAGCATTAAAGCTCAGGGAAAGCGCAACAAACATAGGCGGGAGGGAACAGCTCGCAATACAGGCATTCGCCGACGCCTTGGAAGTGATTCCAAAGGCTCTTGCGGAGAGCGCAGGAATGGATCCTATAGAGACCCTTGTACAGCTAAGAAGCAAACATAAGAGCGCAGAAGGCAAATACTATGGAATCGATGTATACAAGAATGTCATCGCAGACATGGAGAAGCTTGGCGTAATAGAGCCGCTAAAGGTCAAGTTGCAAGCGCTAGCAAGCGCAACAGAGGCATCCGCAGCCATCCTAAGAATCGACGACATGATAAGTTCAAGAGGAAAGTCTGGAGCTGGAGGGCCTCCAGGAATGCCAGGAATGGGCGAATCTGACTGATTTGCTCTTTCTTCTTTTTTATTTTATATAAATGCAAAAAATGCAAATAATGTGAATGAATGGGAAAAATACTCATGGTTGTCGGAGTTCAAGGATCCGGAAAGACAACAATCCTCAATGAAATATCAAAGATCGATTCAAAGAGGAAGATTGTGAACATAGGGTCAGAGATACTCAACGCGGCCAAAGCAAAAGGACAGATAACAAACAGGGATGAGATAAAGTATATGTCTTCTTTTGAGATCTTACTAGCCAGAAAGGCTGCCCTTGCGAATATAAGCAATATGGATGCGCAGGTAATACTCGATACCCATGCGTATGTCAAGGGCAACAGCAGGTACGTTCCTGGCTTCTCTCTTAATGAAGTGGAAGGACTCAGGGAACTTAAGGCAATAATATTCATAGACGCATTTGCAAAGGACATAATCGAGAGAAGAGCAAGCGATTCGAGCAGAAAGCGGGAAGCTGAGAGCGAGGACGAGATAAACGAACAGCGCATAATTAATCTATCAATAATAACCTCTTTCGCACTTCATCTAAACATACCTATATATATCATAAAAAACAAAAAGGACAAAATAAACGAATCGGTAAACGAGTTCGTAAAGATATCAAAGGAAGTATTTGGTGATTAATTGTCAATAATTTTCATAGAGCTTGCCATCATAGCAATAGCTGATGCAATACTAACAATACTAATACAGAGGAAGCTCACAGATCCTAAAAGGACATACGAGATACAGACCAGGCTAAAGTCCATATCAAATGAGCTTGTAGCACTTAGCAAGGCTAATGCATCAAAGGAAGATATATCAAAGAAGAATGGTGAGCTTACAGCGCTGTTCTCAGAACAGTTTAAGAACCAGATGAAGTCGATGGTGGCACTTTTCCCACTATCAATATTCATATATTATTATGTAATACCTACCCTCACACCAAAAGGTACAATAGCAAGCATAAAGATATTCTTCTTCTCGCTAACGCAATACCAGGCGTTCTTTATCGGGATCATATTTGTACTCAGCTTCATAATATCAACAACGCTTCTTGCATGGGACAAGAAGAGATTTGGGAATGCCTCTCAGAATTCACGAAGCAATAAATAGTTTTCCCAATATAACTTTTATCTAATCAAGGTGTTTATTTTGCCAAAGCCCATGCACAGATCAAGAAGTTTCAGAAAATCTGAGAAGAAAAGCCCAAAAGGCAGGCACGTAGTGCATTACAGCAGGAGATCCAATTCCTTGCCCCACTGTGCAATATGCAGCACCGAGCTTAATGGTATAGCAATCTCTGCTTCAAAGGGAAAGACCTCCAGATCGAATTCTAGGAAGTTTGGCGGCGTTCTATGCTCAAACTGCACAGGGAATGTGATCAAGCTTGCAAGCAGGATAGAAAATGGAGAGATGAAAATGCAGAGCATAGGGATAAAGGAGCGCGCCTTTGTATTGCAGATGATTTCACATTAAGTGTTAGGATGATAATATGTATTTCGGGTCTTACTGGTTCAGGAAAGACTACAATAGGAGAGGCATTATCAAAAGCCCTTAATGTGAAGCACATAGGGATAACCCACAAAGCACATGTGTCTAGCGTCAAGGACGTCATAAACTTTACAAAGAACGCAACCCCCGCCTTTGAAAAGAGGTTTGACCAGGAAATAGTTGAAGAGGCAGAGAAGGGAGATTGTGTTGTGAGCACCTGGCTCTCTCCATGGATGATAACAAATCCGACCCTTAGGGTATGGCTCTTTGCAGGATTCAATACAAGAGTTGAGCGAAAGGTCGAGGAGATAGGTGATCCTGAAGTTAAGATAGAAGATTACATAAGCGAGAAGGATTCCTTTAATTCTGAGAACTTCATGAAGCTTTACAAAATAGATATAAATGATCATAGTGTATTCGATATAGAGATTAATACTGAGAGAGTCAGCGTTGGCGAAAGCGTCAGCCTGATATCCATGCTTGCCCTCCAGAGGGCTAAAAAAAGATTTGAGTGATAATATGCCATTGATAGAAGCAGGTAGGGTGTGTGTAAAGAAGTTTGGGCGCGATGCAGGAGCCAAGGCTGTCGTGACATCAGTACTTGATGCCAATACTGTCATGATAAGGACTGCCAAGAGGCCTAAAGAGAGGAAGTGCAATACAAAGCACTTAGAGTTCCTTAACGAGAAGATTGATGCAAAGGATGCGTCAATGGTGGAAAAGACTCTGGAGATAGAGCTGCAGCAGCCCAGATCAAAGAAAGTGTGACTCTCAGCATCCAGGAAGCATTAACTACATGGGCGCTGTAAATGATACAATATAAAATCATAGTTTATCTCCTTCTCCTGCACACCGAAGGTGGTTATGGGGAGCATTTCCACAAGATGGTTTATTCAAAGGAACGCAATAACCAATCGCAGGAATCTTTTTCTTATATTTTTTGACCAACGTCAGCAGAGATACCAAAAAGAAAGAAGCTGTAATAACACCATCTCACGCAAGTATCGCAATGTTTGAACTTCTGTCCTGTAGCCATGATGCTGATTATAATCAATACTACTGAAAGAAACCAAGCATCATCCTCCTGAAGCCACTGGTATACAGATACTAAACATTTATTCAATACTTCCAATTAGCGTTCAAGCATAAGGACGAAGTTCAGCATGGCATCCTGCCACCATGCTCCAATAAAACGAATAAACTTGCATTATAATTCCAATAAGGAATAACTCTGCAAGTCATTATACCGAACCAGGACGTATTTGGTCCTTTTCTCTATCTACATCAATTCAATACATACAATTCCAAGACTGGCCATTGCAGCCTAAAGCATTTTTCCCAGCAAGAACCATGCACTCGTAAACTCATTGCGAAAATGGCGAACAGGAAGATCATGAATAAGAATAACGAGACATATCTGCGCTTAAGATGCTTCTTTCTATCCACCATAATCTACTTTTTGTTATCCTCCTGTCTTAGTAACTTATATAAAGATGAGTTGAGCTATGCTATCATGAAGATAAAAATAGACTCAAAGGCAAAGCGCATAATCGCGCGCGATCAGAAAGTCATGTTGACTACGACCCGAGAGCACTATCCCTTTGTTGCAGATCACGGCGATGGTGACTATATATATGATGTCTCTGGAAACAAATTCATCGATTTCTCAAGCTTCATAAGTGTCTATAATCTTGGTGTCAATGCAAACAAGGAGATCCGCGAAGCCATCAAGAAGCAGGCAGACAAACTGATTCATCCTGCGTTTACCGATTTCTATTCTGAAAAGCCAGTTTCTTTCGCAGAGAAGCTGGTAAAGATGTTCCCAAAAGGATTTGGAAGGGTATTTTTCTCAAACTCAGGAACAGAGGCAAATGAGGATGCAATAAAGCTATCAAGAATATTCACAAAGCGCCAATACATAATCTCCTTTTACAACTCTTTCCATGGCAGAACCCTCGGTTCACTTGGCCTAACTTCCTCAAGGACGATACAGAAAAAGCATCTCGGGCCTTTTCCAAATATAGTTCACTCTATTTATCCATATCCTTACCGATGTCCTTTCAAGAGCTCCACTCCAGAGGAATGCTCCTCCGCAGCCATCGATTATCTTGAGAGCTATCTTCTTGGAAAAGAGCTCCCTCCAGAAGAGGTTGCCGCGATATTCTTCGAGCCAATCCAGGGGGAGGGCGGCTACATCGTGCCTCCAAAAGACTTCTTCAAAGAACTGAAGAAAGTTGCTGACAAGCACGGAATACTTCTCGTCGCAGATGAGATTCAGACTGGCTATATGCGAACAGGAAAGTTCCTTGCGCTAGATCACTTCGGGGTGAGCGCAGACATATACACCATGGCAAAATCATTGGGTGGCGGAGTTCCAATAGGGGCAACAATCTCAAAACTCTCTCTAGGAAATGTCGAGAAAGGCGAGCATGCCAATACTTTTGGGGGAAACCTCTTGGCCATAGCCGCAGCCGATGCATCTATCGATTATATCTCTAAAAACAAGAGAAGTCTTGAGCTGAATGTGGAAAAAAAGGGAAAGCATGTGATATCAAGGCTTCTTGAGATGCAGGATAAATATGAGATAATAGGGGATGTACGCGGAATCGGATTAATGATAGCGATAGAACTTGTAAAAAGCAAGAAAGGAAAAGAGCCAGCAGGAGAGGAGAGATCGCGCATACTAGAAGACGCATTCTATAGCGGGTTGGTTCTACTTCCGGCAGGACTCTCATCTATAAGGATAATACCTCCGCTGACAGTCTCAGATGGTGCACTTAACGAAGGTCTCAATATCCTCGAAGATTCGATAAAAAAAGAGTCGATGCGCAAGCTCAGATAATATTGTCGTGTATCATATTGCCATTCATCTCTATCTCGCAATAGACGCATCTGATCGTCATCGGCTCAGATGCAACTATATAAAACTCGCTTTTTATTGGTTCCATGGCTCTCGTTATACATCGTGTGTTGATGCATCTCACTATTCCAATAACTCTCTCAGGAAGATCGACATTGCTCTTACTCTCTACTTTATAATTCCTTATCTGATTGATTGTAGCTTTTGGTGCTACCATGGAGAGTTTGGCAATTTCTGTGGCGCTTAATGATCTTCCCTCTATCTTGATTATGTCTTTGCTTCCCATCCTACTGCTCGGTACATTTATGCCTATGCTGGCGCTTGAATCGCTGCATATTCCTAATATTTTAATCACACTGATTGCATTGCCTTTTGGTATGTGGTCTATGACAGTACCATCCTTTATCTTTTCTATTTTAAGCTCTTCCATCAATACTCCTCACCAAGAATCTTGCTGAGAATGGCCATCCTTACTGGAATCCCATTCTTCGCCTGATCAAAATATTTGGCGTATTTTGTCGAGTCTACTTCTGAGTCTATCTCATTCACCCTTGGCAGAGGGTGCATCACGATCACATCCTCTTTTCCTTTACTAAGCAGCTTTGCGTTTATCTTATAGGAATCTGCAACCTTAAGGTATTCCGCTTCATCTGGGAACCTTTCTTTCTGTATCCTTGTCGCATAAACGACATCAAGATTCGTAATTATCCTTTCCAGGCTGTTGGATATTTTCGGAGAGGACTCAACAGAGATAGCCCTTAGTAGATGAGATGGCATTGCCAACTCTTCCGGGGATATAAGAAAGAGGTTTGCGCCCATCCTTACAAGGGCTATTGCAAGCGAGTGCACAGTCCTTCCATACCGAAGGTCGCCGACTATGCCAACATTCAATCCCGATATCTCCTTCTTTTCCTTCCACATTGTGAAAAGGTCAAGCAGGGTTTGCGTTGGATGCTGTCCTGCTCCATCCCCAGCATTAATAACCGGATGCTCAGCAAATCTTGAAGCCAGTTTGGCTGCACCGTCCTTCGGGTGCCTTATAACAATCACATCGCTGTACGAATCTATTATCTTGATGGTATCTGCGAGCGTCTCTCCCTTTGACAAAGACGAGCTGGCTGGATCCGAGATGCTTATTGATGTGCCTCCGAGCTTCGCCATGGCACTCTCAAAGGAGAGCCTTGTTCTTGTACTCGGTTCAAAGAATAATGAGGCAAGCACCCTCCCTTTTAGAAGATCAATGCCTCTACCAGTAGCTGCATTAGATAACCTCTCAGCAGCTCTGAAGATCTCAAATATATCTTCAATTGAGAGATCTGATATAGATATGATGTCTCTACCAGCCAACATACTATCAAATATCTGAAAAACACTTTAATATGATTGTTCTGGTTCTTGCCATTACCTACAAGATGATCTATGCAAAAATTCTGGCAAATAGGGATATGAGCTATGTTAGAAATTCAACAGAGTTCGCAGCAACACTACTGCATGCTCGCTTTAAGACTCCAAAGGTGCTTTAATTGGGTCGGAGATTACGTGGGATGATGTCAATCCATACTCTTTGCTGCCCTCTTCCCTGAACAAGGGCCAGCGCCAATCGCTGACATAATAAAAAAGTGCCCCAAAGGCGCCGTAAGGAAAGTTGGCAAAGGACGTCTCGAATAGCTCTCTAGAGAACTAAGGCAGTAATGCAACACGCCCTGCAAAGCAAAGAAACTTTCTTACTACAAGAAGATATATAAATGTTTTCATATAATACTTAATAACGTCCGCGTTGCATGCTTAGTCTTAGCGCTTGTTTTGGGTGTAGCTTTGAAGAGCGACCACGAATTAGTTCCAGTACACGAAATCATGGATGAGAAGGAGGTTAGGTCCCTCTTTGAGAAAATGAACATAACGCAGAATAATCTGCCAAAAATTTTCACGAGTGACCCTCAGGCGAAAAAGCTGAATGCTAAGCCAGGACAGATAATAAAAGTTCACAGGACGGACTTCGGAAACGAGTATCTTTATTACAGGCTCGTAGTAGAGGGCTAAGTGCCTCTGCCCTAATATTTAAGCGGTATCTGTGATAGTATGGATGGTTTGCTAGAATCTTATCTTAACCCTGCTTCCTTGGTACAGCACCAGGTTGAGAGTTTTAACAGGTTTATCGACGGTGGATTGCAGAAAGTAGTAAGCACGCAGAACATAATCGAGCCTGGTGTCGAGGGTTTTGCCCTGAAGCTAGGAAGCGTAAGGCTGGATAAACCCTCTGTAATAGAAGCGGACAGCTCAAGGCGAAGCATAACTCCAAATGAGGCGCGCCTGAGAAATTTATCTTATTCTGCACCGATATTCATAGAAGTAGTGCCTGTGATAAGAGGCATTGAGAAAGCAGCCTCTTACGGAGAGGTCTTTGTCGGGGAGCTTCCAATAATGGTGAGAAGCTCACTCTGCCACCTCAAAACCATGGCGAAGAGTCAGGTAGTAGAAAACGGCGAGGACCCGGAAGATCCCGGAGGATACTTCATAATAAAAGGAGTCGAGAGAGTTCTCATAGGTCTCGAAGATGTTGCGTCAAATAGGATAATAACAACCAGGGAGAAGAAAGGCACAAAGGTTAGGAGTCAGGTCTTCTCAACAACTCCCGGATTCAGGGCAAAATGTGCTGTCTCAAGAAACCAGAATGGATTGTTTGAAGTTGATTTTCCAACAACTTCAAAACCCATAAACATGATACTGATGCTTAGGTCTCTCGGTCTCCAGGCAAAAGATATAATAGAATATGCAAGCGAGTTCAATGCTTTCAAGAACGATATACTTCTAAATCTGGAGCTAAGCGAAGCCAAGGAACTTCCTCCGAGCGAGGCGCTCATAGAGGTCGGCAAGCTTGCAGCTCCTGCCCAGGCAAAGGAATATCAGCAGAAGAGAGCAGAGATGCAGCTCGATACCTATCTACTGCCACATATGGGCAATGGTCCAGAAGATAGGCTGGCCAAGGCAAAGTATCTTATGCAGATGGCAAGGAAATCCACAATAATAGCTAACAGGCTGGCAAAACAAGACGACAAGGACCATTTCGCAAATAAGAGGGTAAAGTTTGCCGGAGAGCTGATGGAAGACTTATTTGCATATGCGTTCAGATTCTTCGTCAAGGAAGTCAAATACCAGGTAGAAAGGTCAAGCGCCAGGGGCAGAAGGCTCAGCATACAGTCAATAATAAGCCCAGACACGCTCACAGAGAAGATGGCCTATGCAATGGGGACTGGAACATGGGTCGCAGGGCAGACTGGCGTCTCGCAGGTTCTCGAGAGAACAAACTTGATAAGTACTTATACTCATCTCAGGAGGGTAAAATCTCCATTGGCAAAGAAGCATCCTCACTTCAAGGCCAGAGACGTTCATGGGACTCAGTGGGGTAAGATCTGTCCATCAGAGACTCCTGAAGGACAGGAGGTCGGACTCACAAAGTATCTTGCGGTAATGGCAAAGGTCAGCGTAGGAGCTGACGAGAAGCTCACTGCTGACGAGCTCAAAAAAATATACAGCATAAAAGAAGCGTGATTGGTGATTGTTTGAAAGCACAAGAAAAATCATATGTGTATCTCAACGGAAAAGTTATCGGCTTCGTTGAGGATCCTATCTCGTTTGTTAACGAAGTAAGAAAGACAAGACGAAAGGGTCTGATCTCAGGAGAGGTCAATGTCGCCTTCATGGAAAAGCTAAACACCATCAATATAAACACAGACCGTGGAAGGATAAGGAAGCCTTACATAATAGTTGAGAACGGAAGCTCAAAACTAACAGAGGATATGCTTGCAAGAATAAAGAGCAAGGAAATCAATTTTACCTATCTAATAAGGAATGGCATAATAGAATATCTTGATGCAGAAGAGGAAGAGAATGCGCTTATAGCTCTCAGCGAGAAAGACATAACAAAGGATGTTACCCATCTAGAGATGGATCTTGTTTCTGTCTTCGGTTTTACTGTAAGTACGTCTCCTTTCCCAGAGCACAACAGCCTTGCAAGGCACACAATGCTTGCAAACTTCATAAAGCAATCTGAGGGGCTATATTCATCCAACTTTAACATTAGATTCGATTCAAGATCTTACATACTTTACTATCCGCAGGTTCCAATAGTCTCAACCTCTGCGTACAGGGCAGCAGAGATCAAATCCCACCCAAGCGGCCAGAATTTAGTAGTCGCATTGTCAACGTATTATGGATATAACATGTCAGATGCGGTTGTCATAAACAAGGCATCAGTCGACAGGGGCATGGGAAGAAGCATGTTCTACAAATCCTATTCCGATGAGGAGAGAAGATATCCTGGGGGGCAAAAGGACAAATTCAGGATACCTCCACCAACAGCCGAAGGATATATGGGTGAGCATGTCTATTCAAAACTCAGCGAGGATGGGATCATAGAGCCAGAGATGGAAGTAAAGGAAGGCGATGTGCTGATAGGAAAGGTCGCTCCTCCAAGATTCCTGGAAGAGAATATAGGCGCAGGAGGCCTTGAAGAGAAGACAAGGGAAGATTCCACAATGCTTAAGACAGGAGAGGAAGGGGTAGTTGATAGCGTAATAGTAACCGAGTCCACAGGAGCGACAAGGATTGTAAAGATCCGTGTAAGGAGTTTAAGGGTTCCTGAGAAAGGGGACAAGTTTGCCAGCAGGCACGGGCAGAAAGGAGTAGTTGCGCTTATAGCAAATCAGGCAGATATGCCTTTCACAGAGAGTGGAATAGTTCCAGACCTTCTTCTAAATCCACATAGCATACCTACAAGACTTACATTCGGACATCTGCTGGAGATGCTTGCAGGCAAAGCAGGATCACTTAACGGTAAGAAGATCGACGGCACAGGCTTCATAATGGAAGGCAAGGCAAGAATGAAAGAGTATGGAGATGTGCTTAAGGGATATGGATTTGATGAGTTCGGAGACGAGACATTATACGACGGAATAACTGGCAGGGAGTTCAAGGCAAAGATATTCACTGGCGTTGTTTATTACAATAGATTATATCACATGGTAAGCAATAAGATGCAGGTTAGAGGGAGAGGAAAGGTTCAGATATTAACACACCAGCCTACTGAAGGCAAGGCCAGGCAGGGTGCCCTCAGATTCGGAGAAATGGAAAGGGATGCGCTCATAGGCCATGGAGCAACGCTTCTCCTTAAGGAGCGTCTCCTGGATCAGAGCGATAAGACCGAGGTGCTAATATGCAAGTCCTGCGGAAGCATGGGCTACTACGACTACATAAAGAGGATGCCAGTCTGTCCTATATGCACGAATGGCGATCTTGTCGGAGTCGAGCTAAGCTACGCATTCAAGGTTCTGCTTGACGAGATCAAGTCCCTGCACATACTTCCAAGGGTAAGGTTGAAAGAGTAGGTGGTATTTATGCAAGCTGAAATAATAAATGATATAAAATTTGGAACAATTGCCCCAGAGCAAATAAAGAAGCTAAGCGTTGTGAAGCTCAACATACCTGACACCTACAATGAGGATTCTTCCTTCCTTGCCCTTTAGCCTTTGGACCAGCGCCTTGGAGTTATAGATCCAGGATTGATATGTAAGACCTGCGGGGCTAGGGCAAAGACCTGCCCTGGACACTTCGGGCACATCGAGCTTGTCAGGCCAGTAATACACTCCGAATTCTCAAAGATAATATACATGCTTCTCCAGACAACATGCAAGCGCTGCGGAAGGATACTTCTCAATGACGAACAGATTGAGATATTCAAAGCAAAGAACAGGGAGATCTTGGAGGAAGGATTTGATTCAGGGCATATCCATGATGAGCAGTCAGAGGAGCAAACATCATCAATAAAGAAGCTCAAGAACCTGAAGAAATGTCCGCATTGCGGCGAGGCCCAAGGAAAGCTCAGATTCTCATCTCCCACATATTTCTATATAGACGAGAGAAGGCTAAGGCCGGACGAGATCCGGGACATGCTTGAGAAGATAGACGATAGCGATCTGAGAATTCTGGGGATAGATCCCGAAGCAAGCAAGCCCTCATGGCTGGTGCTAAGCCTTCTGCTCGTGCCTCCAGTCAACGTCAGGCCATCGATAACTCTTGAATCTGGAGAGAGGAGCGAAGATGATCTAACGCACAAGCTTGTAGACATAATACGAATAAACCAGAGGCTTGATCAGAACATAAATGCTGGAGCTCCCCAGATAATAATAGATGATCTCTGGGAACTTCTGCAGTATCACGTAACTTCCTATTTCAACAACGAGACATCAGGAATTCCTCCGGCAAGGCACAGGAGCGGCCGATCACTTAAGACACTGGCCCAAAGGCTAAAGGGCAAGGAAGGAAGATTCAGATACAACCTGAGCGGAAAGAGGGTCAATTATTCTGCAAGAACGGTTATAAGTGTAGACCCTTACATAAATGTAGATGAAGTTGGAGTGCCTTTGGAGATTGCATCAAAGCTCACAGTTCCGTTCTATGTTACGAATTGGAATATAGAGAAGGCAAAGGAGCTCCTTTCAAGGACAGAGTACCCTACAATACTTAATATAGTATCAAAAGATGGAAAGAGGAAGAGGGTTCTCGATATCAACAGGGAAGACCTTCTCAAAGAGGTCCAGCCTGGTCACATATTGGAGAGGCAACTGATGGACGGAGACATAGTGCTATTCAACAGACAGCCATCACTTCACAGGCTATCAATACTAGCTCACAGGGTTAAGGTTCTTCCAGATAAAACCTTCAGGATTAATTTCTGTGTTACAAAGCCTTACAACGCAGACTTCGACGGAGACGAGATGAACCTACACGTTCCCCAAAGCCTCGAAGCCCAGGCAGAGGCTTTCTACCTGATGGAAGTAAAGCATCATATATTCTCGCCAAGAGACGGTGACGCGATAATAACGAATTCTGAGGACGGAATCACTGGGATGTACTTCCTTACAAAAGACGACACATACCTTACAAAAGACGAGGCAGCATATCTGCTTGGCATAGCTGGCATATACGAATTACCAAAGCCAGATAAGAATGGAAAATACAAGGGAAAAGATGTCTTCTCACTGCTTCTTCCAAAAGGGCTGAACTTCGAGGAGAAGACAAAGAGAGGCGACTTTGTTATAAAGAACGGAATCCTTCAGAAAGGGGTTGTTACCAAAGCCACATATGGCGGCGGAAACAGGCTCTTTGTCAAGATAGCCATGGATTACGGTGAAGATGTCTTGAAGACCTTCATATTCGTCTCATCAAAGGTTGCCGATGCATATGTCACTCTTGCAGGAGTCACAGTGGGAGTCAAGGAATATGCGCCAAATTCAAAGCTGCAGGAAGACAGGGAAAGGATAATACAGGAGACACTCAATAATGCTTCATCAATGGTGGACCAGTACAAGAACAAGAAGCTTGAACCCCTTCTTGGATATACGATGCGTGACTCATTGGAGAGGATGATCATCGCAGAGCTCAATGTTGCAAGAAGCAAGGCAGAAGTCTCTCTTTCAAAGAACGAGGATCCTACAAACAGTGCCATGCAGATGACATTCGCAGGATCAAGAGGAAACATGCTAAACCTTGAGCAGATGACTATGTTCCTCGGACAGCAGGCAACGCTAAGCGGAGGCAGGATAAAGAGAGGATACTATACTGGAAGAGTGCTCCCGCACATAGCTCCAAATGATATAGGGCCTACAGCACATGGATTCGTAACAACGAACTTTTACATGGGGTTATCTCCAATAGATCTATTCATGCACGGCGTCGGTTCGAGGGTCTCTGAGGTGTACAAATATCTCCTGATTACAAGAAGCGGTTATCTTTACAGAAGACTATCAAATGCACTTCAGGACTTTTATGTAACATCTGACGAGAGCGTAAGGGATGCGAACAACAACCTGATCCAGACTGTTTATGGCGGAGACCTTATAAATCCTGTAAGCTCCCAGTTTGCTGAGTTGGAAGAGAAAGAGAGCGAGTGATAAAATGGCAAAAAAATCAAATAATTATAATGTCCAATATGGAGAACCTGTTGGAATGATCGCGGCCCAATCTGTGGGTGAACCGGGAACGCAGATGATTCTGAGGCTCTTCCACTTTGCAGGAATAGAGGCAACAGTCACTACCTCTGGGCTTCCAAGGCTTGCGGAGCTTGTCGATGCCAAAAAAAGGCCTACAACTCCAATAACTTATGTTTACATCGAAGACGGGGCTAAAAAAGATTTCGAGAAAGTGGAAGCTATAGCCAAGAAGATAAACGAGGTAAAGATGCAGAACATAGTGAGGAGGTTCGTCGAGAACTTTCCTAAGAAGCGCATCAAATTTTTCCTGAACAGCCAGGAACTCGAAGCCGCTGGTCTAACCTCAAAGCAGATCGCCTCAAAGATCGAGAAACTCTTCGAAGTCGAGGCCGAAGCCGAGGAAGACGCAGTCACAGTCAGACTTCAGACAACAAACATGAAAATAATAAGGAACACTGGAGTAAGGATAATGAGGTCAGTGATAAGCGGAATAGAAGGGGTTGGGAAAGCAATAATACAGCAGGATAAAAAGACTGGAGAATACTTCATAATAGCTACAGGGAATAATCTTAGCGCAATAATGGATGTGCCAGGAGTTGACAAATACAGGCTATACACTAACGACGTATTTGCCATGCACAAGCAATTTGGAATAGAATCCGCAAGATATACTCTTGCAAAGGAATTGATGCATACTCTATCTGAGCAGTCTATAACAGTAGACCATAGGCATCTTCTGCTCATAGCCGATGCGATGACGTCAAGCGGCACGATAAAAGGTATAGGCAGGCATGGCCTCTCAGGACAGAAGAATTCGGTACTGGCACGAGCTGCTTATGAAGAGACCGTCAAGCACCTGATAAACGCTGCTGCCTTCGGCGAGATAGATCCGATGAGCGGGGTTACTGAGAACATTCTTGTCGGGAAACTCATTCCCCTTGGAACAGGGTCAGTGAAACTCGCAATGAAGAGTGGGGATACTTCAAAGGTAAAGAAAAATAAATAAACGTTTTAAGACTTATTCAAATATTAACTTTTAGGTTTAATTGGTGAAGAGATGACACAAGAGAGGCCTTTCGATTTACTTAACAAGGCAATAGGCCAACAGGTCCTGATCAGGTTGAAAAACGGTACTGACATAAGAGGAAAAGTGACTTCCTTCGATGCTCACATGAACATAGTTCTTGACAGCGCAGAGGAACTTGATGATGGAGATCTTAAGACGAAATTAGGCACAATCCTTTTAAGAGGGGGCAATATACTATTTATCTCGCCAGCATAATCCCCAATGCCATTCTGCTGCACAATATAAATTCTTATCTGCAGATATCTACTCGTGGGCTCTTGGCGCAGTGGTAGCGCGCCTGCATGGCATGCAGGAAGCCGCGGGTTCGAATAAGCTTTGTGGCTTTGCTGCAAAGGCTCGAGAATCCCGCAGAGTCCACACCTATTTTTCAAGGAGAGATGTGCAGTAGGCGCACCTTCTTGCGTTTACAGGTATTGCCGAGAGACATTCTGGACAGTTTTTTGTAACAGGCTTTTCATCTGCCCTCTTCTTCTGAAGCTTCGACATGGGCTTGATTATAACGAAGAAAACAACAAGAGACACTACAGCGAAGTTTATCACAGCGTTGATGAAGTTTCCATACATAAAGGTACTTCCGTTAATGACAAATTTCATGCTAGAGAAGTCTACGTGTCCTGGTATTCCTATAAGCGGAGTGATTATGTTGGTAACGAGGCCGTTAACAACGTTGTTAAGTGCGACACCAATTATCACTGCT
This sequence comes from Candidatus Martarchaeota archaeon, assembly GCA_023379075.1. Classification (GTDB taxonomy): domain Archaea; phylum Micrarchaeota; class Micrarchaeia; order Micrarchaeales; family CABMGC01; genus JAMCSO01. The sequence goes on along the minus strand of JAMCSO010000041.1, from coordinate 17,969 downwards.
ATTTCCATGTCCAGCGCATTGCCTTTGTTGAGAAGGCCTTGAAATCTTCTATTATACTCATATTTATCATCTTTAATGTGGAGAATGTTACTTCTCAAAAGGATATACAAACCTGTCAAAAAATAGCTTAAGAAGCACTATCAGGAAAGCTGTAGAAGCAACTATCACCATCCCGTACACATCTATCCTAAACAGCACGAATGCAAAGGCTATGGCTATTGCCGGGGGATGTACGCTGTCTGAAATAAAGAGCACAATAGATGCAACAAATATTATTATGAAGGCAACCATGAAGAGGGGAAGATATGAAAGCATAGTGCTTCCCGCAACCCCTATCACACCTCCAAATAGATAGCTCTTGACAAACTTTCTTACAGACGCAGTCTTTGACTTCGGCGCCATAAATAGAAGAAAGAGACTGGATCCAAAAGAAGCAAATATTATCCCCGATGAACCAGTCCCATACCTTATACTAAAATTTAAATACTTAAGTGCGAGTACCAGCACGGTTGCGGCAAACGCAGTAAAGAATGCAGGGATTACAATCTTCTTAAGGAACTGATCCTTTTCCTTCCTCATCACTCTCACTTGGCGCCTATCTGAAGACATTTATGCCGTTCGGCGTAATTTCATAAGGCATGGAAACATTGCTGTGGTCCGTGCCTCTCATCTTCACAACTCTTGTAAGGAACTGAAAGCTGCCCTCTTCTCCGAGCGTGTTAAGCTTTATGAGACCATCAAACATATATGTTCCGAGAAGGTCGTCTATTATAGTATTTGTATTATAAATTTCATGCGTAAAGAGGGTGGTGACTCCAAGGTTCCTGAAGTTCTCTGCAAGAAAGTTTATGGCTCTTGTGACTACCCTATCATCATCGAACAACGGCCTTATTGGCGATATCGAGTCTATGACAACAAGCTGGGAATTATTTAATCGTATCGTCTTGTTTAGCCCCGATATGAACGCCTCGAAGTTCTCTCTTGTTCCATAAGACTCGAGAAGCCTCTGCTCCGAAATCATCATTATATTCTTTGCTATTAGCTCTTCTATGTCATCGAAATCCGAGAAAGCGCTCCTGACATTCTCAAGCAGCGAGGTTCTATGCTCGTCAAACGTTATGAATGTGCACGGCCTCCTCTCTTTCGCATTCCTATAAAGTATCTCGAATGAGAGCAAGGTCTTTCCAGTCCCAGCCGCCCCGGTAAGAAGGACCTGGTTATTTTTAGGGATCCCTCCAAATAGTATAGCATCAAGACCTACTATCCCTGTGCTGATCTTGCTGTCCTGGTAATTGTAATCATATACCAATCCCAAACACCGCAGCATTTCTTTTTATAGAGTATCGATAAAAGATTCTAATAACCTTGCTATGCTCTGCCACATCTCTTCAAAGCAATCGGCAAAACAGGCAAAAGTTTAAATCTTTTTATTGTCTTCTTAAGATGCTTGTGTTGGTGTATTCTCAATGAGCTTCCGTGTGCAGGATTATAATAAGGAGATACCCAAAGTGACTTTTGCGGCAGCGATAGGAACCACCATCGACTATTATGATTATTTCATAGCTCTTCTTGTTGCTTCAATTGCATGGCCAACTGTCTTTTTTCCATCAGCCTCTGCCGATGTGGGGCTTGCGCTATCCATATCAAGCGCTGCAGTTACACTCTTATTCAGGCCTATAGGTGCATTCATCTTCGGACATCTAGGCGACCGCTTTGGTCGCAAGAAAATGCTGATGTGGACGCTCTCCACAATGGGAATAAGCACGCTTGGTATTGCATTGGTTCCATCATACGCAGCAATAGGAATTGCAGCACCAATAATGGTTATACTTTTCAGGATTCTTTTCGGAATTGGTGCCGGAGGCGAGTATGGGGGAGCAATAGCATGGACTTCCGAATTCGTCTCAAGATCAAAGAACAGGGCTTTCTGGACTAGTTGGGTGCAGATAGCTACTGCGATAGGCCTTGTGATAAGCAGCGCAGTAGTCTTCTTTCTATTCCTAGCTGCTCCCTCCTCTGAGAAGGCTGCCTTCATAAACAACGGATGGCGAATACCTTTCTTCTTTGGTGCTGTGCTGATAGTTATAGGTGTGGCGATAAGGTACTTCCTTGGCGAGAGCCCTCTATTTAAGAAGCTGGGAAGCAAGAAGGTCGACAAGACTCCCGCACTAACAATAATTAAATCTAACTGGCGCCTCATACTCACGCTTGCAATAGCTCCAGAATTCGCTGCCAGTGTGATCAGCCTTGAAGCCGTGCCTTTCTCTGAAACATACATTTCCCACATCATCCTTAACGGCAATGTGGCTTTTGCAACGGTATCTGTCATTCTTGGGGGAATATTCGCAATATTCACTGCAATATGCGGTGCATTTATCAGCGATAAGATCGGCAGAAAGAAGACACTATACTTATCTGCACTATTGACTATGATATTTGCGTATCCTTATTTCATGCTTATCAATACCGGGAGCTATGCTCTCATAATATTGGCGCAGTTGCTTCTCATAGGCTCAATATTCATAGCCGCTGGAGTTATACCAATTTTTCTTGCCGAGCAATTTGTTACAAAATATAGGTACTCTGGAGTCGGCCTATCAAATCAATTTGGCGGAGTACTTGCAGGCGTGCTAACAACATTCATCCTACCTGCAATCATAATAAGTTCAGGAACGCTGACTGCGGCATGGCCCAAGATAGCGTTTGTCTCGATTGGCATCTGCATCCTATCAATAATATTTATATCTTTCATAAAAGAGACGAAAGACAATAAGATAATCTGATTCTATCTCTTTAGATAGATGGCAAGCTTTCGCTTAATCAGAGAACTCTTGAATACTTTTTCATCAGCTTTTCCATGTATCCTAACAACTCTTGCCTTGATTCCATTAGAAGAGAGCCATTTTTTCAGCTCGCCAATATCGACCTTCTGGTCGTAACCAAGGGCTATCACGTCAGGCTTATACTTTCTCAAGACCTCATATCTCGATGCCTGTCCAGGAAGCTTCTCCCCAAGCACTGCCAGATCAACGATCCTCAATGACGAAACCAGAGCCAGCCTCGCCTTTTCATTCATGATCGGTGCCCTTCCTTTCATACTTTCAATGCTCTTATCCCTCGCAACAACCACTATCAAAAAATCGCCAAGCATCCTTGCTTTTTTCAGATATAGAAGATGCCCCAGGTGCAAAATGTCAAAAGAACCGAATGCCATAACTCTCTTCATGATCTTACCTTATCACAGAATACCTTAGCTGAACCTCATCTTCTGATATCCTTTTTACATCAATAAGCTTAAGTTTGCTTCTTATCTCCTCTTCTGCAAGAAGCCCAACACCAACCCCAATTACTGCAGGCTCTACATCGACCATTATCTCATCTATTAACCCCTCTTTAAGAAAAGAGTAATTCAACATGCCTCCTCCACCAATGTATGCTATCTCAAATCCGCGATCATCAAGGAGCCTTAGTGCTTCTGCCGGTGACCCGCCAAAAAATATCACACTCTCGCCCCATCTGTTTCTGATCTTCTCTTTAGTCATTACTATATTCAAGCCATTATATGGAAAGACCCCTGCCTTCAAACTTACCTCAAAAGTCCTTCTTCCCATTATGATATTTCCCCATTTCCCCATCTCCTCCTGGAATAAATTCCACTCGTTATCTGAGGAGAAGCCTATTGAGCCTCTGCCATCTGCTATCTTCCCGTTCAGTGTCATCGCAAGATACATTATTGTCTTCATGGTAAAGATTAGCGCATTGATATTAATATTTATTTAGTTCAATACAATTGTTCGGGCAACTGTTCCTCGATAGATCTGAGTAGCTTTTTGTGAGCTCCATGGAGATCAAAACATTTTCAGAGGCAAAAGCGTATCTGGAATCTCTTCCATTCAATAAAAAGAGTAATGAAGGCGAGGGACTTGGAAGAATGAGTGCACTCCTTCAGCTGATGGGAAATCCACAGAACGCATACCCCGCTGTCCACATTGGTGGTACCGCAGGAAAGGGTTCAACTTCTACAATGATTGCAAGCATGCTTATGCGATCCGGATACAAGGTCGGCTTGCACATCTCTCCGCATCTAGAAGATATGCGCGAACGGGCGCAGGTCAACATGCGCATCATGTCTAAGCCTGCCTTTGTACGCCTAGTAAATAATCTTTCAGTATACTCTGAATGCCTTTCCAGGAGAAGCGGGTGGGGGCTGCCTACCTACTTTGAAGCCCTCCTAGCCCTATCTTTCCAACACTTCAAGGAGGCCGGGGTTGAAATAGGTGTAATAGAAGTAGGCCTTGGGGGCAGATATGATGGTACAAACGTAATCCTTCCTAAAGTTGCAATAATAACAAACGTAGGCCTTGATCACACAGAGATTCTTGGCGATACTGTAGACGAGATCGCAACCGATAAATCCGGCATAATAAAACCTGGAATATCTGTAATCTCTGGGGCTTTGCAGCCTTCAGTGGTGAAGATACTGGAAAAGAAGTCAAAAGAAGAAAGAGCAGATCTGAAGCTGTTAGGAAAGGATATAATATACAATATCAAAACAATCGATGAAGGAACCAGATTTGATCTCATAACCGAGAATAAGCGATATACTGGCTTGACAATGAGCATTCTCGGTGAGCATCAGGTGGCCAATGCTGCACTTGCAATAAGCGCGGTTCTTGCGTTAAAATCTCACGGTTTCAAGGCCTCTGAAAGGTCTGTTCGCGAAGGTCTTCTTCATCTTAATATTCCTGGAAGGTTCGAGATCATCATGAAAAATCCAGAAGTGATACTCGACGGGGCGCACAATCCAATGAAGATTGAAGCTCTTGTAAAGACCCTGAAGGCTCGTCTTAGGGGTCGCAGCCTCAAGGTAATATTTGCTGCAAAGAAGGACAAGAATGTAAACGAGATGATTAAGGCGCTTGCCCCTCTCTCCTCAAAGTTTTACTTCACCGCATTCGAGTCAAACACAGACTTTGGGAGAAGAATGTCTTATAATCCCGCATATCTCTCTTCCCTCTCTGCCGGCTCCGAGTCATTCGATAATTTTGGGCAGGCGTGGAAGAAAGCCCTCAGTGAGTCATCAACTGACGATGTTATATGTATAACGGGATCGCTCTACCTTGTGGGAGAAGCGAGGTCAAAGCTTTTATGATTAGATCCTCTTTTCTGGCTTAAGGCTCTTTTGACGAAGAACTCCCCAGCCCTGTAAGAGCTTCTCACAAACGGCCCAGAAGCAACATACTCAAATCCTATGTCTTCCCCAAACTTCTTCAATTCTGCAAACCTCTCCGGGCTGACATACTCCTTAACCTCTATTTGAGCTAAGCTTGGCCTTAGATATTGCCCTACAGCGAGAAAGTCAACCCCCGCATTCCTAAGATCATTAAAAGCTTCGATAATCTCCTCAGAGCTCTCACCAATGCCGAGCATTATCGCTGATTTTGTGTATATCTCAGGATTAATCTTCTTTATTCCCTTAAGAAACTCAAGAGTCTGCATGTAATCTGCGCGCCTGTCCCTCACAAACGGGCTAAGCCTCTTGACGGTCTCTATATTATTTCCTATAACATCCGGCTTCGAACTTACAAGCCTCTCAATACACTCATAATCTCCCCTAAAATCTGGCGAAAGTACTTCTATTATCGTATATGGGTTCTCTCTTCTTATTTCCTCAACGCATCTTGAGATGTGTTCTGCACCATGGTCTTTGAGGTCATCCCTGCATACCGATGTTATCACTACATAATCAAGCCCCCATAGCTTGATTATTCTTCCAAGTTTCTCTGGCTCGTTCTCATCTGGCGCATTACCCGAAGCCTTCTTCGCAACCGCACAGAACCTGCATCCTCTTGTGCAAACATCTCCCAGAACCATGAATGTAGCTGTGCCTCCACTCCAACACTCTGTTATGTTTGGGCAGTGCGCTTCAACACAAACCGTATGCAGCCCCTCAGAGCGTATGCTCTCCTTTATCTCGGCATATCTTTCAGTCGATGCCGGCTTTATGGTAAGCCACTCTGGTTTTGTCATTGCATCAGAGTAAGATAAACGCAAATATATTTCTTTTTATCCATAAACAAAACTCGGAGATAACCTTGCAGATTCAAGCCCACTATAAATATCTCCACAGCTCAAAGCATGCACTCTATCATTAAATGCAGCCACTGCCCTCTTTGTCGAGAGACCGTTTATCTTTGCATACTCTATTATTACCTTTGATGTATTCAGATTCTTCTCTATGAATACTGAAGAACAGAAGAGATTGGCTTCTTCCAGCAGGTCCTCACCAAAGCTTTTGCCATCAAATGTCTCGCCTCTACTCAGCCATTTGAGCTCAGAGACTGTGTAATTCCCATTTACATCAACAAATATAAGGATATCCAAAATGCCTATTATTGCTGGCGTAAGGCCGAATCTCAAAGATCTCAGGGTCCAAAGTATATCAAGGGAGTTGCTCTCTATAGAAGCGATAATGTTCATCCCAGAGGCTGTTCTTTTCAGGAGCTCTCCTAGTTCCCTGCCTGCATCTTCAATAATAAGCAAGTCTGGAGCAATAGAATCTGCAAGCAGGCAGACCGATCTCGCTCTGTTTATTGGCTTATCCTCGCAAAGGATGTACTTTCTGTTTCTCTTATTGGAATCCTCCAAAGAGATCCCTGACATCAGGGTCTTTGTATCCTGCGGAACGAGGTGTGCCATCAGATTAAGAAGTGTTATCCTCCCATGAGCCCCAGCAACAATAATATTATTTCCTGTCTCCATCGCCATGTGCAGATACGCCATCAATTCGGGACATATAAACTTCCTGTTCGCGGCTCTCCCCTCAAAGAAGTCATTAGTATAAGATCTAAGAATCGATCTGAGCGCCGTTTTCTTAGGGCTGTCCAAAAATTCTATTTTATCTTGCATCATGCATTCCCGCACAACAAACGAGAGCTTCTTAATGTTCTTCTCAACAACTTTAATGTTCGAGGAGCATGCACCGCAGCTTTTCGTTATAACAATCAACGCACCTCCATGCTGCCGAACCAAAACCCTCTCAACATCAGGATCCATGAATATCACTTTCATAACTCCACCGCGTTCCGAGAGCTTTGCGGAAAGGCCGGCCAAACGCCCTGCAGCCCCAGCATCAAGATTTCTGGATAAATATTCATGAGCAATGGATGTGGCCTCACCACTTTCTGTACCTTCTCCAGTCAACCTTACTCTCTCAATTGCTGAAGAGAGAAGGGAGAACTCCCTTGAAGAGAGACACTTCCCAACAAGGTATACCTGTTCCTTGCCTAGCAAAACCACTTCAGAAAATTCACTCTCTGCAATGCGCTTTCCCCCGACATGCTTTCTCTCAATAAGCAGCACCCCCTCTGAATCCTTGATGGAAGACATAATACCAAAATATAATATCTTTACCATAATATATAAACATTTACTTTTATAAAAGAAAAAAAGATGGCGAGAATGAGCAACAATCAAGATATATTCAAATATATTTTGGATACGCGGTTTACAACAAGTATATGTTTATAAAACTTGATGTTTAATTATACATGTCAATTCAGAAGGTATAAAAATGGCAAGAGCATCAATTCAAAGGGAAGGAGATGATGATATATGGGTAATAAGGAAGCTTCTAAGCAAGCCCAATTACGCAGTTCTTAAATTATTAATGCTTAAGTCTCCAAGGACTACACGAGAGCTATATTCTGTACTTGGGAAGAGTTTCACACGGAAGACCCTAATAATAACATTAAGAAATCTTTCAATGAATCTAAATGTTCTACAGCCTACTCACATGCGAACTGAAAGAGGCTACGATCTCGGTTATAACATTAACCCTAAACTGAAAGAAGTGATAAAGTCAATCGAGAAGTTCGAGAAGACAGTCGAAGGCATAACAAATGCCAAATCTAATTAGGTCTGCTTGATCTAAAGCATTTTAATAAGGCACTTGCATATATGAAAAGGTAGACTTCATGATACTTAACCGACCTTATGTACTAAAGAAGATTAAGAAGTCAACACCAGAAGTGAGTGCATTTACCTTCGAAGCACAAGACGGAACAAGCATAGACTTTGTTCCAGGAATGTTTGCCATGCTCTATTACAAGAATCAGGAGACTGGCGAATCTATAGGCAGAGCATTTTCCATAGCAAATGCACCTCCTTCCCAAAGCCTTGAGTTTCTTATATCTCTTGTCCACGGAAAGTTCACTTCAAAGCTTGACACAGCAAAGATAGGCGATGTTTACTATATTTCTGCTCCATACGGGCAATTCAAGTTCGACCTAAATTCCGGAACAAAATTTCTTTTCCTTGCTGGTGGAACCGGATTAGCCCCATTCTTTTCTATGCTTCGCCTATCAAAGGCCAGAAGCCAGCAGATTGATGGGGTTCTGATATACAGCACGAAGTACTCTGACGATATAATAGAGCAAGAAGAGCTCAGCCAGATAACCTCCGAGTTGGGCGTAAAACTTGCGGTAACTGTCACGCGCCCGAAAGAGAATGATACATGGAAAGGAGATACTGGACATGTCAATGCCGAGATGATAAAAAAGTATGCTCCCGACGTTGTAGACAGGGTAAGCTACATCTGTGGCCCTCCTGCATTTGTCAATGCATTAAAGCAAGCTCTGTTCTCACTGGGCGTTGACCAGAAGCACATAAAGGCCGAGATGTGGGGCTGAATCAGGGTTTTCTTTTTATCTCTTTATATACAAATATTACCACAGCAACGAATATAATGTCTAGCGTTATCATTGTTCCATGGATAACATTTGCTATAGTATTCCACTCCCTATTCAGTATGCTTGTTGGCAGAAGGTTCGTTTTGTTAAATACACTGTATGATTCCACCGTAACATGCGCCATATATCCTGCCAAGAGCATGACTCCAGCTGCCTTGAAGGCCTTCTTTGTTCTCTCTCCTTTCTTCCGTCTCAGCTCCTTTGCCTCACGATCAAGCTTCGATTTGTAGTATTCCCAAGTCACGCGCCCTTCTTCTATTCTATCTCTTCTCCGCTGAGCTTCTCTTAAATCCTGGATGGAATTGCCCTCCCTACTCTTTCGATCTCTGAAAGTCATACGAATACCAGAACGTTGTCTGAAGAGCGCAATATGTTACTCAAATTAAAAAGGATTTGTTATATACACTCTTTTTGTTGAAAGTTATTTAAACTTTTCCTGACAATATATATCTGTCAAACGACCATAGGAGCAGGGAAACGCCCGAACCCATTCCGAACTCGGAAGCTAAGCCTGTTCACGATATGAAATACTGCCTTAGGGTGGGAACGCATATTGTTGTTTGGCATTTATTTCTTTCTCATATAAAGTTCTTCTACAGCGGAGAGCATGGTTTCCGTGTACTCATTGTTCGGAAGTGCGTCTTTGTATTTCTCTATTAGGCCTTTGGCTTCTTCTCCATATGCCTTAGCCCTGCTCTTTGCATACTCAATGCCATCATATTTGTCTATAATCTCAATCAGGAAGCCAACCTCCTCATCTGTCCTCTCTTTCCTTCTCTTCTTGTATATCCTATCTATTCTTGCCTTTTCTGCCTCTGTAGAATTTTTGTATGTATTGAGAATGATAAGTGTTAGCTTGCCTTCATAAAGATCGCCATAATTCTTCTTGCCGAAGAGCTTCTCGTCTGCAGTCATATCTAGGACGTCGTCTATTATTTGGAATGCCCTCCCTGCTGGCGCTCCTATATCTTTTAGCATATCCATAGTCTTCTGGTCAGCATTCGCAACTATTGCGCCGAGCTGCAGAGGCCCATAAACAGAGTAATAGCATGTCTTGCTTTCCACTATCCTGAAATAAAGATCTTCTGATGCTTTCTTCAGGTCGCGTATGTTGACAAAGAAATTAGTGTCTATGTACTGGCCTTCCACCGTATACTCTATCATATCATAGAACTTTTCATAGAACCTATTGCCTTTCTCTATGCCGGCGCTTAGAAGGTGGTCCTTGACCATCCTCCACATTGCAGCGTGGCCCGCATCCCCAACATTTATCGCTTGCTCTATACCATACATTCTATGCAGCGCAGCCTTCCCTCTTCTCAGCTCAGAATCATCCTCTGCGTCATCATGCACCAGTATCCAATCCTCGGATAGCTGCATGGCAGCTGCCGGAGTGATAAGCTCTTCCTTATTTGCCCCGAAAACCTCTCCGCTCAGCATAAGAAGTCCGGGCCGTCTATAGCTTCCCTGCCTGTCTATGTAATCCCTCACCATCTTATAATGCTCGATAGGATCTTTTATCTTAACATATTCGCAGATCTTTGAATGGACTTCATTCCTATGAAGTTCTATGTACTCTTTGAAGTTCATAAATATCAGATTAACATTTTCGTGTTAATATTTAATCTTATCCTGTGCCTTCGACAGAACGTGCAAGATTGCATCTACTTTTTAATGGGCACCCACCGCACAACGGGAGCTTCCTGCAATTCCTTTTGCATAATTCGACAATCTGAGCATGGAAATCTTTATATACTCGTATATCCCTCTTAGCTCCATTTTCCATAATCTTCCTAAGTTCTTCATACCCTATCTTCGGATCTATTCCATACACCCTGCCCATTATTCTTCTTGTATATGCGTCTACAACAAAGATCCTCTTGTTAGCAGCGTAAAGAAGTATCGCATCGGCAGTCTCCATGCCTATGCCTTCCATGGCCAGAAGTTCCTTTCTCAGCTTATCCCTGTCATTATCAAAAAATGCGCCAAGGCTGCCATATCTATTAATAATATATGTGGAAATCCTCTTGAGCCTAGCCGCTTTCTTTCTGTAAAATCCCGATGCCTTTATCGCATCCTCTATCTCTTCTATACTACTCTCTGAAAGTTCTCTGAGCCCAAGCATCTTCCTTTTCTTGAGCATTCTTATTGCCTTTTCAACATTCTTCCACGAGGCCTGCTGGGTTAATATCGCACCTATGACTATCTCTTCATTGCTCTCCCCGGGCCACCAGTTCATATAGCCAAAGCTGACCCTAAGCTCTTTATACATGTCTGATATCTTAAATTCGGTAATTTTATACACCATACGTGGAGCCGTTGCTGTGCGAAAAGCTTATATTCATTTAGAACAAGAATATTATAAATTTATAACATCTAGTGGTTAGAATGACAGAGCGATCTCATGGTTTATTTGTGGGCAGGACAAGGCATCTCGCCAGGCATCACAAGCCTTCAAAGCTTAGCATAAGCAATATAATAAAGAATTTTGAGATAGGGGAGAAGGTTATAATAGTACCAAAAAGCAACTTCAAGAATATACCACATCCAAGATACAGAGGCAAGACTGCGGTAGTTACAGAGAAAAGAGGAGATTCTTACGTTGTTGAGCTCTATGTATCAAAATCAATGAAGAGAAAACTGATAGTGCCTCAGCTTCATCTTGAAAGAGCAGGCAAGTGAAGCATTATTCTAATTCTTAATTGAATGCAGAAGCCCAGAATGTTAGCTGGCAGGAGGACGCCACAGAGAGCTTATTGCCTGTATGGCTGTTGTGACAGTGGTTTTGTGAGCATGAAGAATCTGCTATCTCCCTTTAGCTCCATTATGACTCTGTCCACAAGCAATTTTATAGGGTCCTGAAGTAGCTGCACCCTGTTTGTGATATCCTCAAATGATTCGAACTTCTTCTCCTCTCTGGCATCAAGTATCGCTGTCAGGTGCCTCTTTCCGATCCCTGGAAGAAGCTCAAGCGAATGCATCCTTATATTCAATGACGAGGCATTATTGAATAATTCAACAAACTTCTTCTCATTTGACTTTATTATCTTATAAATCGCATCCTGCAGCTCCTTCTTCGCGCCTTCAGTGAGGTCGTTGTAAGAGAGCCTTCCCTTTATGAGCAGTATCTTATCGCGCTCTTCCCTGCCTATGTAAACTCTCTCTCCAACCTTTATCTCAACATCCTTCGCAACAGCTTCCAAAAGTGTGAATTTGTTCTCTCCAATGAGTTGAACAAGAGGCTCCGGCTTTACAGAATAAGACTTTCCAGTAGGTAAGTAATCAAGAACTATTGCATATTCTTCCAATTCTTCTCTTCTTTGCGTTCTTTCCTGCATAATTCCTCCACTGCTTAAACATCTATTTACCTCTGTGCTTCTCGACGACCTCCATCGCCTTTTCCAATAAATCATCTGCGAATGTCTTCCTTTCTATTATCAATGTCTGCCTGAGCTGCATAATGTCCAAAGGCATGATATCTACTATCTTTATAGCTGCCTTTTCCGTAAATCCAAGCTCTTCAAGATCTTTCCTCATTTTAACCGAATCCTTCACATCTATCTTGGAGAACTTCTTTGCATACTCATAAGCAAGCTCCTGCTCATAGCCAAGCTCTCCCTCCTTCCTCCTGCCTTCAAGTATCTCGAGAGCCTCTGGTATTGAGACGAGCCTCTTTTCGGATGTTCCTTTGCCTATCATTTCTGCACCCAGGTATAAACTGAATATTTAATCTAATATTAATATATTCATCATGATAATATTATTAAATAGGTACGATTAAAGTTTTTATTAGATATGGTGTTCTATTGGATGCGCATCAGGCTTATCTCGCAGTTTCCGAAGAAGTCAAGAAGCACATATCTGGCAAAAAAGATGTCATAGAGCTTCTTTTCATAACCCTGGTGGCAAATGGACATGCCTTGCTCGAAGGGGTTCCTGGGGTCGCCAAGACAACAATGACAAAGACCCTTGCAGAGACCATACAGGCAGACTTCAAGAGAATCCAAGGAACATCCGATCTGCAAACAAAGGATATTGTCGGATATGTCTCTGAAGACCCTTCCGGAAATCTCAAGTTCAACAAAGGCCCGATCTTTACAAATATCCTATTGATAGATGAGCTCAACAGGTCTTCTCCGAAGACGATGAGTGGTCTACTTGAGACGCTCGAGGAGCGCCAGGTCACTGTTGGAGGAGAGAATATCGGGCTTCCATCTCCTTTTACAACATTTGCAACACAGAATCCCCTGAAGATAGAAGGGACAGAGCCATTGCCAAAGGTGCTTAGTGACAGATTTCTCTTGAAGATAGACGTGGATTATCCAAGCATGGGAGAGGAGCAAGAGATGCTGAGGATAAAGGAGCGCGAGGAGAATGTTGAGACCAAGAAGGTCATCTCCACAAACGATATTCTATCAATGCAGCAGGCAGCCAAAGGCATTGTTATGCCTGATAATGTTGTACAATACATAACAAAAGTAGTCGGAGCAACGCGAAAAGAGATCCATACAACAATGGGCGCAAGCCCCAGGGCCGATATATCTTTCATGCAGGCAGCCAAAGCCAAAGCACTGATAGAAGACAGAAAGGAAGTGAGCATCGATGATATAAAGTTCCTTGCAAGACCCGTCCTCAGCCACAGGATAGCTGTAAGGTCGACAGGCGGAATAGGCGTGAACGGCATAATTGATGGTATAATTGCCTCAGTTAAATGATTCAGTGCATGTTGATGGTACTATGCTTTCTTTAATCCTGCCAGTACATAATGAAGAAGGCAACCTTAAGAAGAATTTCGACCTTATTTACAAAGAAGCCAAAAAGCTCGGCAATTTCGAGATAATACTGGCAGAGGATGGTTCCACAGATAATTCCCTCACTGTCTGCAGGGAAAAATCGAAGATGCCCAACGTACGGTTAATGACATCAAAGCATAGGCTCGGGAAAGGGAAAGCAATAAAAAAAGCCATAACGCTTGCTAAAGGCAATATCATAGGGTGCTTGGATATTGACATGGCAGTTCCTGCAAGATATCTTAACAAAGCCCTTGCTCTAGTTGATAATGGGGAGGTTTTTGTAACAGGATCACGTTATATTAAAGGATCGGATGCTAATAGAAGTATTCTGAGATTATTTGCTAGCTTATCATACAACTGGTTAATTGCACTTCTCTTTCAATCTAAAGTTAAAGACCATCAGTGCGGCTTCAAGTTCTGGTCCTCAGGATTTATAAAAACATATATAAAAAAGGTAAAAGATGACCACTGGTTCTTTGACACAGAGCTAATAATACTGGCTCAGAGAGACGGTATTAAAGTCAGAGAGTTTCCCATCTCTTGGGATGAGCAGCCGCAAAGCAACGTTCATCTCTCAGATGTGATCTATTTCATAAATGCAGCATTAAGATTAAGATTACGTGTGAAGAATGACTAATAACAAATTCACAGAACACCCTCACAGTGAAGACGATGCAATACATATTTCCTAAGATTACAAAGAAAGAAGTGCTCGTACTAACTCTTTACTTATTGCTAACGATACTTGTGTCATGGCCCATATTTGCAAACATAACGCATGTATTTGCCCACATAAACGGCACTGGAGATCCGTATCAGTTCTTATGGTTCCTTTGGTGGCCTGGTTATTCTATATTCACTCTTCACAGCTCCCCGTATACAACAAATTTCTTGTATTATCCATACGGAGCAAATTTTTCTTATAATTATTTAGACTCACCAATATCAAGCCTAATTTCTTTTCCATTTCAGCAAATAAGCCTTACTTTCTCATATAATGTAATATTTATTTTGGGCTTTCTCCTCTCCGCATTCTTTATGTATCTGCTTGCCATGCATCTGACTGAAGATACATACGCATCCTTCATCGCAGGCGCAATCTTCTCCTTTAGCGCAGTTAACATAGCCCATTCATTCATATTCTTGAATTTTACTTCAACCGAATGGATCCCGTTATTTATCCTATCTTTCCTTCTCTCAATAAAGAGACGAAAGCTGCGATACATCGTGCTGGCAGCATTTTCTCTAGTTCTGGCATCTTTTATGGGTGACATAGAACAAGGCATAATGCTATTCCTTTTCGTGCTGCTATTCTGCTACTTTACATACTTCAGCTCTTCAAGAAAGTTAATTAACCTCAAAACAATCTCCATAATCTTTGAGATACTACTCTTGTCCTTTTTAATCGGGCTCCCATTTATATTTCCATTAATAAACGGCATAATACATAGCAATTCACTTTCTCTTGCAGCAACTTCCTCAAGCCTTAGTGCTAATGAAGCGTGGAGTAATGATTTGCTTTCTTTTTTCCTTCCAAGTTATTTTAATGGACTCTTCAATCAATTGGCCAGTAAATATTATCCTACGCTCATGCCATATGGTTTCTATTGGGAAGGCGTTTCATATATTGGATACTCCGTTATACTTTTATCTATATTTGGCATATACTCTGATATTAAATCAACGAAGTTCAAAAATACTATGGTGTGGGCTTCTATCGGAATTATATTTGCTATGCTCTCTCTAGGCCCACTAATACATATAAATGGCAATGTAACCATGATACCGGGTCCATATATTCTTTATCGAATCATACCCATATTTAATCTCATAAGAGAGCCAGGCAGATTCGATATAATGTTTTCTCTCTGCCTAGCAATCCTTGCAGCCTTTGGTCTCAGAAGTCTCTTATCAAAAGTCAATTCCGTGAAAAAAAAGACAATATATACTGCAATTATTTCTTCAATAGTCTTGCTCGAATGTGCAGGAATCCCGTTAACTTCATCTTTTACAAATACTTTTTATACGAATACAGCAATACCTGAAGCATACTCTCTAATGAATCACACCATCAACTCCTCTGTCTTATTCTTACCCACTGCTCCGGATCAATCTTACCAATCAGCCATTGCTATGTACTATCAAACAGAATTTAATGTGCCAATAATTGGTGGGTACACTACCAGAAGCACACCCCTCCAAGACTTTTATATATACTCCATCCCGCTCGTTTCTACATACTCTATTGAAAATTTATCTAGCTATGGTTCATATCCAATAAAAGAGAATCTCACAAAACCAACACTCATCCTTCTCTCAAGATACAACATCAGTTATATCTCAGTCCTCAGTAATTTATATAATGCAACGGTACTTAAGAATCTGACATCGACGCTCTCAAATATGTTAGGCAGCCCAATATACACAGGCAACTCTACAATTCTATTCAAGGTTCCAGAGAAGGTGCATACCCAACAACCGCCTTCAAACATCACTGCATTCATATCAGGAGAATGGGTTCCAGAATTCGCTGTCTGCAGCAATTGTCTTAACGAGTCTGGATTTTGGTGGGTGGCAAGCGGAAGCTCAATATCCATATACTCCCCTACAAACGACCCGATAATTATGAACTCCAGTATTCTCTCACTGGACAACTCTACAATATCAATATACAACAATGGCATCCTAACTTCCAATCAAAGAGTAAATGTCCTATCTACCAAATACACTACTGAGATCCCAGTAAGATCCGGATATAATAATCTGACTATAGTGATTAATAATAGCAATCAGGATTCGCAGACACTTGCCTTCAGGAACATTACTTTATCCAAATTAACAAAGTGAGGGGAAATCCCATACTCTTCAGATGTGGGATGAAAGCGAACCGCAGATAAGCAGGACACCCCATATATCCTCGAAGCCATGACATCATATCTCTGTTTAGTTTGGTATGTTCTCGCTTCATTGGATTTGCATGGTTCGATTCCACATCTTACGTTCCCATCCACGAAATTTATCCTTTCGGATTCTGCTGTGTCCCAGCGTACAGTATGACTTTGCTCGCAAGGCATATAAATTCTCTCAACCACAATATCATCATTGTTTAGTTCAGGAAGCCCACATCATTTACGGGTGGTAAGATGTCACGCCAAAATTAGCCATACTGCACACGGGCTCTGTAGAAATTATTACTTCCAATAGAGAGTGCAGGGGTTAAGCACCCCATTCCATCTCGATTTTGCGACCTGGATGGAAAGAATGTGGAATCGAAATATAAGAGACTGATTGACATAGGTTTCAGACCGGTGAAAAGGAGAATACGCACATTTTCAGGCAAGTTTTCCAAGAAGGATTCTGGTTCTAAATACGGTTGATACAAATATAAAAGATGGCATCATAGAGGTTTTGGCGACCAAAATGATGCGCATCTGTATATACTGTGAATCCAAATATATAGTAAAGTTTGGTAGGAGAAAGACAAAGGAACGTGGAAGAATACAGAGATATCAGTGTAAAGAGTGCCATGGGACATTCTGCGATGACGAGGGATTCAAGTGGAAACATAAGTCGGTAAAGACGATATTAGACGCACTAGAGTTGTTTGTTATAGGGAACACACTGAGGTTTATATCGCAGTTCCTAGGCATTGCAAAGGAGACTGTATTTAGGTGGTTCTTAGAATATGCCAGGTTATTGGATAAATATGTAGAAAGATTCAGGCAAAATTTCACGGATATGCTGCATATGGACGAACTTTTCCTCAAGATGTGCGGTACATTCTACTACGTTTGGGCGTCGATATGTAGAGATACAAGGTTCGCCACAATGATCCTGTCTAGAGACAGGACAAAGAAGTATGCATATCAGTTGTTGAATGAGTCCCCATCACCACTAGAGGTCACTACTGATGGTGCATTCGCATATGGCGGCGTAATAAGAAGAAGGTTCGGGCACTGGTGGTACAGGCACAACTACCATCGCTGTGCAAACTTCGAGGACAAGAAGAATAATAACCTTATTGAGAGACTCAACAATACAATCAGAAGTCTGACTCACAAAAGACGAGGATACAGAGGAATCGTGACAGGCAGGTGGGAACTGAGATTCTTAGAGATTTATTACAACTTTATCAGGAGGCACATGACGATCGGGATGACTCCTGCCGAGAAGGCAGGCCTTATCGAGTATTATGGATGTAAAAACGAGGAAAGCAGGTTGAGATATCTGATAAAACAGGCAACTCAGGATGCCTATTCTTATTTGACGTTATTGATCAACCGTATATGTAGACAGAGCCCTAGAGTTCATCGAACATTAGATTTATAATCTATCGGTTCCTATTATAATGAAAGATTATTATCGGGAGAGTGATGAAAAACCATTCAATTTCTAATCTTTTGTTATTTTTAATACTTTTCTTCTC
>JAMCSO010000040.1 GCA_023379075.1 Candidatus Martarchaeota archaeon | reverse complement strand
GCGCAATAACTCCATCAAATCCAACAATAGACAACGGACAATCAGTAACCTTAACAGCCAACCCATCAGGAGGGACTCTTTATACAAAAGTTCCATTATTCCTAATCTACAATGCTCTTGCTGTTTATCCAAATCCCTTCCAGCAAATGATAACTATAAACGCTTTAAATTATACCAATTACCTATCTTATAACGGAAACACAGCTAATTTTGAATTGGAATATTCAAATGGCACAATCATTCCTTCGTGGATAGAAAGCAATGACAGCAACACCATAACTATATGGGCAAAAGTGTCAAACACAATATTCTCTGCTGGCTCAAATACTATTTACCTAACATTCGTCAGTAAAAACACTAACCTCCTCTCAAGTTCAGGCACGTTGGGGATCGGCGAAGCACCACAGTTAAGCAGTAGTTATGCGGAGTATGATGATGGAGCGAATGTGTTCGCTGTATATTTTAATGCAGACACCCCGTTATCAAGTTTTACAAAATATGATGTTGCTACACTTTCACAAACTACGCTAAATGGAGAGCCCGTAATATCATTTTCTGCAAGTTCCACTTTCGGCTGGGCAGGATTTTCAAATCCTATTCCTTCTGAATTTATTATGGATGGTTGGGTTTACACAACACAAACAGCATCTATAGTTGGTTTTGCAGGACAAGCTCAAACATCTTCAGATTCAGGTTATTTATTTGGAGCAGGAACAGGTGCTGGAGATACGTATATAAGTATTTCAAAAATAACAAATGGAGGATTGACTAATTTAAATAGTGTTGGTCCAGAAAACGAAAATTCATGGGAATATGCTCAAATAAGTTATAATAATGGAGATATGGAAATGAGCGGAGGAACAGCTCCACAAAGTTTTATATATAGCATAACAGCCACAGATACAACATATACTTCTGGTTATGTAGGAATTGCTGAAGCTGGCGATAGCACATATACTTATTATAGATACATGTTTATCCGTGCCTATCCACCAAACGGCGTCATGCCAAGCGTTTCCTTTGGCTCTCCATCTTCATTATATTCTTATAAGTGGTACACCACCTCAGGAACCGGAGGAGTAAGCTGCACATCAGCAAACGTAATATCAGGATCAACATTATCAACTTATCTTGCAAGCCCAACTACAACAAATAGTTATGCGTACCAGGTAACAGACAGCGCATCAACTCCAGAATCAGTATGCTCTGCAAGCGATACAGTTACAGTCAATTCCGAATTAGGAATACCAACAATAATACCTTCAAACACAGCAATAGATAATGGTCAGTCAATAGTATTATCATCCAGTTGGTCAGGAGGAACAGCAGATTATACTGCCAAATTATACTCATCAGCAACCTCAACTTGCAACACAGGATCAACATTAGTTCAGACACTATCTTCCTTAACGAGTGGAAGTGCCACATTTAGTTCAGTATCTCCAACCTCAATAACATACTACTGTATATTCGTAACTGATTCAGCACCAACACCAGAGACAAGCAATAGCATATCGAGACCTGTGATAGTATATCCAGCACCAACCATTTCAGAACTTACTCCTTCAAACACCATTCTTGATTATGGGCAAAGGGTAATTTACAATGCAATTATAACAGGGGGTTCTTATCCTGCAAATGTAGCATACTTTAACGGAATCTCAAGCAATGTAATAACTTCATTATCCAATGAATATGGCAATACGCAAGGTGAAACATTTTTAGCGTGGGTTAATCCAAATTCAATAGAATCAGCAAGTTATGGAGCTATAATTTTTGGATACCAGGGCTGGGTCTCAGATTACTCTGGACGTTTAGCATTCTTTACTAATGAACTCGGCCCAATGGGAACTGGTACTCCTACAAACTTACCAGAACACCAATGGTCTATGATAACTGCTACAGTAAGCTCAAATGTTAATCCAACCATAACCTTATATGTAAACGGAAAACAGGTAGCATCATCAAATTTTGTTGGAACAATGGGTTCTACTGATTGCCAATATGCAGTAAATGTTGTTATTGGAGATATAAGCAATCCTAACTGTGGTGCGTCTTCAGGAACAATACCATTTAATGGATATATATCAGATGCCCAAATATACAATTATACATTATCTCCAACATCGATAAATACCATTTATGAAGGTGGGATAGAAGGTTCTCCACTATCAGAAAATCTTATAGGGTGGTGGAAATTAAACAATACAATAAATGGCAATGTTATAGATTACAGCGGGAACAATAATCAAGGGCATCCAAATAACATAATATACGCCTATCCAACAAATTCACCATACGGTTCATACACTGCTAACTTAATAAATACAAATTCAGGATTAGCCAATTCAATAGTTGGTGGAGATAATTCAATTATATTCGGTGCAAATATTCCAGCAACAGGAATTCAAACATTCTATGTTGCTGCAAATGATTTAGGCGTTACAACAGCATATCCTTTCTCAAGTACAAGTAACTCCATTGTGGTAAACCCTACATTAGGAACACCCACCTTAACCTCAACACCTACATTGCCATCAACAATTACCGCAGGAAACACGATAACCTTCACATCAAGCTGGTCTGGAGGAACATCAACCTATACTGCTAATTATCTTATAGTAAATACAATAACAGGAAATCTTGTTGCGAATGCATTATACACAGGAATAACAGGCACATCTAATACCTTCGCATGGACAATCTCCTCAGCAGACGAAGGCAATACTGTTCAGGCAAATGTGATAATAACAGATTCCGCTACAACTCCAGAAACAACAAATAGTGTAAATAGTGCTGTGCTTACATTGAATGTTGCATTAGGAACCCCATCAATAACTCCCTCCAACCCAATCATGGATGGTGGACAAAGCATAACATTTTCATCAAGTTGGAGCGGAGGAACTCCTGACTACACAGCTAAACTCTACTCATCAACAACCTCAACATGCAACACAGGAAGTACTTTAGTCCAAACATTATCCTCCTTATCAAGTGGAAGTGCATCATTCAGTAGTATATCTCCAACCTCAACCACATACTACTGTATATTTGTAACCGATAGCGCGACATCTCCAGAAACAACTAACAGCGTGAATAGCGAGGTAGTTGTTAATCCCACATTAGTTGCAAATTCAATAACTCCATCATCACCTAAGATAGATTCAGGACAGAGCATAACCTTAACAGCCAACCCATCAGGAGGAACGACAACATACTCCTACAAATGGTACACAATATCAGGATCAGGGGGAGTAACCTGCACATCCGCAAACATAATATCAGGTGCAACATCATCAACCTATTCTGCAAGCCCAACATCAACTAACAGTTATGCATATCAAGTAATCGATGCCGCAACAACTCCAGAATCAGTATGCTCTGCTGGGGACACTGTCAATGTTAATCCTACTTTCCAAACCCCAACAATCTCTCCCTCAAACCCAACAATAGACTCAGGACAATCAGTAACATTCACTTCCACATGGTCAGGAGGAACAGCAGATTATACTGCCAAATTATACTCATCAACAACCTCAACCTGCAACACAGGCTCAACCTTAGTTCAGACACTATCTTCATTAACAAGCGGAAGTGCCACATTTAGTTCAGTATCTCCAACTTCAATAACATACTATTGTATATTCGTAACAGATTCGGCCTCATCTCCAGAAACAACAAACAGCATAACTAGTAAGGTAGTTGTTAATCCTGCATTAGTTGCAAATTCAATAAACTCATCAACATCTACAATCGAGAACGGCCAGTCTTTGAACATCTCTCTCTCGTGGTCAGGAGGAACTCCTGATTACACAATAAAGTACTACTCGGGAAGTTCACAAAGCTGCGCTTCTGATACAATACTTGTAGCCACACATTCCGGGATCAGCTCCACAAACGATATCCTAACTACAGCCCCTTCCTCATCCGGCTACTACTGTGCCTCGATAGCTGATTCAGCCACGTCTCCAAACATCGCGACCTCAAATACTATCTTTATATCTGTGCAGAGCCAATCTCAAAACTCTGGAGGTTCTGGTCCGTCTCAATCTCACACTGCAATACTAAATGACAATATCAATGCAACTGTACCTTCGCTCAATCCGGTATTCAATGCTCTGGTTACAAACGCTGCAGGTACAACAGTACTTCATTCTTACACATACTACCAGAATCAGCTGCCTGCAACAATAACAACTCAAGGCAGTGACGAGCTGAATCTCTCGTTTGCATGCTCATTAAGAGTCGGGAAAGACAACTATACTTATAGTGGGGTCGCTTACGGATTAGGCTTCGAGCCATGCGGAGTTCACTACATTGTGTACGGGGGCACCATCGAACCAATTTACTCTATTCAGATACCCCACACAAATGCGAATAATACTACGAGTAGCACATCAACAGTAACTTCTACCACGACCACTTCCATATCAACATCCAGCACTTCTTCAGAAAATACAACAATCCCTACAACAGTCCCTACAACAATACCAAATTCCAACTCTACCCTGCTGAATATCACTCTTAACCTATCGAGGAGTACTCCACAGATAAGCTTTTCTCTCCATAATGAAGTATTCACAGTCTTAGCAACATCCAACGTTCCAATAGAAGCAAATCTGATTGTGGTAAATAATACCGTTCTCTCTCCGACCCTATCCGGACTCACCAAGCTCCTCTCGTTTACCATCTCTCTCTCAACAGACGAGGCCGTAGTCAATTCGACAGTCGATTACCCATGCAGCATACCTCCAAACGATATAGCTCCATACATATTCCTTAATAATACATGGACCAAGGAGACCTCATTTATAATAAATCCATCCGGCTGTACCATCTCATTCGCCGTTCCGCGCAATCTCACCGTTGGGATCTTCACAAGCTATACTGGACAGATAAACTCGACAAAACAAGAATCTTCCACTACTTCGGGATCTCAGAGCACAGTAACGCAACCAGAATTCTGGGTAATAGCATTCATAACTCTCTCTATCCTGGCCATACTCCTATCAAAGTTTCTCTTCAGAAAAACCCATTATCCAATAAAGAAGAAATGACTCTTATCCGGATGTGCGATCAATCATTTATTGTCTCTTTGTATGTAGTGGTGCTCATACTTCTTTGGCTTTAGCCTAATCAGCAGGTGCGAGAATGCTTCCATCGGCTCGCTCACATCTCCGCACGAATAAATATCTATGGTTGCATACTCGCTCTCAGGCCATGTATGTATGCAAATGTGGCTTTCCTTCAGAAGCGCTATGACCGAGACTCCTCCAAAATCGGTGGAGTAAAGGTTATTGAACTTATACTTTATCATCTCGACAATGTGCATCTTTCCAAGCTCTGCGGCCTCGATAACTGCCTCTTCAACTAACCCCAGATCAGAGATGATCCCAGGATCTATCCCGAACAGATTGGCATAGACATGCTTACCCACTACCTTGTACAACGCAACTTCCCTTTCTCTTTCTATAGTTACATTTTTTGCCAATACCAACACCCCTTTTAATCATAAGAACTTAAGGTAATTGCCCACCGTCTTCGGTATCTTGAACAATGAATAATGAATCTCTTCATCGTAGAAGAGCAGCTTCTCAGCAAACATCTCTATCTTTTTCTTAATCTCTTCTTTGTCTACCTCTTCAGGATCGTGTTTCTTTGAAGCTACGGAGAAAAGGAATTCGGAATCAAACGAAGGAAGATAAAATTTTATCGGTTTTACTATCGGGAAGACTTTTTGCAAGTATCTTGGTTTTACTGCATAAAGCCATTTTCCTTCCTCTACCTCATCCCAACTGGTAACTACATATATTCCTTGATCAGTAAGAAGATTGCATATAGATCTGGCAAAGTTCTCTGAATATAACCTTTTTGAGAGCTCGCTATTTCCTGCGGGGTCTGTTAAATCTCCTATTACAATATCATACTTTTCCTTTGCATTCTTGATGAATTCGAAACCATCCTGTACATTAATGTTTAATCTCTTATTATCGTTCTTCATCGCATAAGGCAGATACTTTTTGCAGAGTTCTATCACTTCTCCATCTATCTCTACCCAATCGACTATGATATCTTTGTACTTTAAGAGCTCTATTGCCGTAGACCCTTCGCCACCACCTATAACCAAAGCCCTTTTTGGATTTTCGAGAGAAACCATACTTGGGTGAACAAGTGCTTCATGATAAACAAAGTAATCCTTTTCTGATGACTGGACTACGTTGTCCAGCGCAAGAAATATGCCCAGATACGGAGAATGAGCTATGAGAATCTTTTGCATCTTTGTTTTGCCTTGATAGATTATACTGTCGACGTACCTGTACAGCACAGAGCCTTTAAATTCCTCGACAAGGTATAATCCATTTTCCATCTCTCAACCCTTAAGCAACTATAACAGTCTTACACTGTTAGGCCTTCAGTTAAAACCTAAATTAAATTTATTTCTTAAAAACATTTTCCTAAAAAATCCAAATTATCTGTCTTCTGATGACAAACAACGCCATTCACATAAACTTTACGAATTTATCGCTTAAAAGAATTAAGCATCTTATTCAACTTATAATCCTAATCTTATTTAAGTTTTTTTGCCATTCGCTTTAATACTGTTATATAATATGGTTTCTTGGTAACAGCAATCAGACCAAATTTGGATTCAGGACTGAAAGTTGCTCCAAGATACTCACGGCAATAACTAAAAAGTTAATAGTGGTTATAGCTTTGTCTGCTTGGTGTAAGCGTGAAAGAGTTAAAATTTGTTGATGTCGGGGAAGGAATAACCGAAGGAACAGTGCAGAAATGGCTTGTCAAAGACGGGGAGAGAGTGAAGGAGGACGAATCGATAGTCCAGGTAGAAACAGACAAGGCTGTTGTCAATGTTCCTTCTCCCATATCTGGAATAGTCCATTTCAATGTGAAGGAAGGGTCTACAGTTAAGGTCGGCGACACCATAGCATACATTGGCGAAGAATCAGAGCTAAGTGCCATAACGGCAGGAGTGATACAGCAGAAAGCTCAAGCAGAGAAGCCTCCAGAGAAGCAGGAATCAACAAAAAAGACAGAGATAAGCGCAGAAAGCCCTGGAATAATAGCTACTCCATCTGTAAGAAAGATGGCAAGGGACCTAAAAATAGACATATCAAAGGTCAATGGAACAGGCCCTGGTGGTAGGGTTCTAGAAAACGATCTAAAGGTTTTTGCAGGTGCACCACAGCAGCCGAGAATGGTGCCAAAATTCTCTGAGATCTTGGAAGAATCGCACAAGGAAGAGATCGAAAGGGTTCAGATGTCTTCCACGCGAAAGGCGATAGCGAAGAACATGGAGCTATCATGGACAATACCCAGAGCAGTGCACATGGACCTGATAAATGCGAATCACATCTATGATATAGTGCATAGCCACAAGGAAGCTGCAGCCAAGATGGGCATAAAGCTAACATTTCTTCCATTCATAATCAAGGCAGCCATAGAAGCTCTTAAAGAGAATCCGGGATTTAACTCCAGTTACGATCACGACTCACAGGAGATAATTTATAAGAGATACTACAATATAGGAATAGCAGCAGAAGCTCCTGACGGATTAAAGGTTGCTGTGATAAAGGATGCTGACAAAAAGAGCATAATGCAAATAGCAAAAGAGATACAGGAGCTAAGTCAGAAAGTCAGGGATAAGAGCATATCCCTGGAAGAGATGAGAGATAGCACCTTCACAATAACCAACATAGGCAGCCTTGGGGGTGGTTTCTTGTCTGTGCCAATGATAAACTACCCTGAGGTAGCAATACTCGGGATACATCTTATCAGGGAGATGCCAGTTGTAGAAAAAGGTGAGATAAAAGTGGGGAAGGTTCTTCCATTCTCGCTGACCTTTGACCACAGAGTTGTCGACGGCGCAGAAGCTGTTCTATTCGGAAATGCGATAATAAAGTATCTTGAGGATCCCGAATTCCTCCAGATGCTCGGGTGATTTTATGGTAATGGGCTCTCTTCCCGAAGAAGTTGATCTTGCAGTAATAGGCGGCGGAGTCGGTGGCTATTTCGCAGCAATTCGTGGAGCGCAGCTTGGTCTAAGCGTTGCTCTTGTAGAGAAAGAGAAACTCGGGGGCCACTGCCTGAATTATGCATGCATACCATCAAAGACAATGATTCATATATCAGATGTATTTTACGAAGCCCGTAGCTCAGAGAAGCTCGGGATAAAGGCAGATATTAGCTTAGATGCAAAGAAGATGTATGAGTGGCGCATGGGCGTCTCAAAGAAATTGGAAGACGGGGTCGGGTTCCTCTGCAAGTCAAACGGGATTGAGGTGATTAAGGGAAGCGCAACTTTTCTCTCATCAAATACTCTACAGCTTACCAACGGCACCTCACTCGATTTTAAGAAAGCAATAATAGCTACTGGCTCAGAACCAACACCAATTCCCGGATTCGGGTTTTCAGATACTATAATAGATTATAAGAAAGCACTGATGCTCGATTTCGTTCCAAAGAGCCTTGTCATAATAGGGGCAGGCTACGTTGCTGTGGAGATTGGGACAATGTATGCAAAGCTGGGTTCAAAGGTCTCCATAATAGCAAGATCCGATCTTCTTTCGCATTTTGATAAGGAAGCAGTCTCACTGGTAAAGAAACGCATGGAAGAGCTTGGTGTAAAGATCTTCACTGGAGTAACTCCCCTCTCTCACGATGGCAGATCTGTTAAGCTGAGCAGCGGCGAAATTGCTGAAGGTGATCTTATAGTCGTTGCAATAGGGCTCTCACCATACACCAGTGGCCTAAGCCTTGATACAACCAAAGTCCATCTTGATAATAAAGGATTCATAACTGTAGATAGTTCGATGCAGACCTCAGATCCAAACATTTTTGCAGTTGGTGATGTTGTCGGGTCTCCATTGCTGGCGCACAAGGCAATGAGGCAAGGAATCGTAGCTGCAGAGGTTGCGGCAGGAAAGAACTCTGCATTTGATAATGTAGTAATACCCGCAGTAATATTTTCTGACCCTGAGATCGCGATAGCAGGAATACTTGAGGGTGAAGGCATAACCATCTCAAGGTTCCCATTGACTGCTCTTGGAAGAGCCATCGCCTTTGGAAATACAATGGGCTTTGCAAAGATAGCCTTTGACAAGGACAATATGGTTAAAGGCATAGAAATAGTATCTCCTGATGCCGGGGCCATGATAAGCGAGGCTGCCCTAGCGATAGAGATGGGTGCAACTATTGAGGACATAGCAGATACAATACATCCGCATCCAACATTTAGTGAGTCTATTCAGGAAGCTGCAGAAGAAGCCCTGGGAAGGCCGATGCACTTCTTCATACCTAAAGCGTGATAATAAATGCGCATAAAGCTTCTCAAGAACAAAAATTATCCAGAGCTCAAAAGGCTGTATGCCGAGTTTGAGGTTGCTGGAGATGGCGATATATGTGTAGCAGTCGGTGGTGATGGGACATTCGTCAAGGCTGCAAAGAACTTCTCAGGCCCCATACTTCCGATAAGGAGCAATGATCCTGGAAGCGTTGGCTATTATGCAGACATCAGCATAAGCGATATCGATCTGGCAATAGATTGCCTTAAAACAGGAAACTATGTCATAGAAAAACTCTCCAATAAAATAGAGCTCTCTTATAAAGGTAGGAAATATTATGCTGTAAATGAGGTGCTTCTTTCAAACCTTCGTGGAGAGGTTAGTTTCAAGGTATATCAGCGAGCCGATGGAAGAAGAAGGCGGATTTATCCTTACGTGATGAGCGGCGACGGCATAATAATAACTAGCCTTATTGGCTCAACAGCATACAACAAGTCGGCAGGAGGGCCGATTCTGTTAAGCCCAAAGGTTGTCTGCATAACTTTCCTTAATGTCGATGGACCGTACAAGAATCCTATCGTTGCGGATTCATCAACAGAATTTGAGATAGTAGTGGAGAAGTATAATGGAACATTGAGATATGATGGCATAAATGTCGCAACATTAAAGCCTGGGGAGAGCTTCAGGGCCAAGCTCTCTCAAAAAGAGCTGAAGGTGATACGGCTTGATTCTAAAAGAGAGGAGTTCTCAGCAAAGCTTGAGCGAATAATAAAAAGCAGGATGATGAAAGATACTGAGTGATTCAAGAGCGAAGTTGATCCAATGTGCAATGAATGCAAACTACCAAGGTCCTTTGTAACCAAGAACTGTGACTGTACATGCGATCCAGAGCTTCTCAAAGAGTTTAATGTCGGCAGCATCTTCCTGAGATTTCCCGGAGGTTCGCTGATAACTTACTGTTCCAGATGCGTGCATCGCGTTGGCAAGCCAAAGGCAACAAGATGATGCATTCTTATGCTTCTATGAATAGTTCCCCACCATCTTCCACAACATTGTAAGAATGCGTATCACTTACCCAGGGGGTGTTTTCGTTGGCCTTTCCATTCATTATGCAGAAAGCTCCACTGTGCCACGAGCAGATAAGTTCATCGCCATCAACATATCCATCTTCAAGAGGCCCTCCCTCATGGGTGCACTCAGAATCCATTGCATAAATCCTGCCATTATGCTCCAGCACGACGATGCTCCTCTCCCCTGCCATCGCTTTCACAGGCACATCCTTCTTGATATCATCTTTTTTGATTCCTAACCTATATCTTTCCATAGCCTAACCTTTCTACTTAATCTCCTTAAGACCGATTGTTGTGAGCGCATTCCTTGCAGCGTTTGAATACCTTTCATTGACTAGTATGTATTCCTTGGAGTATGTGGATATCACAAGCAGGCTTATCCCAAACTTGGCTATCGCACCGCTTACCGTAGCAATCAGCCCTACAGTATAAAAGGGAATGGTTGAATTCAGCTCTATGATATTATACTCTTCTCCTCTTCTCTCTTCCATATCCAAATACCTCAAATTCTCTTCAAGAGTCACTACTGTGATCTCGCTGTTGTCTGAGGAGATCATGAAATGCCTTCCATGCTCAGGAGCCTTTCTCACCTTCGCATATACAAATTTACCGTGCTTCAGCCTGAATGTGCTCTTTTCAATTACTTTCTGGAGCTCTGGCTTCTCCTCTTTCTGCCTTGTTAATCCTCCAAGAACCCTGTCTATCCCAACCTCCATCTCCTTTTTTCTCTCCAATACTGCCATACAAAAGCACTTTATCAAAATCCATGATTCTATAAATTAATAAATTATTACTCTTCAAAGACATATCATGCAACTTGCATTACTTCTATATGAGGCATTCGCATTGCTTGTCTTTGCATTTCTAATGACTCTGGATTTAAGCAACTTCGGGGCTTCAAGGAAGGCCAAGACTGCAGAATACCCTTTATTCAATCCAAAAGCATTGGTTATGATCCCCTGCAAGGGCGAAGATCTCAATCTTAAAGAGAATTTAATATCCATAAAATCACAAGACTACAAGAATTACAGAGCCATAGCAATAATCGACAGCAATAAGGATGGGGCAATGAACTCTATTCTATCTGCAGGGATGGATTTCATCATCTCCGGATCAAGATGCAGCAACTGCAGCGGCAAGGTAAGGGCAATCGCCACTGCAATAGAAAAGTTCCCTGATTATGCTGTTTATGTCATCGCGGATTCAGATATCTCTGTAAATAAGGAATGGTTATCCAGGATAGTCGCTCCTTTACAGGACAAGAGTGTTGGTATCTCTACAATGTTCCCGTATTTCAATCCTGTCTCAGGGTTCTGGTCAAAGGTCAAGCTGGTCTGGGGGTTTGTTGGCGAGAGCCTGATGCGTTCTGAACGAACGCGATTTGGCTGGGGGGGCTCCCTCGCCTTTAGGCGATCTTTGGTAGAAGATTCAATGGATTTCTTCAAGAATTCAGATTTCTCAGTATCTGATGACATAACGCTCACAAAGCTCTGCAGGAAAAAGGGTTTATCAATAGCTTATACAAAAGAGTCACAGCCAAAAGTGAACTGCAAGGAGAGCCTAGAGAGTCTTATGGAGTGGTCTAATAGGCAGACAGCCCTCTCTATCCTAGGACACAAGAAAAATCTTTACATGGGACTGATCTTCTACTCTGCTGAGATAGTTACACTAATTTCTTCCATTCTCCTCACAATAGTTTCGCCGCTCTTTCTGTTATTGCTTCTGCATTTTGGGTTTAGCCTCATCAAGACCTACAAAAGGGCTGGAAGAAAAGATCCGGAGATCGCTTTAATAACTGCACTAATGCCATTTCTGTATCTATCAAATCTGATAATGGCAAGCAGGATGGAGAGTATAACTTGGAGGGGAAGGGAGTATAAGCTCAGGGGTCAAGCCCTCGAAAAGAATGCTGGCAGTTCAGAGACGTAATCCTTGCTCTCTGATATCGGTATGAAATTAGATATCATCTTTTTGTACATGCTCCATTCATATCTACTGTCCATGAATATCACGGCTGCCCGATCCGTCTCACTCCTTATTGCCCTTCCCGCTGCTTGGACAGCCTTCATAACTCCTGGTATAAGATACGCATAATCTCTTCCCTTACCGCTGAATTTCTTATTCATGTACTCTATCTTTGAATTAATCTCAAGGTCTGGCTTTGGCAATGGAATACCTACTATCACGGCACATTTTATCAGGTTGTCTGCATAGTTTACCCCTTCGCTCAGGCTTCCTCCCATGACGCCAAAAAGTATGGAGTCGCTGCTAGATTTAAATCTTGACAAGAGCTCGTCCACTGCATGGCTGTGCATCTCCTCCCTTTGCGAGTATATCTCATAACTTCCCATATATCTGAATATGGACTTCATAACCTCAAAACTTGGAAAGAAGACAGCCATGTTTCCCAGAATCTTCTCCCTCACGAGCCCTATCCTTGAGGCTATTTTTGCATATTCTTCATTTGTCCTTCTCTCATATTTCGTGCTGACATTTGAGTCTATGAAGCAGAGCTTGTTCTCCTTTGGGAACGGGGATGAATAGCTCATTGCATATACATTCTTCAGCCCAAAAAGATCTCGATACATCTCCAACGGTAGCATGGTGCCGCTCATGAATATATTTGCATATGCTGCATCAAATGCGCGCATCGGCTCTGACGGATAAAGGCAAATGAGCGACATGCGCACATTCTCTCCCTCACTTCTTATTATCTTTGCAACAGACTCGTCAGCAGAAGCCAGCGATGCGATAAATCTTGATATATGCATTAGAGAGGATCTCTTAGACCCTGAATTGGAGATGAATTCAAGAGCTGCCTTCTCCAGCTTTGCAGAGACATCTGCCATGTCGTTGGCAAGAAGCCCGGAGAGATCTTCCTTCTCAACGAACGCCTCCCTCTTTCCATTCAGCCTTCTGCCTGCAATCTCTTTAAGCATGAAATCGAGATACTCAATATCCAAGTTGCTGCTTATGGCCTCGAGCTCCTTAATTGCCCTCTCTATTATTCTTGAGCTTACATAATTGCTCATGTAAGAGCTGGCCAGGGCAGGTATGTTGTGCGCCTCATCCCATATTATTATTGAGTCTTCTAGCCGGTGAGCTATCTTCTTCATGAATGCTGTCCTGGTGTAAGGGTTGAGTATGTGGGCATAATCTGCTATTATCACCTTCGCCTGCTTTGAGAGCTGCGTTGCGATCTCATAGGCGCACAAGCCGTTGGACGAGGAGTAATTGTAAAGCTCACGATGGCCCTCCATGCTTGATCTCACTGCATCCATCGGAAGCTCTGATCCTTCATACTTCTTGGCATTGTTGTAAAAGACGCACCTGTTATTCTTGAATTTCTCCTCACAAGCTTTGTAAAATGAGCTCCTGTCTATGCTGTTGATCTCATCGTTGACGCATAGATTTATTTTACCTACCATGTCTGCGTATTTTATCTCTATCCCGAATTTCTTTCTTATTCCTGAAAGGGATTCTACAACTATCTTATGCTGAGATATCTTTGGTGTAAGAAAGAACAACGATAGATTGTTCTTTATTGCGAAGGAAAGCGCAGCAGCAACTGAGGCATCCGTCTTTCCTATCCCTGTTGGGGCATTGGCGAGAACATCCTTCCTCTCCTCCAAGGCACGATAAATATCATTTATCATCTGCTCTTGGTGCTTCCTTGCATTGTCAAACCTAAGCAGGTATTTAGCCTCCATATTCTACTAACTCTCAGAGTAGTGATTTAGTCCTTTGCTGTCTTATCTGCAACATTTCTAAATCTTCTCGTATAAGACTATCATGTAGGGCTTGAAGCATATGGTGCATATTCAGTCGGCAATGGAATATCTTATGACTTATGGTTGGGCAATATTGATAATAGCAGTAGTGCTTGCTGCGCTATTCTCTTTAGGTGTGACAAATCCTCTTTTTTTCGCCCCTAAAACTCCTCCAGGAAGCTGCCGGGTTATAAGGCCAAATGGTCCCGGAACCATTTCCCAGATCGCTTTGGAAGGTGGGGGAGCATGCCAACAGATTCCAGAGTACGTGGCTTCCCTTAATGGCAATACTAACGAGTATATACTGCTTGGTAATAGTCCATCCCTCAGCCCAGAGGCAGGCTCAACAGGGGAGATGACATTCTGCATGTGGTACTATCTTAATACTATAACCAATTATCAGGGAGTCATGGTCAAAGGCCAATATTATCCGAGTTATGGCAATAACTGGGAATACACCCTTGATCAGTATGGGGTGCAAGGATTTACGGTATGGACTCCCGGAGGATACAACATTGCATTCTATTCCACGGGCAGATCACCTCCAGTCAACGTATGGATATTCGCATGCTTCACTTTCAATCAAAATACAAATTCAGCATATTATTATTTTGATGGCAAACAGTCTCCAAATACCGGAATTTATGGCACCACTTCAATAGGAACGGGCAACCTGGTGGTCGGATATGGTGAGCATGGGCCGTTCTCCGGGAAGATAGCAAATATCCAACTCTATGACAAGGCTCTTTCTCCATCAGATATCAAATCCCTTTATCTAGAAGGCATACAGGGCGCACCGTTAAATCTTCAGAGTTTGGTCGGATGGTGGCCCCTCAACGGCAATGCTAATGATTATTCTGGAAATAATAATGACGGAATTGCCTCAAATATAATCTGGTCAGGGAGCTGGTGGCAGGATTACTCTGCTCCGTGAGATCTATTCTCTCAAAGACCACCATACCGCAAGCAATAAAAACATCTAACTAGATATTAATTAGATGTTTAAGTGGTTCTTGTGGCTGACGAAACAGAACCGGGTATTGTTCCAAAGGTAGAAGAGATACAATTTCCCGGAAAGATGATAACGGGTCTAGATTCAATACGCGAGAAGCTCTCGAAGATCCCCTTCTATTCCATGAAGCTTACTGGAGACGAACTTGCCGTGGTTAGGGTCGAGAGCAGGAACATCCACAAAAAGCCCTACTTATTCTACATACTATCAATAAAAAAGGATTTCATATCTGTTATTTACTCAATACCGCAAGAAACAAGCGAGAATATCCGCAGGATATATGTTATGAAGAATCTTGCATCAATTCTCTCTATAATAACTGACGATTACCACATTGACGATTCAAAGTTCTATCAATATATGGATTCTGCTGTGGATAGCCTTCTCAGCGGAATTTCACAAAGTTATAGTGCACTATTCAATAAGTATGATTCGCTGATTAGCAATTCCCGGGAAACTAAGAGAATCAATCTCGAACTTTCTGCTGCAAACAGAAACTTGACAATACAAGCTGCGCAGCTTACAAACGAGAACGCAGAGCTAAAGAGCCAGCTTAAGAAGCTGCAGACCTACTCTGATGAATCCTTGATGGCCATGGTTCAGGACTGGATCACTGTGCATAATAATACAATAGATACAAATGAGTTCGCAAGATCATATAATGTACCTGTTCCAAGGGTTGAGCAGATTCTCGACAAAATGGTCTCTATGGGGTACATAGAGCTAAAGAGCTGAATCAAGATGAAGTATAATGTGATGGTAAACAAGAAGTACTCAAATGTCAGGGTCTACAAGATAGTCAAACGGGTAAATGAGAGCACAAATGTGGCATCAAAGGCACTCCAAAACTTCATAGATAAGTATATTGTCAGAAGGAAGAGGGTGGAAGTTTAAGAAAGGTTTATTCAATGCCTCACAAGAGACTTTTGATCATCAGCATAATCGCCTTTCTAATTATGGGTCTAATCGGGGGCATACTTTATTACATCCGCGGCCAGATAGGCAATCTGTTCGTTATTGCCCCAGCTCCTGTTACTGGAAGAATAATAATCAATGCTACAATCATCCATTCGGGCACTTTGACTTATAACAACTCCAAATCCCTTGTCGAGTATGCACTATTGAATTATTCTTCATTTAATGTCTCGCGGCTTAATTTATCAATTGCAGTCTACAACAAGAATCCCCTGCCCAAGATATATGTGGTAAACACTAACGGGTACTGCATCAGCTGTTTTGATGCAGGTAGCATATACCGATACCTCTCTTCAGACCTTACTAATTACGGGGTCATACTGAATCAAAGCAGCATCAGCACAGTCTCCATATCCTCATTAAACACAACCCCTCCAAATTCTATAATCGTGATTCCTTCGGGTCTGATGCCTCTGGACCTCATGCCTTTCTCTGGAGTCGGGGATAATTTCACTATCCTCAATTTACTCTCAATGGGGGACAGCGTTATATACATAGGACAGAACTTTTCAAGAGCTGTAGGGTATGGTGGCATAGTATTTGTGACATCCGCTAAATCTTCGCTTGCACTCGCAAACGCGAGTCTCTCCACCCTGCCAGCAGTTCAAAGCTTTGTCAGCAATGAGAGCAATGGCATAATATTCAACAATCCCACATTCAGGTTTGCAACAGGATACTCCTATGGGAGTGTATCTGTGGTAAATGCCTCAAACGGAACAATAATCGCACTATCAAATTATCCTTCGACTTCATGGAGTAATGATGTTGCACTCTCATCAGATATTGCGCGTATTATATACCTAAGATTCTGGATGGGAAAGCTCTCCTACGGGAACTACTACCAGAACGTCAGTCTTAATTCCAGCGGTCAACTTCCAATATTCTCCACAAATAAGACCATGCCAAACCTTCCAGGAATCGTCCCATCAACCTACCCTGTCATAATAATAAGGGCATACAATGACAATGGCTTTGTCACAAAGCAAATTCCATTCTCATCAAGCTTTATAGATAATGGCGTAGTTAGCATGCAAGAAAATGTCGGAGAAGGAGAGAACATACCAATATACGTCAATGTCAGGAACTCAACAGCGACGCTATCCCTGCATCTCTCGATTTATAATTCCACACTACATCTAGCCGCATCCGTTCCTGTCGGGTTTGTGAATGCCTCATTTGGAATCATAAAGTACCCATCATTCATCCTTCCTCCAGGCTATTACATCAGCTCCCTGCAAGGATTCAACAATAACGAATACGGATCATCATTATTCCAGATACAGAACATAACAATAACTCCAGTGGCTCTAGATTTCAGGAACAATAGCTTTATCTTCCATGCAACAAGCAATAACTTCCCAATATCAAATCTCTCATACCAGGCAACAATAAACGGAGCTCATTCAGAGTCTGGTACGATAAATAATGGTGTTATAAAATACATCCTTCCTAGAGGGTCGATAATACGTTATGGTCAGGAGAACTTTGTCTTCAGGATAATAAACCAGAATTATACCTTCTCAACAAGCTACCAGTCGCAGTCAGTACACATACCTGCAATCTACATAGAATTTGGAGTAGCAGGGATTATAATTATCCTTCTTAACATAATACTCAGGCCCCCAACAAAGGATGAGTATTATATAGACGTGCCTGATTTTCAGCCAACGAGCAAGGCGAAGGTCAAAACAAGCAAGGAATCTGTGATAAGCATATTCGACAGCGTAAACTACTATTACCACTGGAAGTACATGCCTCTTACAGCTGAAGAGATCAAGGCAGGAATAAGCACAAACATACGTGATAATTCAATGCCTGTCTCAATAACGCAGCAGAATGTACTTGCCATATTGAACAAGCTGGTCTCACAGGGACTCGTTGTCCAGGTTGGGGATTATTATGCTCCAAAATCTTGGATAGCAAACTCAAGGCATGATATTGAGTATCTGGTAATATTCAGGGAGCTTAGGGACTATTTCGTCTCCCATGCAACATTGTTTACAGATCTTGACCAGAGTCAGCTCGCTGACATAGTTGTGACAAAGCGCGGTGTGCAGAATTTAATAATGATATACTCGAGCTCTTCCGGAATGAGGAAGATCAATGTATCCCCAGAAAGCAGGATATTTATAATATTCCTTAACGAAGAGACGAGAATCGATTTCATGAATAGGATATATATCTCTTATGGACAGGATGCAGAGATCCTTAAGATGGGGATATCCTACTCTTACATCAAGCTTGTTGATGTATCCGACCTGGATCAGATCTCCTTATGATAGTGATTAGATGCGCAACGAGCAGGAAATAAAGCAGGTTATAATAGTAAGAACAGATATAGATATGGGTAAAGGAAAGTTGGCAGCACAGGTAGCCCACGCATCTCTCATGAGCTATTTCAATGCGGAAAGAAAAGATAGTTCTGTGACAAAGAAATGGCTTGAGCATGGAGAGAAGAAGATCGTCCTGAAAGTAGAGAACGAGGAGGCATTAAAAAGACTTAATGAAGCCTTCAGGTATAAAGATGTTCCATGTGCTCTGGTGACGGATGCAGGGCTCACCGAGCTTCCTCCGGGAACTGTCACAGCATTAGGGATAGGTCCATGGATGAATAATGAAATTGATCCGATAACTTCAAAGCTCAAGCTACTCTAATCATCATAAATACGTGAGCCAGTTGGCATACTTGCTCTTTTTCCCAAGCGTGATATCCGAGTAGAGCCTCCCAATCTTAGAAGTAATCTTGCCAACCTTCCCCTCTCCAAGTTTCTCAGAATCTACTGATATTATTGGGGTTATTTCCGCAGCAGTACCAGTAAAGAATGCCTCATCGCAAGTGAGCAATTCTTCCCTATGGACCTCCCTCTCTTCTACATCAATCCCTTCATTAGCAGCTATTCTAATTACGCTATCTCTTGTTATCCCGATTAAGATATCTGATGATGCTGACGGAGTTATTAGGGCATTGTCCTTTACTATAAAAATATTTTCGCCAGGACCCTCAGCAACATAACCATTCGAAGAGAGTAGTATTGCTTCGTCTGCACCGCTCCTCTTCGCTTCCATTGATGCCAATATTGAATTTATATAATTTCCACTAGCCTTGGCCTGTGGTGGCAGGATCAGCGAATTTATTCTATGGAAAGAAGAGACCCTGCACCTTATTCCATTTTCCTTATTGGCGAAATAATGGCCAAAAGGTATAGCCATTACAGCGACGCTTACCTTCTTTCCAGAAACGCCAAGGCCTATGCTCTGGTCATTGTAAAATGCAAAAGGCCTGATATAACATTCATCAAGGCCATTCTTCTTAACAGTTTCTATTATTGCGTTCTTGAACTCAGCCTGGCTGATTCCAAGGTTTATCGAGTATATCCTTGCGCTGTTAAAGAATCGCCTGACATGGTCCTCAAGGCGAAATATGGCTCCTCCTCTGTCTGTTTTATAAGCTCTTATTCCTTCAAAGATGCCACTGCCGTATTGCAGTGAATGAGTAAGAATAGGCACATTTGCCTCCTCTGACTTAATTATCTTGCCATCAAGCCATACATATTTGCTCCCATCCATAATAACTAAATAAGATAATAAGATATAAATGGGTTTTCTATACTTAAGCATAGATTTTTAATATTGGGAGTGAATATATATTTAGAGAGGAATTAAATGCTCAAAGTCTTTTCTGTTCTTGTATTTCTTTTACTGACAACGATACTCATAGCCACAAGCCCAACTTATCTTCAAATAACTGGTCCGGTATCAAGTACTATCTACAATGGCATGAATATCTCTCTTGGGAAGGTTGGCCCAGGGGAGAGCTTTTATGTCCTGGCTTC
The DNA here is from genome assembly GCA_023379075.1 of Candidatus Martarchaeota archaeon. Classification (GTDB taxonomy): domain Archaea; phylum Micrarchaeota; class Micrarchaeia; order Micrarchaeales; family CABMGC01; genus JAMCSO01. The sequence continues at coordinate 3,045 of JAMCSO010000040.1, read as the reverse complement.
AGCCTCTACGGCAAATGCCAGCGGAGTTCCTGTAAATATAGGGTGGGATCTTCTCAAAGCGTCTGAAGTGCCGGCAGGATGGTCATCCCAGCAATCTACGCTTTATGAAAATCCGATGAAGCTTAAGGTTACTGTTAGCCCTGATGCACGGTATGGAACATATAAAATGGTGCTCAAAGCGATAAACATTAACAATTATTCCAGGCTCGGGAATCTTACCTTCACTGTATTCATCAATGTGACTCCCAATGTATTCAACCTTAAGATCAGCCCGCAGAAGGTAAGCGTTGGCACAGGGCAGCCAGCCAATTTCCAGGTGACAATAAACAATACTGGAGCATCTGATGATCCTTTTATAATCAATGCATATGGCCTTCCTTCATGGAATGTCTCTGACGAAGTCATAGCTCTGCATTCAAAGACTAGCACATTCACCTATCCTGTATATGTTGATGAGCCTGGCGTTTATTCATTCAACATAACTGTAAGCTCTGCATCAAGCTCCCTAATAAGCAAATCATACAGAATACACTTTATCTCAAAAGCAACGCTGCTCAATGATTATAAGGCGATAGGCAAAGGAGTCGTTCTCTCTCCGATAATCTTCGAGCCTGAATATGCATTCATGCTATTTCTCTCCTATCTCTACAATGCGATAATCTCACTTTAACTGGTCTTGACATGGCAAAGCAAAGCAAAGAAAAAGAGGACGAGAAGGGCCTCTTGTACATTAAAGCGGATTCAATCAATGACATATGCAGATATGTCTACAACTTCGACTTTACCTCAAGCAATCTTCTTTTATCTACAGATAATGACAAAAGGCTGATAGCGCTAGGCGAAAGCTTCGAAGATTTTACTATAGCATATTACTGCAATGTTGCCGAGCCATTAAAGCTAATCGAGTACATACCACCAGCCGAAGGTGAGAAAGAGCGTTCGATACTCCTTGAGAGGCCAAGGCAGGCGAACGATCATCACATAAGTGTGATAAGCCTTGACATAACTAATTTCAGGGAAGCCAAAAAGGCCAAATTCCATTCACATTCAATATCAAGCATAGCCATGGGCAGCGTCTCTGACTTGGTGAAGGCTGCGATAAGGAAATCCCTGAGGAGCGAATCATTTGCACATCTTTACTCATTTGAGCACTCTGGAAAAAGAGTTATAGCTGGCTTTGATCTCATCGAAGGTCTGCCTGAGGACAAGCGCCGTCTCTATTATGTGATTCACGAAGACCAGAAATCAAGCTTTGTCAGGTATAGCTATAGGGAAGATACCTATGAGTTCGTTGATATCATAGGAGAGCACCAATATCTATATGCAAAGATAATCAACCTTGCTGAAGCATTCCCATTCTTCAAGCCCAAGGGTTGACCCCAGAATATATTAAATATCTTTAGTAGCAAAATGAAATAGCTACTTATTAGATGCCCGAATAGCTCAGCGGTAGAGCGCCTGGCTGTTAACCAGGAAGTCGCAGGTTCGATCCCTGCTTCGGGCGATGCGCTTCAGGTACGACCCTCGCAGTAATCTCACTTAAAGCAAAACTTTTATCACTATTGCCTGTTTAAACAGATCGGATAAAACAGGCTTAGCATGTGGCAAAGAGGAAATAATAAATATGTTTCTTCACACAATATCTATGTGATTTAATGCCGAATATTACTCTTGTAATCAGCAAGGAGCTTAAGATGGAAATGAAGAGGCACCCCTCTGTCAAATGGTCGAGCGCGGTAAGGAACGCCATAGAGCAGAAACTTGCAGATTTCAGAGAGGCTGAAAGTATAGCAAAAAGAAGCAAGTTCAGCCTGAAAGACTGGAAATCAATAAGCGAAAAGGTATCAAAGGATTCTGCAAGACACGCGAAGGCGCTTCTCAATGAAAGTAACGGTTGACGCCAACATACTGTTTGCGTGTCTGATAAAGGACTCAACAACTAGGAAGCTCTTCTTCAATCCTGCTCTGTCTCTCTTTGCACCGGAATTCATCGTAGAGGAACTGCTGCAGCACATCATAGAGATACGGGTAAAATCTGGTTTAGGGGAAGAAGAACTACACCGCCTAATAGCAAAGGTTTTTGGACAGCTAACGCTTGTATCGGATAGGGCGCTTAAACCATTCCTGCCAGCATCAGCAAGCCTTGTTAAGGATCCGAAGGATTGGTTATATCTTTCATGCGCCTTGCATGAAGACACTTTAATCTGGAGCAATGACAACGACTTCGGCGAACAAGGAAGAGTCAAGATTGTTACTACAAAAGAGCTCATCGCTCTTGTAGGATTACTATAGATTGGAGAAAGTGTATGTTAATCAATAGGCTGCAGGTTTGATCCCCGCTTCGGGCGATGCGCTTCAGGTACGACCATAATATTTTTATAACCAAATGAGATAGGATTACTGGTTATGATGCCGAAACAGAGCGTTATTAATCCCGTGCTTAAAGAGCTTAAAGTCCTAATCGGCGATTGGGACATGGAGCTATCTAATGCTGAGTTCTTGTCAGGTTCTAAAGCAAAAGTGCATGGGCCTGCCTCATTCAGGTGGGCAGAAGATGGCGCCTACCTGGTTGCATATCAAGGGGCCACAAAAGCACCGCAGGCTAGATGGCTGATAGGGCGTGACCAAGCGACGAGGGAATATAAGGTATTCTATTTTGACTCCAGGGGCGTGTCCAGGATCTATGACATGGACTTTAAGAAAGGGGTTTGGAAGATGTGGAGGAATGCACCAGATTTACCACAGAGTTTCAGAGGTGTTTTCAAGGGCAGAAACACGATAATCGCAGAATGGAAAACCGCAAAAGACGGGAAGCATTTGAAACACGATTTTGATATGAAATACACAAGGAAAGAGTGAATTTTAAGAACTTCCTTGTCTGAGATGTGCCTGACGCGCATCTTCTGCTTCTGGCGTTGGCATCCAAGTCATACTTCCTCTCATTTTTCCTTCTTTTCTTTAGGATTTGGCTGGCCTTCGCCTTTCATGATAAAGTTGCGCAAACTAGTTTTTATGTAAAAACCCCATGCGTCCGAACAGGCATCG
>JAMCSO010000039.1:2234-3556 GCA_023379075.1 Candidatus Martarchaeota archaeon | reverse complement strand
AAGATATTTATAGATAAGTTTCCCGAATTGCCATATTTGCTTGAAATAGAGGCCGATTCGGAAAATGTGATCAATAAGACTCTTGAAAAAATAAAAATATCTGGAGAGCCAGATGTGAACAAGTCAGTACCAACAGAGGAGTATTATAAGATGCATAATATGGACTACTCAATAATACAAAAAAGATATGCAAGTCAGATTGCGCAGTTATTTTCTGGTGTAGAAAGTGAAAAATAAACTTAGAGTAGGGATTATTGAAATATGCCATATAGCAGAGACAACATACTTACATGCGATTGCAAACTCCAGATTCGCAATCCACTTAAATCTTCGTGCTGCCAGATCAACTAATATAACCATCATGAGTTTATGGTAAACTACAAAATTGATTCTAAGTTCAAGTACCTGCTCTATTCAAGGGCATTCAGGAGCGTAGCCATAATATACATGAGCTTGGCCTTTTCTCTTTATCTGGCCGCGCTTCATATTGAGATAATAGATATAGGTATTATATCTGGGGCTGCGATGCTTTTCATGGTATTTATTACCATAAGCCTCGGCCTCCTTGGCGATAGGTACGGGTATAAGATTGAATTGCTTTGTGCAGAACTTATCGCACTCGCAGGTGCACTAATCGTTGGAATGTCTTCAGACCCGATGTATATAATAGTAGGAATGGTAATCGCAGGAATTGGGGGAGGTGCTGGAGGGCTCCGCGGAGTCTTCTCTCCAGGCACCAACGCTTTTATAGCCAACAATTACAAGGATCAAAATGATAGAATCAAGCGTTATTCGTATATAACGTTTGTTGGTTCCGTGGCTTCGATAGGAGGAAGCCTCCTCTTCGCGAGCGTTTCGCCTCTGAGTGCCTTTATAGGGCTTCTTGATTCTTATAGGGCCATCTTCTTGGTCTCTGCAGCCATGCTTGCAGCATCAGTCATATCCATACTCATGCTTGCTGAAGAAAAAAGGCCATTGAAAACAACAAGAGTGATGAAGAGAGGAAGCGCCAACTACTCAATCAAGGTGATTGCGGCAAATCTCCTGGCTGGCATGGGGACAGGGCTTGCAATCCCTCTGCTTCCATTATGGTTCGAGCTTTCATATGGTGCTACCGCGTTGAGTATAGGCGTGATCTTCACTGCAGTATATCTTGCAACCGCGCTGGGCTCTTATCTCTCTTCACGGATCGCACATCGTATGAACACGCTCAATATTGCATCGTATACGAGGCTTGTCTCTGGCGGGCTTCTTTTTGCGATGGCTTTTTCACCTTTATTGATTATCGCAGCACTACTTTACTTATTAACTTAAGTTCGCAG
>JAMCSO010000039.1:0-2224 GCA_023379075.1 Candidatus Martarchaeota archaeon | reverse complement strand
AGAAGTGGCGAACTCAAGTTATTAAGAGGGGTGCTTGCAGGATTTGGGAGCCCCAGCAGGACAGCGATGAATGTCAAGGGTATAGATGCTGAGGATTATGGAGCAGCAACAAGCATGCAGGGAACTGCAGCAAGGGCTGGACAGCTAAGTTCAGGGCTGAGTGGGTACCTTATGGATTATTACCTGCCATTGCCAATATTTATAGGAGGAATATTGCAAATGGCAGGCGGAGTAAGCTACAAGATTCTTTTTGGCAAGCGAAAGAGAGATGATTCCTAATTAGAGCTTCATCGTATGCAATGCATGAAAAGCCAAAAGAGATGTTATTAAATCTAATTCTCAGCCTTCGAGAAGATAAGCATGTAATGGGTTCCTATCTCCTGCCTCTTGATAAGCCGGAAATTCTGCTTTTTCAACTTTCTTACCACATCCTCCTCAGAGAACCGTATTGAAACTGGAGGGCCGAATGTAGTATCCTCTTTCTTCCAGTCGAGATCAACGAATCTGCCATTCTTATTTAGAATCCTGCTTATCTCCTTCTCATAACCTGCTGGTACATCATGGAACGAGTTTGCTGCAAACACAATGTCCATGCTGCCATCTTTGAACGGTAGTGTATCGCTAGATGCCTTGATTATCCTTACATTTCTAAGACCCGCCAGATTTGTGTGCATTGCAGCGATGGCTTCTTCAGAGACATCAATGCAGTACAATTTTTTGATAAGATTCAGCACGCCCGCAAACCCCTATCCTTGAGATAGGAGTAAGGGCGTGAAACGTGAAACAAAGGCATATAAAGATGGAAAACAAAACAAGAGATATGGAAATTATACGTGCCTACAAGTTCAGGATATATCCTGACCAGAAAAGGCAAACAGCCATAGACAATTCCATATCTCTGTCCCAAAGACTCTACAACAAACTACTTGAGAAGACGATTGAAGTGCATAAATCCAATTCTTCTTCAAAAATATCGCAAAGAACCATAAATCAGTTCCTCAATGAAATAATAAAGGAGGACAAGACATATCTGCAACTCTACGCCCATGTTAGAGTTGACATACGCAACAGACTTCTGAAGACCTACCATAACTTCTTCAGGAGATGCCAGCAGAAGACGTCAGGAGCAAACATAAAGGCAGGATTCCCCAGATTCAAATCAAAAGACAGATTCAATTCGATAACGCATATAGAAAACAACGGTTCATTCAGTATAGATAAAGGGAGGCTTAGGGCTTCAAAGATAGGAACTATGAGAATAGAACAGCACAGAAACATCACAGGAAATGTAAAGACGATGACAATAAAGAGAGAAGGAAAAGAATATTACGCAATCTTCACCGCAGAGCAGATACTAAACTCACCAAAGATAAATGACACAAACCCGGTAGGCATAGACTTGGGGCTAAACAACTTCATTGCACTTTCAGATGGGCAGACAATTCAGAAGCCAAAGTTCTTCAAAAAGAAGGAAAAGAGAATCGCAAGATGGCAGAAGATAATCGAAAGAAGGAACAAAGGCTCAAAGAGAAGGCAAAAGGCAAAACTGCATCTTCAGGAGGAATGGAAGGGAATAACCAATCAGTCCAACGATTTCATGCACAAACTATCCGACAAACTTGTTCATGGTGGATTCACTTCATTTGCAGTAGAGGCATTGTATATAGACAACATGGTAAAGAACCACCGCCTCGCACAATCAATACAGAATGCTTCATGGAACAGATTTATCCATATGCTTTCATACAAGGCTGAAAGTGCTGGCATGAAAGTAATAAAAGTGGATGCAAGGAACACCTCAAAGGAATGCAGCAACTGTGGCAACATAATGGACATGCCACTCTCCATAAGGGAATATAACTGCAACAGATGCGGTATGCGGTTGGATAGGGACATAAATGCATCAATAAACATATTGCACATAGCAACTACCCTCGGACAGAGGGGAAGTCACGCTCAGGGAGAGAATGTAAGACCTCAACAGGAGGCGACTCTCGAAGAACTGAGAACATACCCTGCAAATGCAGGGGAAGCCAACGACCTTTAGTCGTTGGAGGATGTCACATGCTTGCTCAGTATCTTAGAGAACCTTCCGCTTCCTGCTCCTAAGTCTATTCCTTCTGCTGCTCTGAAATACCTCTTATTTTCCTCTATTGCATCTATGAACTGCTTCTCTACTTTTCTGACTTCCCAAAAATTGTAACTGTGCATGTTTACGCCTCCG
>JAMCSO010000038.1 GCA_023379075.1 Candidatus Martarchaeota archaeon | reverse complement strand
TGCCTTCTTGCCAGTAGAGTTACAGGAGCTGCAGAACTGATGTCAAAACTAATAGGATCCGAGATCAATAGGGCCATCTCTTCACAGAATATTCTGATAAAGATCGTGGTAAGGATAATGGGCAAGAAGGCAGAGGATGCAATATCTCCGTATATTGCTGCGGTGGTGCTCCTCGTCTCTTCAGCAAGAAGCGTAAGTCCAGAGAAGGTTGGAGATTTGCTTAAGGCAATAGGCATCGAACCGCAGAAGAGGGAACTTGACTTTGTATCGATGATACGCTTTGACTCTGCAACTGCAGCATACGCCCCAGTATTCTATTTCATGACTCTTGTGAAAGACGAGCCTAATGCAGAATCACTAATGGTAGTCATAAAGGCGCTTGGGCTTGAGGCAAATAAAGAGACTGCAGATTATGTTATGAAGATATATAGAGAAAACATTCTCAGCAAGGAAGTACAGAAGCCAAACAAGCTTCAAGAGATGCTCGATGCATCAATCAAGTCTGCTTCAGATATGCTCTCAAAGCTTGAGCTGATGGAACTTGAGAGGATCTTTGAGATCAAGAACATGAAGACTTATATCGAGGAAGGCATAATACCCTACTTGGGAGCGGTTGGGGTGATGGAGTATATGGGCAGGGACATCGGGCTTGAAGGCACTGAGAGCTTCAGGAGCGGAGTAAAGGAGGTAATAGAGGCTATTGGCGCTGTGCCTGACGATAAGATGCTCGATGTCGTTACAAAGTCTCTAAACATAGGCAACTTTCCTTTCATATATGTATCTGCAATCTTCTTCATATTGGGAGCTGGTCAGGAGCCTAACGTGCAGAAGATGATTGATGTGGTGAGAACGATGGGGCTCAAGACAGATGAAGCTGCAGCATCTTATCTGCTGACACTTTACCAGCAGATGAATCCCAGATCTAACGGAACTAACTAATCCTGAAGGCTTTGAAGATACGGATCTTAATGAAGTTGTTCAGCAGCATGAAGAGAATTGAGATTGCGAATATTGTGCATATGGCAGTTATGCTTATGGGTGTCATTAGGATTCCGAAGTAGGAGAATGAAGCGCCAACCAAAACGCTGGAGAGGGATGCAATAAGAAGCATGTTGCTAGGCCGGGATTTCAAGAAGGAGTTCCTCTCTCTTATTGTGAATATGAGGAGTTGGTCAGTTACGTTGAATAATAGGAATATGGATGTTTGGAATTGGTTGATGCTCATTCCAAATATTGCGAGGTTGATCGGTATAAATATCAGGGACTCTGCAAGTAGCACTATTCCGAGTATGCATGATAAGTATACTATCGATCTGATATTCCAGACGTCTGGCTTCCTGGAGTAGACGCTCGTATCTGTAGACAGAGAGATGCTGGTTATGTCGTTGGTGAACAGGAGAAGTATAAGCAAGAAAGAGGATATAGGTACAATATTCATAAAGATGAATGCTATCGCTATAAATCCTATTATCTGGAAGACCTTCGCTACTTTTACCATAGAATATGTGACTATCCTCTCGAAGATCCTCCTGCTCTCCTTAACAGCATCCACTATCACGCCTATGCCATCTGCTGTGAGAACCAGATCGGCTGCGCTCTTTGCAACATCTGTTGCGTTTGATACCGCTATACCAACCTCGGCCTGTTTGAGTGAGGGCGCATCGTTTACACCATCGCCAGTGTCATCCCGACATGGTACTTTAGCTTTTGCAATGCCTTTACTATGAGATACTTGTCTTCAGGATAGATATTAGCAAAACCATCCACATTCTCTATTTTCTCTGCCAGATCTGCTTGATTCATATTCTTCAGGTTCGCGGAATCCAGTATGTTGGTTCCAAGGCCGACTTCTGCTGCTATCTCCCTGGCAACGCTTACACTGTCTCCAGTTAACATCTTTGACCTTACTCCAAGGTCCCCGAGATCTTTTATCAGGAGCTTTGCATCCTGCCTGGGCTCATCGTAAAGTGCCAATATCCCAAATAATTCCTCTCCTCCTCTTGATCTGGCTACAAGTATGCTTCTAAAGCCATCCTTTGAAAGTTCCTCGACAGTACTCTCTATCCAGGACTTTGTAGTTTTATCAAGAGAGAAAAGCCCGGAGATGATCTTCGCTGCGCCCTTCATTACGAGATAGTTTCCAGCCTCGTCAATAACTTCTGCTTCGGTCCTTTTTGTAGAGGGATCGAATGGGCTGAATCTCAACTGCCTGCCGGTCTTTATAGCTCTTGAAGAAGCGAAGTCGAGTATTGCATTGTCTATTGGGTCATTGTCAGAACGTCTTGATGCTTCAGCAGCATACCTAAGCACCTCATCTTCCCCAGTATTGAACGGACGTATCTTCTTTACAGTTATCTTATTAGTTGTCAGGGTTCCAGTCTTATCAAAGCAGAGTATGTTCATTGTTGAGGTTTCTTCTATTGAACTTAGCTTTGTTACCAGTACGTTCTTCTTGACAAGTTTTTCAGTCCCAAGTGCCATTGATACAGTGAATGCTGCTGGAAGGGCTACAGGAACGGATGCTATGAATATCACAAGCATTAAGGAGAGAAGATTCCCGAGATCTATTCTCAGGCTGGAAATTCCATATATGAACATTATTGAAATTATGATTATATCTGCAAATATCAGGTATTTGGTGATGTTGAGCACAACCCCTTCCAGATGTGATGCCGGGCTTGCGGAAGCTACTATCTCAGCAGTCTTTCCATAGAGTGTGTTGGTCCCTGTTGCAAAGACCATCACAGTTGCTTCTCCGCGTTTTATGACAGAACCGCTGTACGCCAGATCACCATTGTTCTTGCTTACAGGAAGAGACTCTCCAGTAATCTGAGATTCGTCTGCCTCGAGTGATTCTGATTCAATGACCTTGCAGTCTGCAGGCACTATGTCCCCGAGGCGCAGGCGCAGGACATCTCCCGGAACAATCAATCTTGATGAGATTTTAACCCACGCTCCAGACCTTCTGGCACGCGAGTCTGTGCTCAGCTTCTGCTTTAGCAGATCGATAGACTTATCTGCCTTGTACTCTTCAGCGAAGCCGGCCAGCGCATTGAATATGAGTAAGGCAAGCACTATGTAAAGATTGCGGAAGTTGTGGAGAAAATAAGATATCACTATGACAATCCATAAGAGAAAGGGAATTGGGCCGTAGAAGCGCTTTAGAAATTTAAGAGCAGGATTTGGCTTCTTCTCCTTTAACTCATTGTATCCGTTTTCTGCTAGCCTTATCTGAGCTTCCTGGTCAGAAAGGCCTTCGTAGCTAGATTTGAGCATACTCATGAGCTCATCTGTAGCCATGCTTTTCGCATCATTGATGTCCATCAGATACCTTCAATATAGAAAATATAAAAAAGGGCTTGCACTTAGCGCTCTTTTAGGATAAGATTTTAATAGTGGAGAGTAATATCAGATTATGGGTTTTTCGATTGTTAGGATAGGCGATGAGGTAAGCATATCTTTGCAGAGTCTGGTCACAGGAAGAGGGTGTGTCATAGGACAAAGCGGGTCCGGGAAATCCTTTCTGATAGGAAAAATATCTGAGGAGCTCTGCAGGCTTGGCATGCCTTTCTGCATCATAGATACTGAAGGAGAGTATGCCTCGCTGAAAAAGAAGTTTGAGGTTATTCTGGTCGGTGAGGAAAATGCTGACATAAGGTTCCCGACAGATTATTCGGAGCTGTTTGGGCTAAGCATAGAAAAAGGCATACCTGTCATAATAGACCTTTCAGAAGTCATTGAGAAGAGTGATGAGGCCTATGCTGCCCTCTCTGCACTTTATTCGGCTGAGGAGGAAAAGAGAAAGCCATATCTGGTTATAATTGAGGAAGCCGACAAATTCGCGCCGCAGGTAATGCACAAGGGAATGAATATAATAGAGGAGATAAGCGTCAGGGGCAGGAAGCGTGGGCTGGGGCTGTTCGTTGCTACGCAGCGGCCTGCTACAATAAGCAAGAATGTATTGGCCCAGTGCTCATATGGATTCATAGGAAAGCTGACAATCTCAAACGACCTGAATGCCATAAGTATACTGCTTGAAGGTAAGAAGAATTTCGAAGATGTTGTAAAGCTAAGCACAGGCGAGTTTCTCCCGTTCGGGCTGGATGCAAAGAATAAGTTCATGGTGGCTATGAGAGATGCGCCTTTGATGGGTTCTACGCCGAAAGTTGTGCTTCCGGATGTGAGCAACAAAGAGCTGGATCTTAGAGGCATGGTCAAGGCTTTGAGCGCTGAGAAAGATATTAAGAAAGCCAAAAGCCTGAATAAAGAAGACCTTCTGGTGATAAAGCCGAACTTCTCTGTGGATGATGCAAAGTCATATGCGCTTAAACTTTCGGAAAAGAGGTTCGTTGGTTTTGGAAAGATCCTTGAAGAGATCGATTCGATAGATGAGGTTTATTTACCAATAGCAAGCGCTAAGATCAGAGTGGGCACTGGGCGCAGGAATGAGTACAGAGAATACTATCTAGCGCTTAGCCCAAGGAAGAGGCCAGTCCTTTTCGGAAAGAAAGCAGATGAATGTGGGGATGATGTATCCATGCTTAGATTGAGTGAGGAGGAGAAACAAGTGCTCAGCGAGATAATAAAGAAGAGAAGGATATCTGTGGACAAGCTATCAGAGTCGCTTGGCATTGATGAGATTAGGATATCACGGATTGTTGGCAAGCTGGCCAAGAGCAGCAGGGTGTATGAAAATAATGGCTTAGTCTCAGGAAAGAGCTATGATAGATATCTCTCCGTAACAAATACAGAGACTGTGAGGGGTGAGGTTGGGGAGAAAGTAGGGAGGGTGCTAGATAGGGAGAGTGTGGCAAATGCCTTATCAAATTATTTTCCAAGTGCTTTGCTTGATGGTCTCTCTACAATATATCTTCCTCTGTACAGGATTAGATTAAGGAGAGGAAACAAGATCAGGGAATTCTATTTTGACAGGGTCTCAGGAAGCCAGAT
>JAMCSO010000037.1 GCA_023379075.1 Candidatus Martarchaeota archaeon | reverse complement strand
TCCGTTCAGCGGCCACCATGCAATAAGGCTGTTGAGCTTTATTGGCTCTCCGCCAATTCCTTCCTGGTAGAGTTTATCTACCTCACTTTGTGATAGAGAGGAATTGTAGACCTGAACGTCAGATATGAATCCGATGGTTCCTTGGCCGAAATATGCATACTTACCTATGTAAGCCATTCCTGTGTTTGGGGTATTGAGCTCGCCACCAAGGTTTCCTACTTGCTGCTGCCCATCCAGATAAACTGTTATCTTAGTCGAACTCTGGTTATATGTGAATCCAACAAAATACCAGACATCTGGCTCCAGGAGTTTATAACTGTTTTTATGTAAATCGCCAACAGTCCCGTACCCAAAGACGCCATTCCTGTTTCCGTCTACAAGCTCGTTCTGGTCTGTTATTTCTATCCATCCGAATGCAGAGCGTGCGCTTGCTCCTGAAGGCATCATCTGCGCAGATGAGGAAACGTAGCTGCCAACTCCATTAAATCCTGCCACATACTGTGGGATCTCACTGCATATGCCTCCTCCCTCTATGGAAACCAGGCTGCTTGTTCCTGCTCCATTAGGCCTGATAATCTGACATCCTCCTGCAACTGCCTTAGGCTCAAAGAATAAGGGATTCGTTATGCCCAACGAAAAGAGAGTGGCAAGAACCACTGCTATTATCAAAATCGCCCAACCGTAAGTCATCAGGTACTCCATTGCTGACTGGACCTTCCTGCCAATGCCCCTCTGCCTTCTTGCCATAAAATCAAATAATAAGACAGAATACATCTTCTTAAACTTTATTGATAGACATTGCAACCAATTGCTAAGCTCCTATTAATTATGTGATACAGTTCCTATTACTTCGATCTGCTTGCTTTTTTTGGCTTCGGCTGATTTTGCATCAGGATAAAGTTCTTCACTATCTTTATTACTTGATCTATTGCCCTTCTTATATCTGCTTCTGTCTTTGCCCCTGTGCAAATTATCTTGCCATTCTTAAAGAGCAGCAAAGCTGTCTTAGGCTCATGGATCTTGCATATCGCTCCAGGGAATTGCTCAGGCTCATAATCAACATCTGTTGAAACCTTAGCTATTCCATAAAGGTCAAGATCAACTCCAAGGTCAGCACTGGCTACTATATTCTCTATCTTAAAATCAGGATGAAGTGCAATGCCCTTCTTTTGTTTTGGATTAGCAGCCATATACTCCCTCTCTACCCAATTTAAGCTTTTGAGTAAAGGTATTTATATATTGTTACAGCAGTACCTCAAAATTGCGATTTACATAAAAACAGTTAGAAGCATCAATCCCAGGCTAATGAGGCTTCCAATGTCTCCAAAAGAATTTATTTCAGTCCCATTATCTCTCATTAAGGAGTTGAGATGTATATTACATCTCCTCGTCAGGTTCAATATCCTCAGATAACACACTCAATTGCATATGTAATGAGACAAGAAAACTTGTATTGAGATCTTTTCCAAGAACTCTACGAATTAAAGAAGAGAGAAAGAGGGATAGGGTGGTATTGGTCAAGAACTACTTAACTTCAATCTCTCCCTTCTTAACTTTCTTTATCGCTTCCTTTGCGCTTCCTCCTTCGCATGTTATATTCATGCTGACGCATGTTCCAAGGACCTGAGTTACTCTATCCTTAAGTGATTCTCCATAGAGGGATGCTTCCTTAGATTTCGCAATCTTTGTTACCTGCTCCATTGTTATGTCTCCAGGAACCTCCTCTTTCGTTTTTGCTCCCTTCTGTATGCCAAGCTCCCTCATTATTAGGGCGCTTGTCTGTGGGGATCCAACCTCAACAACAAAGCTCTTGTTTGAGGTCTCTACAATCACTTTGACTGGAACGCGTATTCCTGCAAAAGCTGCAGTCTTTGAGTTGATCTCGCTGACTACGTTATTGATATTTATCCCGAGAGGCCCCAGAGCAGGTCCAAAAGGGGGCCCGTTTGTCGCCTTCCCTCCCTCAATCAAACCATTGATTATTACTTCGCTCATATTCACACCGATTCTGCTTTTTCTATAATTCTTGCAGTATTAGCTTTTATTGTGACAGGTATTGGTACCGCTACATCCATCAGCTCTACAGTAATTTCATCCTTTGCAGAGTCAACTTTTATTACTCTTGCCTTATATCCTTTGAAAGGAACCGAGAGAAGCTCTACTATGTCGTTGACATCTACCTTCTGGACTGTCTGCTTTGCCACTAGCATCTTGTCAAGCTCGCTCTCTCCAAGAGGCGATACAAGCATTCCCTTGACATGCGGCTCGTTCATTATTAGTTCCCTGCATGTAAGCTCATTTTCAGCTTCTATTATCAAGTAACCTCTCATGCCATGCGGGAGTATTATAGCGTATATCGGAAGACCCTGCTTGATTATCTTATTCTCTAGAATATCTGCAGTAATCTTCTCTTGGCTTGAAGTCACTCTTACTATGAAATACATCAGACCACTCAAAATGCATTTAGTCCTGACAGTTTTAATTATATAAACTTATTGTGATTTTCATGCTAGCAATCAGAGCAAGGCTCCAAAACGCAGAAAAGCTCAAAGATTTTTTAAAAAAGCGTTCGCTACTGGATAAAAACCATACCCTAATGAGAAGAAACTTATTTATATACTTTCCTATTGCTGGCAATGCTTCAAAGAAAACGCTGAGAAGCAAGGACTTTAAGGAAAAGCTAGTGGAACTTGGAGCATCACTGTCAAAAATGGAGTTTGAAGCGGTACGAGAAAAGAAGGAATTGGTTATCCCAAAAGACGGGGAGCGATTCTCGAAAAGCTACGATATACTTGGAAACATCGCTGTGATAGATGCCACCGGAAGCGCTGCCAGGGCTCTTGCATCAAGGATAATGGCAGAGAATAAGGGAGTAGATACCGTGTTGAGGAAGGGAGGACCAATAAGCGGAAAGTATAGGACGAGAAAGCACATCTATGTGATGGGAAGAAGGAATTACATATCTACTTATAAGGAGAATGGCTCTCTCTTCAGATTCGATGTCAGAAAGACATTCTTTTCCTCGAGGCTTGCCTTCGAGAGAAAGCGCATAACTTCTATCTCAAAGGATGGGGAGAAGGTGATCGTTATGTTTGCTGGCGTAGGCCCATTTGCAATAGAGCTTGCGAAGTCGCACAGGTCTTCCAATATTATAGCAATCGAATTGAACAAAAGCGCGTGCGAGTACATGGAAGAGAATATTCGCCTTAACAAGGTTGGAAATGTAGTTGTAGAATGCGGGGACGTCAGGAAAAAGACCAAAAAATATGCGGGATTCGCGGATCGCGTAATAATGCCCCTTCCAATGAGCTCCATGGAATTTCTCAACGAGCTTAATACAGTGGCTGCGAAGGCATGCATTGTACATCTTTATTCCTTCTCAGGCACCAAAGAGCCATTCAAGGACCTAAAAGAGAAAGTACATGCATTTTTCTTCTCAAAAGGGAGAAGCGTGAAGTTCATCGGCGAGAGGATAGTGCGGCCTTATTCTGCAAGGGAGGCTGAAGTGGCAATAGACTTCATAATTAGCTGAGGCTTGAAGATCTATCTACTTTCAGTACATGCTCCAGCCTCCTGTTTATTCCCATTGCCTTCTTCTTAGTTATGTTGAAATGCCCATTTCCCTTTTCCATCTCGCTGAGCTTTATGAAAAACCAGCCTTCACCGTTCATTCTCCATGCTATATACGTATCTGAGGCAGAGTTTTCTTCCCACTCAAGGAGCTTAAGGAATTGGTCATCATCAAGGCTGAGACTGCTCTTCTCCCAGGCCTTGCATTCAAATGAGAGACAGACTCCTTTCTTAATGGCAAGTATATCGGGTCCCAATGCATTTACCCCGCTTCCTGCAGCCCTTATGACCGAGTAGCCCATCCCATAAAATGTGTTGAGGAGTCTCTCTCGCTTCTAGCACCCTTCATGTACCTGCGCATGCTTATTATACGCAAGCACGTATTAAAAATGTTGCAATGTTTTGGAGCTCCATGTCATCATATGCTGTGTATCATCCGAAAAGCTGCCTCCAGCAATATTATTAGAATATGTTTATTAATCTTTTTGTTAGTAAAGTAATTATCAAAAAGTTGCATAACTGGTGTGTTAATGATGCTTTATACTATTAATAAAAAGATCTCTGGCACATTAAACATAAGTTAGTGGCAACTATTTCTTAGTGATGTTGTGCTGCAGTCAGAAAAAGAGTCAGATAGAAAGAAGCGCCTTACAAAGCTTCTGGAAGAGCTCCGTAGCGGAGTCGTTGTAGTTGAGGGGAAACATGACATAGAGGTTCTCCGCAAGCTTGGCATAGACGCACTGACATATGGTACTTTGATGGGAGATGTTGATAATGTGCTTGAGAAGATGCCAGAAGGATGCACTATTTTTATAATAATGGATGATGACAAGAGCGGTGAATTCAGGACAGAACTGCTTAAAGGGAAGCTGCTTGAAAAAGATCTCAAGTTTGACGAGCATCTCGGGGAGAGATTGCTTAAGGCGCTAAACTCAACCTCTGTTGAGCAGATCCTAAAGCCGATAGAAGAAATATTAAATAGTTGATTAATATGGCAAAGACGTATTTAGACATAGTAAAATACATGGTAGAAGCAAAATTTGTGATTGATGGTTCTGTGGACAAGCCTGACATAATCGGTGCTGTCTTCGGCCAGACCGAGGGTCTTCTTGGAGATGATCTAGACCTGAGGGAACTTCAAAAGAATGGAAAGATAGGCAGGATAGAGATAGAGCTCCTCCCTTCAGGAAGCAAGACTTCGGGAAAATTATTCCTCCCTGCCTCACTTGACAGAATAGAGACATGTATACTTGCTGCAGCTGTGGAATCTGTTGACAGAGTCGGCCCATACGAAGCACAGTTTTCCGTAGACAAGGTAGAGGATACAAGGTCGGAGAAGAGAAGAAAGATCTTATCGCGAGCAAAGGATCTCGTCAAGCAGCTCTTAAACACAGAGATCCCTGACAGCAAGGAGATAGCAGAGAAGGTCCAGTCAGAGGTAAGGGCAAGCGAGATAATAGCATATGGTCCCGAGCATCTCCCAGCAGGTCCTGATGTTGGCAAGAGCGATGAGCTGATCATTGTTGAGGGAAGGGCTGATGTACTTAACCTTCTTAGGAACGATATAACCAACGTAGTGGCAGTAGGCGGAGCGACAAATAACATACCAAAGACGATAATAGCTCTTGCAGAGCAGAAAGAGGTTACAGTCTTCCTTGATGGAGACAGGGGAGGGGAACTTATATTGAGGACCCTGATGAACAACACCGAGATAGACTTTGTTGCAAAGGCTCCTGACGGAAAGGAAGTTGAGGATCTTACAAGAAAAGAGATAATAAAAGCAATAAGAACAAAGACGCCTCTCGATCAGTACACTGGCAGCAGAAAAAAGCAGCAGTATGAAAAGCACCAGAACTTCCAACAGCACAACGATCACAATTACCAGAGTAGGGAGCAGCAACAGCAGCCTTTACCTCAAAACAATCCGGAATTACCTGATTCTGCTCCAGAGCCTCAGCCTGAGCTTAAGATAATAGGAAGCGCTGGAGATTCTGGCGAAGACTCGGAAGCATCGATACAAAGCATCGAGCCGCAGAGATACAAGAAGCCTGCCCCGCCGCAGCCGAAGCCTGCCTTGGAGAGCATGGTTCTGACACAACTGCTTAGCGGTCTGGACGAGCTTTCCGGAACATTGAGAAGCAGGCTATACGATAGTACTGGGAATGTCGTGAAAGAGATCCCAATTCGCGAGCTACTGACTGCAGTTCAAGACTCAAACGATGTATATGCGATAGTGCTTGACGGTGTCATCACTCAGCGCCTTGTAGAACTCTCAATACAAAAGGGAATAAGCGCGGTGTATGGTGTGAGAGCCAACCCTATGCCAAAGAAGCATACTGAGATAAGGCTTTACACAAAAGAGCAGGGCACCATAAGTTCCTGAAGCATGGTGTTTTGAATCTCACTTTTTGTCTATCCTGAGATATACAGGAAGATGAAGCGAGGACCGCAGGTGATCTTACCAAAGGACATAGGCATGATAATCGCTTATTCCTGCGTGAGTAAGGATAGTGTCTGCGTTGATGCGGGAACAGGAAGTGGATGGCTGGCACTCAGCCTCGCGCGGATATGCAAGCATGTATATAGCTACGAGGTCAGGGAGGATTTCCTGAAGATCGCTGAAAAAAACAGGCAGATTCTTTCCCTGGACAATATAACATTCAAGAACAAGGACATTACCAAAGGCATATCTGAGAGGGAAGTCGATCTTGTAACATTAGACTTGCCATCATCAGAAAGGGCGCTAAGGCATGCGAAGAAGGCACTCAAGAAAGATGGTGTGGTTGTTGGATACCTTCCCCATACTGAGCAGGCCAGCAGGTTCGTTGCAAAGCTTAACTCTCTTGGATTTACCGACATTCACGCGATAGAAGTGATAGTAAGGGATATGCTAGTAAGGGAAGAGGGGACTAGGCCTTCCACAAAAGGAATATGGCACACAGCATATCTCGTCTTTGCAAGGAATTCATCTCTTCCCGTATCTTGATATAAATTCTTTATACCTCAGGATCTCGCGCTCAGGCGCTGATGGCTTGATCTCTTTCATTGCGAGAAGTATATCTTCCATCGTGATCTCTCTTTCTTCAGAGACTTTTATCGCATTCTCCATAACTTTCATCTTTACCTCCCTGCAGAGATTAGCTATGTCTGCTCCTGTGAATCCATCTGTCTCCTTTGCAAGCTCTGCAAACTCCACTTTTGCAATCGGGGCTTTCTTAAGATACTTCTCGAACAGCCTTTCCCTCTCATCCTGATTTGGTGGCGGTACAAAGATGAGCTTATCAAACCTGCCAGCCCTGAGAAGCGCAGGATCAAGAGCATCAGGCCTATTTGTTGCTCCAACAATCACTATCCCGCTAGATTCCCTTATCCCGTCCATCTCCTGCAGAAATTGGCTTGTCATCTGCAATCCTGTCTCGCTGGCTCCTTCTCGCGAAGGAACTATCGCATCTATCTCATCAATAAAGAGTATGCTTGGTGCATTCTCCTTCGCCCTTTCGAATATCTGCTTTATGGCCAATGTCGCATTCTCAGCTCCGGCCACCTGTACATCAGTGCCAGAGATGACTATCATGCTAATATCGCCCATCTCGTTTGCAACCGCTTTCATCAGCATTGTCTTACCTGTTCCTGGAGGGCCGAAGAGAAGAATGCCTTTAATAGCGGATATGTCATACTTTTTAATCATGTTCTGGTGCAGTAGCGGCATCTCCACAGCTTCCTTCAGCGCATTCTTCGCTTCATCAAGCCCGACGACATCATTTATTATAATGGCATTCTGGTCCCTGATAACCTTTTCCGGATGCGACCTTCTCTCGTAATCAAGCCTGAAATTGTTGTAGGTCTCGATCTGGCTAAGCGATGTTGAAGGCTTTGTCCTTTTGATATTGGTTATTAGATCGTCTGTTGTTATCTTAAGTACTTTGACCTGGCTTACTGCAACATCAGCAACCTGCCTTGCGGATTCATCGCATATGCTCTTGATATCAGCTCCGGAGAATCTTTCAGTAAGCTCCGATAACCTCTGGTAGTCTATGCTATCGCTTACCGGCAGCTTCTTCAGGTAATACCTGAATATCTCTTCCCTGCCTTTCTTGTCTGGCAGAGGCATGTATATTATCTTATCAAACCTTCCCGGCCTCATTATTCCCGGGTCGAGCACATGTGGTATATTAGTAGCTCCTACGACAACTATTCCCTCGCTCTTCTGGAATCCGTCCATCTCACTCAGTAATGTGGAGAGAAGCTGCCTTGTGCTCTCGCTCTCTTGCATCTCCCTACTGCTTGCTATCGCGTCTATCTCATCAAAGAATAGGACAGCAGGCTTGTTCTTCTTCGCAGTGTTAAATATTTTTGCAAGAACCTGTGCGCCCTCTCCAGAGTATGGAGATAGTATGGAAGATGTCTTGATATAAAAGAAGCGGGCACGTATCTCGTTTGAGATTACCCGCATCAGCAATGTCTTACCTGTTCCTGGAGGGCCGAAGAGAAGAATGCCTTTTGTGGGTTTGACGTTGTATGCTCCAGATATCTCCCTATGCTCTATCGGTGCGAGTATCGCTTCCTTGAGCTCCTTTTTTGTCTCATTGTAATTAGCTATGTCGTCGAGCGTCTCCCTGGATCCTGTGGAAAACTCCTCAAAGGATTCCCCAAACTTTCCAAGGAAGTCCTGCTTCATGACTTCTAGGGCCCTTACAACGTCAATGTTATTTATCTCAAGAGAGAATATTGCGAAGGGAGTGATCACAAAGCTCCATAATATATACATTGTGTAAGGGGTGTTGGTAACATATGAGATTGCTATATACGATATCGGTATTATGACTCCCAATATGCTTGCCTCGGCTCCCTTATACGGCGACCTGCTCTTTATTACGTAGTTGCTTATCGAGAAGACAACAAAAAGCCATATCAATGCCTGTATGCCCGTCATTATCCAATCATATGAGAGTGCGGTGAACGCAAGTGCGAATCCATCAAATATGTGTGATGAGACGCTGAAGCTGAAGAAGTTTGAGATAGAGTTTGAGAGAGCAGGCAGGATTCCTCCGAGAGTGGCTACTGCTTTGCTTGGAACAAATAACGAGGCAACTTCTGATTTTGCGAGGATAGCGTGCGCAGAGCTTGCATTGTACACTATTGGGCCGGTGTTCTGTATTCCAGTAAGCCCCGAAAGCATCGCAACTATAAGCACTGTTGCTATCGCTGCAATGCTTCCCCTCTTAAGCCCTATGAAAAGTATTCCAACAATAAGCGCAGGGAATTCAAGGAGGTATCCAAGATAGGAAAGAGGGAGCACTGCAAGAAGGTAAATCAGCGTTATTGTCCTATAATGCTTGTATCCAAGGAAGAGTGAGATTGTTATGAATATTGTAAGTATCCATGCCAGGAGCGGGGATTGGTATATAAACATCGGAAATGTCTCAAAAAGCAACGCCATAAGCCCCAAGAGCGGGCTGAATATCGTTATTACAAACGTTATGGCCAGCAACGCTATCAATACTGGCAGCGGAAACAGTGGGAAAGCGATTGCAACGCTTGCAACGGCAAAAGTCGCAGCCATCGCATCCGGAAAATTTTTGTTCCTCAGGAATTGCCTAATATAATCCTTGATCCAATAGAGGGATATAGGAACCATTTTGGATTCTCTCCGCTCCTTCTTCTTTGCGGATTCCTTCTTCTGAACATCTGGTTTATCAGGGGCAGGGTTGCTCCTCATCCTCGAGGATTCCTTTACTTTTATATTCTCCCTGTTTTTAGACATAGTCTTTAATATTTAACCATATTTATATAAATAGTATTTCTAATTGTAAAATATGTAATGTCACCCCGTTGTAGCTCAATGGCAGAGCGGCCGGCTGTAGTCTGAAAAGTTTCTTGACGAGCTTCAAGAAAGATACCGGCAGGCTGGGAGTTCAAATCTCTCCAACGGGATTTATACTTACACAAAAGGCATATATTTTAATCATTATCTGATTGATTATGATTTTATGATACATTCTGTAACGGTCTCCTCTACAGAAGCCAAAGTGCTTGCATTCATGCACGATTCAAAGAGATCCTCTGCAGAAGAGCTTGACTCCAGGATGAATAACAACCCAGGAATCGATGCTATAAAAGCCTCGTTAAGGAAACTTCATGTAATTGGCTTCGCATCCAGATCCGGAGAGGAATTCTCACTTACCAAACAAGGCAATACCTCTTCTTCTTTCTTCAGCGTTCTCTGGAGGGAGATTCATGGTGTAGCATCCTCGGCCAGCGCAAGAGAAAGTACTCATATGGAATTATTCAGAAGTGATAGCAATACGGATTTTTCAAATGAGAGCGCATTTTGTGCACAGATCTCTTTAAGAATGGCAAGCCCAAAACATATCCCATCTCCAACAGGTGTTGCAAGAGATGCGATGTCAGGGACGACTGTTGGATATTATATAGAACCGATAGAGGGAAGGACTCTCGGCGAGGTATTAATGTCAAGAGAGATCTATGGAAAAGAGGGTCTTGCTTTGGCTGAGCAGCTAACCGAGCTGGGTCGAGACCTTAACACGGCAGGAAATGTACATGGCAACATCTCTCCCTCTACTATCTGGATTAATCCTAATGGAGAGATCAAGCTTACTGCTCCGGCTGTTCTTAGAATAAAATCCTCCGGGGAGCGTGTTGTGATACGAAATGATAGTTATGATGTAGAACTGGAGGAAGGCAGGGTGATTGTTGCCCCACTTCCTTCTGTGATGGGGGTAGATGCAGAATCCATCTCAAGAATATCTATGCATCTGCTTACGGGAGGAGAAAGATACGTATTTTCAAGATAGTTTGATTCCTGAACCCATATAAAGGTTTAATATTATTGCTAACAAATAATTAGTGCTATTTATAAATTGCCTTGGTAGTGTAGTGGACCAGCATGCGGCCCTGTCACGGCTGCGACCCGGGTTCGAATCCCGGCCAAGGCGTCTATTTTGCTTAATTCTTGGCTCAGAAGTAATTTAATCTTTAGCAAGTATGTCTAATCATGGTGATAGAGATAACTTCTCATGCTAAAGAGCGCATGAGAAAGTATAATGTTTCTGATGAATTGGTCAGATCAACTGTAGAAAATCCAACAAGCACAATGGAAGGATATGGCAATAGAATAATCTACCAAAAGAAACTTAATGGACATACACTTAGAGTAATAGTAGAAAAAGGCAAAGGGATAAAAGAAAGTATCGTTATAACTGTATATAAGGCAAGAAGTGGAAGATATGAGATATAAGTACGACCCGGAGACGGATATTCTTTTGTTGGTACTAGGCAGAGGAAAGCCCGACTTTGGAGAACAGAATGAGAATATTATAACCCACTACAATAAGAAGGGTTTGCCTATAGAGATAGAGATACTGGATGCTAGTAAAACTGTAGCCAAGGTTGTA
Organism: Candidatus Martarchaeota archaeon; assembly: GCA_023379075.1. Taxonomy (GTDB): domain Archaea; phylum Micrarchaeota; class Micrarchaeia; order Micrarchaeales; family CABMGC01; genus JAMCSO01. The sequence goes on along the minus strand of JAMCSO010000037.1, from coordinate 4,932 downwards.
GAGGCTATCAAGAAGAAGGGAGTGCAAATAGCTATTTCTTAGCCTGAACTAGGGACATTATCATAAGGGATAATCCCTATACAAGGGCTTGCGAATATTTTCGCAGAGCCTGCCAAGGCGTCTATTTCTGATGAGACAATACAAGGTTAGAAAAAGAGCCTTCTAGGACGTTCATCAAAAAGGATTTAAAGTATATCATCCATATATCTTCAGTTTCGGGTGTAGAAATGGATAGAAAACAACTACTTATGTACCTTGATTTGAGTAGCCATAAATATGGGATTGTGATTGCCTTTGCAGCGCTCTCACTTCTGGCTTTCTCGCTCATTGCTGTTACTCAGGCACAATATGCAACAGCATTAAACTCACATACTGTCGTCTTTCACCCAAATATTAAGGTGAAGAACACCAACGACTCTTTGAATTGGGCAGGATATGCAGTTACAGGGTCATACGGCAATGTAACCAAAGTAACTGGATCATTCACCGTTCCTTCGGTCTCATGCACTAAGAAGGCCACCACGTACGCAGCATTCTGGGCAGGACTGGATGGCTATAATGACAATACAGTCGAGCAGGCAGGAGTCCTAGTAGAATGCAAAGGGGGCATACCCAATTACTCAGCATGGACTGAGTTTTATCCTGCTCCTCTTACAACTGCGAACTGGAAGCCTTTACCTGGTGACAAAGTAAACGTTACTGTATCGTGCACACAGGCTGGCCTCTGTACAGCTACAGTCACAGATGGTCCAAACAGCTACAGCAACACCACAACAGTAGCTGGTGCAGGTCTCTCTTCTGCTGAGTGCATAGCAGAGAGACCAGAGGTGGGAGGAAGCCTTTCGACTCTTGCCAACTTCAGAGTTGCTTACTATGGTCAAGACTATACAAACATACCTGGAACTTGCTATGCTACCATAAATGGAAACACCATCCCATTTGGTGCGGTAGGCAATGCAATAAAGATAAACATGGCTGATACTAATACACAACTGATTGCCGTAACGTCAAATCTAACCAGCGATGGATCAAGCTTCAGTGTAGGGTATGCTGCAACATCTGGCAGCTCTCCAGGTAAGCATAGGGGTGGCCCTAATAAGTAAGAGGAAGTTATCGCGCTTGGACATTACTGTGTTGATTCATTTAAAGCAGATGTAGCTGACTTCTCTGGATTAGCTCTGCTTCAGAAGCGCAAAATGGATCAACTTATAAATGTTCATCTTCGGTTCTGCGAAGAGCTCTCTTACCTCAGCATTGATATCTATCTTGAATATGCCATGGTCTGCAGACTGACCTGTTGATCAAAGCTGCGCAGAATTGTCTATTTTTATGTTCAATATGAAACTTTTCAAGTTTGACCTGTGCAGTTTAAGAAGTTCTCTCCTTGCTATGTTAGCTTTAATCTGACACATACAAAACACGCTGCGATCCAGGTCCGAATCCCGGCCAAGGATCCTTCTGATTCAGAACATTTATCTTAGAGAGAGCCAACACAACGCCTCTTTTAGTGCTTTTAATACCTTTTTGCAAAACTTATTTTAAGATATCATGTTTATTGTTATTGATAATCATGAACTCATCTGATATGATCTTATCAAAAGGCTATGCAGCATATGACTCAAAGAGTGGACTAAAGCCATTTGATTTTAAACGCAGGCCAGTTGGCACAAAAGATCTTCTTGTAAAGATATTATATTGTGGCATATGCCATTCAGATATCCATACGGTAAGGTCTGAATGGGGCGATAGGGAATTTCCCATAGTTCCAGGTCACGAGATAATTGGAAAAGTAGAGAGAGTCGGTGGCGATGTTACCAGGTTCAAAGCAGGCGACATAGTCGGGATCGGATGCATGGTTGATTCATGCAGGAAGTGCGAATCTTGCAAAGCAGGAGCAGAGTATGCATGTGAGATGGGAGGGCCAATATGGACATATGGTTCCGAAGAAAAGCATATTGGTGGAAAGACGTATGGCGGATACTCTAGCAACATAGTTGTTGATGAAGCATTCACACTGAAGATTCCATCTGGTCTTGATCTGGCTGCGACAGCTCCGCTGCTTTGTGCAGGCACCACAACGTATACTCCTTTAAAGTATTGGAAGGTGGGTCCTGGGCAGAAAATTGGCATAATAGGCCTTGGCGGTTTAGGGCACATCGCAGTCAAACTTGCCCACTCGTTCGGCGCAGATGTTACTGTATTGACAACATCTCGAGACAAGCTTAATGACGCGCTCAAATTCGGAGCAAGCAGCACCTTATTGATTACAGACAGGAAGGCGATGAAGGATCATGTTGGGAAGTTCGATCTAATACTAGATACAGCATCATCAAAGCACGAGATCAATTCCTTCCTAAATCTTTTGAAGAGGGACGGGAAGCTTGTTCTGGTGGGCCTTCCAAGCGAGCCTTTAAGCATTAATGCATTCTCCATTGTCTCTGGACACCACGTGCTTGCCGGTTCAGGCCTTGGCGGCATAAAGGAGACACAGGAGATGCTGGATTACTGCGCAAAGAAAAAGATAGGAAGCGAAGTAGAGGTCATACCAATACAGAAAGTGAACGAGGCGTACGAACGGGTGGTTAAAGGGGATGTTAGGTACAGATTTGTCATCGATATGAACTCATTAAATAAAGAACGATAAACGAATACCTACTTCTCATCAACAAGCAAGAAGCCAATCTTTGTTCCAAGGCTGGATCCGTAGCCCAAGTTTATTAAGAGCATTCCCATAGGCTCAAGGTATCTTGCAGATTTCAATGGCCCAGCGTCTACTGGTCTGAATCCGATAGTCCTCCCAAGCTCCATAACCATTTCTTTAGCTTTCTTATCATCAGAAGCAACAAAGAGCGTCAGTGCATTCTTGTTTATCTTACCATTCTCCATATTCTCTGCAAACACTGTGTTGAATGCTTTGACAACTCTTGCATTAGGAATAAGTTTTTGTATCTCCTCTGCACCAGATGTGCTATATCCCAAAGCCAGCTCTCCTCTATCGTTAATTGCATTCGTTACATCTATCACTACTTTATTCTTGAAGTTTGCTTCTCCTGCACCTTTTATCACCTTTTCTGTTGCCTTATGTGGGACTGCCAAGACTATGACATCAGCCCACTTTGCAGCTTCATCCAAGCCAATAACCTCAGAACCTTTCTCAACCTTTGCCTGAGAAGGATTCCTGGATCCGAATTTTACCTGATCTGATCCTTTTTTAATGCCCTTCCATATCGCAGTGCCAACTCTTCCAGTTCCAAGTATCGCTATTTTTGTCATAACCTCACCATTTTCTAACACAGCCAACTCTTTTATGGATGATGCAAAATAATGTTTAGCTGCATTTATAAGCGGGCTCTCAGAAGAGGATTGTGTTCATCCGGAAGATAATGAATATTACAAGATTGATGCGAGAACCTCCTACTCCGAATATCCTCTTCTCTAGAAGCACAGAAAGACGTATGCGATAACACGGATCAATGATAAATATAGGATGCCCTATATAAATAAAAACCCTCACTGCAATATATTACTGGATAATCAGGTTGATTATCCTAAATTATCGATGGTGAGAGAATGGACCTTAAATATGGAAGCGACGAAGCTAAGAAATTTGTAACAAATATAGGCCTCATAACAAGCAAAGGAAAACACGGAGAAAACATAATGGCAGCCGAATGGACTCATGTGATCTCGTATTCTCCATGGCTTGTAATGATAAACATTGGCGGGAACTCTGCAACAGCAGAGAATATACTCGAGACAAAGGTCTTTGGAGTAAACATAGCTGCGGAAGAGCACAATGGCATATCAAGCATATCTGGAAACAGGAGTGGCAAGGATATTAACAAGATATCAATGCTAAAGGAACTTGGCGTAGAGTTTTACAAGGCAAACGAGATAAATGTGCCAATGCTAAAGGGAGCAGCACTGAATCTGGAATGCAGGGTAATACGTCATGAAAGCATAGGCAGCAAGATGATGATAATAGGCGAGGTTGTGCACTCTGAAGTCAGGAAAGAAGCAGTTCCAATAATATTCAGCTCTGGATCTTACAAGAAGGTTACTGATTTTGTAGCCCCATCACAGAGAATGAGTCAGGAAGAATTGGATGCATTGGTGAAGAAGCACAAAAAAGGCTAAGTATTTTGGCCTGTGTATCTTCCAATGCTTAACAATGATAATAAATTTTCAAAAGCAGAAAAGATGCTGAAAATAATAAATAAAGAAGCTGTGAGCCGCAAATCCCTAAACAACTAATCAGGCTTCCTTGATCGCAGACTTTACTGCAGACATGGTCTTTGTGTCTATCTTAGCCATGTTATGCGCGCTCTTAGCATGCGCAGCTATCTTCTCCATAAGCTTCTGCTCATTCTCAGCCTTGGCTTCGAATCCGCAAGACATGCCAATATCCTTACATGCAAATTTTTTTGCCATGATATCACATCATAATCTATCAATATGGGATTTAATAATACAACTAAATTAATCTTGAAGGCAGATTCATCACATTTTTATGTCTTTTATCGATGCATGCGTAAAATCCACACTATTCATGGGTGGGGCTCTCAGATGCATGTGGATAATGTTAAAGATTTCTTGATATTAAATAAAAAAGAGAAGAGAGAGCGCCCGTGGCGCCTTCTCGTCAGAGTTTTCCTATGTCGTTCACGATATCTATATCGAGAGCCTTCTTCCCAAGGCGCCAGTTGGCTGGGATCGCGCAGACATGCCCCTCAGACATCTTTGTCTCTCTTATGTATTTCAATCCCATAAAGGAGGTAAAGATATGCTCCACATCTTTACCCAGTGCATCGTTGTGTATTGCTATATATTGTACTTTCATATCTGGATCTATTATTACGGTTTCCTAAACGAGGAGAGCGGCGCTGCGAGAAGAGGAACCGTAATAATAGATCCAGATATGAAAGTACAATA
>JAMCSO010000036.1 GCA_023379075.1 Candidatus Martarchaeota archaeon | reverse complement strand
AGAAACCAGAGCAATGGCAATGAATGTTGCAAAAAGTAGGTCATGCTTTCTCATAATCAAGTCCCATCTCTTCAAGACATTTAATTGCCTTTCCCCTCATCTCTGAATTCATGCCCTTCCAGTCAATCACGCAGGAATCAAGCTCTTCTCCACTCTTTGCTGCGGCTTCTTCGAGCATGAGGAGATTCTCCTCGCCATCTTCATCGGCTGTTGCATGCTTTGGCATTATATGGGAGAATGCATAGTCCTTCTCCAATGCAAGCTTCGTGAATTTCTCAGGATAATGGCTCCCGCCTATTCCAAGAACCACCTTTGAGGCATCAGGAGTTGAATCCATATCATTTATTATCTTTGAATATGCGAGTTTGCCTACGGCCTTGGCGAAGCCCTTGTCTTCTATGGCACTCTCCGGACCTCCGAATTCTATGAATAAGGAGGGAGTCCTAAGAAGCGGCCCGTGGTGGGTAGCTTCGTATGTCTTCTCGACCCCAGAATCCAGGCCAAGCGAGAATAGGGATTGCAGGATCGATCTCATGTACGAAGGCGCTGCTACGGAAAGTTTCCTTGGCTTGCCTCCGAAGAGTGCCTCCTTTCCCCAATTCCCTGTCGAATGTGTGGTGAAAGATGCTTTGCCTGAAGAGCTTTTGTGTTTGCTTAGGAAATATGCACGATCAATGCCGAGATCATCGACAAAGTCAGCTTCTATAAGAGGAAGCTCTGTTAGATAAAGATCAATCTCGCCATTTGTAAACTGTCTGTATGACTTTTCGCCGCTGTTTTCCTCGAAGTCATACTCGTTTGAGATGAATTCAAACATGTTCATCGAGGCGATGTCAACAGAAGAGCAGATTATCCCTATCATCATAATGCACGTTATTTTTATACCTTAATTATTTAAATGATTGATGCTTGGCGTTGGTTGTAGCAAGCCCCACTCCAGAAAGGAGCTAACTTTATTATTTATATGTTTTATAAATATTGATAGTTAGGACTTAGTGATAGCATGTTTGAACTCAAAATAGACAATGCGAAATATTGGAGGGACTGCATCAACTCAATAGGAAGCCTTGTCGATGAAGGCGTTTTTAACATATCAAAGGATGGGATATCCCTAAAGGCAATGGATCCATCAAGCATAAGCATGGTATCATTCCATATGCCAAGCAAATCCTTCTCCAAATTCAATGTCGAGGGAAATGCAAATGTGGGGCTCAACATAGAGAACCTTGGAAAGATACTCTCAAGAACAAGAGAGAACGAGGCTCTTGTTATAAAAGACACCGATAACAAACTTTCGATGGAGTTCATAGGTCCTGGAAGCAGAAGGAAATACAAGCTGCAGTTAATAGATGTTAGAAAGAGCGTTGAGAAAGAGCCCAATGTAGAGTTTGATGCGAGCATTGAGATGGTTGGAGAGCCGCTTAAGGATATAATAAAGGACGCGAGCCTGATCTCTTCTTACATAGCGTTCAAGGCTTCGAAGGAGCAGTTTGTAGTTAGCGCCAGGGGAGACTCTGGTGAGCTTGAGGCACTCCATGACAAGGAAGGAAGCATGATAAAGACAGTGGAAGTGAAAAAGAATGCAGAGTCTGTATTTAACCTTGAATTTCTGGAGAACATGGTGAAGTCGTGTCCTTCCGGAAACAGCATAAACATATCATTAAAATCCAACGAGCCACTGAAGCTCAGTTATAACATTGGAGATGCCGAGATAATTTATTATCTTGCGCCATACATGGAGGAGTAATCTGATTCGATGCAGATTTTTATAGATCTTATGCCAAGGAGTGAAGGTTTCTTTATATCTATTTATCTTTCGGAGACCCAATCGCTCTCTTTTGATTACACTTTGAAAGGCCACAGGATCATTAAGCAGGTACTTCTTGAGGATCCGACTGGGAAATTGCCCAATCAGGGTCCTCTCCCTTCAAGAAAGGTTCTGAGGAGCATAGATGGGAAGTTCTCTGGGTTCCTGGAAAGATCATGGGCAGATAAGGTAAGAGAAGGATCTATCACCAAAGGTGTCTGGAGAACTGTCTGGGAAAGCTATCTTCCAGAGCCAATAATAAATAAACTTCTGGAATTGTCTGAACGGGTTTTTGAGAGTTCAGAAAGCGAAGAAATCAGAGCGCCGCTCGAGGAGCTCGACAAATATCTTTTAAGAGCGATAACAGTAGAGAACTCGGAGGGGCCAGCAGAATACAGGATCGCATGACGTGTCTTGCCGAAGTGAAGAGATACATATGGGTTTTGTTCTAAAGAGTTAATGGTGAATTTATGTATAAGATAGCTTTTGCAACCACTAACGAAGGCAAGATCAAACATTTCAATAGAATACTCTCTGAATGTGGGATAGGGGTTGTGCCTTCGCGTGTAGAGATGCCAGAGCCTAGGAGTTATGATGTCAGTGAGATAGCCGAAGCAAAGGTCAAATATGCATCTGCCATAATAAAAGATGAGTGCATAGCCCTTGATTCTGGATTCTTTATATATGCACTAGACGGCTTTCCAAGGACATTTGTTAACTTTGCGCTTGATTCGGTAGGCATAAACGGGTTTTTGAAATTAATGGAGGGGAAGAAAGATAGACGATGCGCATTTAAGGGCTGCCTTGCATATATAGATAAAGAAGGATCTGTTAAGAAGTTTTACTCTGAGGCAGAGGGAACAGTTGCCATTGCTGCTACGAATCACAAGCCCGATTATGCGTGGTCTGACCTTTATAAGATATTTATACCTAAGAATAAAGAGAAAACATTATCGGAAATGAGCAAGGAAGAATACGAAGAATGGTCTGGCAGCCTTGATGGCTGTGAGCATTCTTTTGCGGCCTGGTTCGTGAATAGGGGAGAACACTATGGAGATAGAAGAGAGAATATTAAAGGATATTAAGCTTTTTGATAGCAGCATAGAAAAAGCCGGAAAGCTCATGCTGGGCGGGGAAGAGAATAATGTGGTTGAGCTTGCGAAGATGTATGCGCTTGATTCCAGGTCATGGTTAGATAAGAAGGATTACTATACCTCTTTTTCTTCAATAGCGTACGCGCATGGACTGCTCGATGCAATATTAAAAATGCACAATGTAATAGAATGATTCCATGAAGAAGATAATTGAAGGATCTGCGCAGATCACAATTAATGATGGTGTGTTTTTCAATCCCAAGATGGAAGGATTGCGTACTTTGTCTGTGCTCTTTCTGAAGGCGTTTGATGCAAAAGGCTCTTTGATAGACTGCACTGCTGCAACGGGTGTAAGAGCAATAAGATACGCAAAGGAGGTTGGAATAAAAGAGGTCACAATATTAGATGTAAATAAGAGAGCATTTGACAATGCTGTTAAGAACATGAAGAGCAATGGGGTTGATACAAAAGCTTTCAATGAAGATCTCCAGGTCTTTGCTGGAAGATATGAGGATCAATTTGACATTATCGACCTTGATCCTTTCGGAAGTGCAGCGCCATATATACATGATATCTTAAAAATCTCCAAAAATGGAAGCCTGCTTATGGTAACAGCAACGGATACGGCTGTGCTTTGTGGAGCGCATCTCTCTGCGTGTATCAAAACATATGCTTCTAGGCCGCTTCATGGGGAGCCGTGCAAGGAAGCAGGATTGAGAATCCTAATCACATATATCTCAAGAATCGCTGCTCAATTCAATTTTGGGATAGATGTTCTGCTCTCACTCTCAGATTTACATTATTTTAGGGTTTTCTTAAGACTTAACAAAGGTGCAAAGAAGGCTTTAGACTCAGTAAAGACAAGCGGATTTGGTGCATACTGCCACTCCTGTCAAAATTTTGTTGTTAAGAAAGGAGTAGTGCCGTCTTTGAATCTTGGTTGCGAGTACTGCACCAACAGTATGGATCCCTTCGGATCATTGTGGATTGGTAACCTGTATGATAAGAGGATATTGAAGGATATGTACGCTCTGGCAGAGGGTGATGCCAAAGATCGTATAAGCCTATTAGTTAACGAAGAGGATATCCTTCTCTTTTATTCTCTGCCCAAGATCACAAGGCACCTGCATCTTGGATCAGTATCTCCAAATAAGATCATTAATGCTTTGCACGAGATGGGCTACAAGGCAAGTGCCACACAATTTGGGAAGGAGGGGATTAAGACAAATGCGAATCTCTCTGAGATTAGAAAGATTCTCAAGGAAGTATGAGCGTAGCTCCTTTAAATTGCAATGTTTTGCCTGCATTAGATAGACTTCCGATCACAGCAGTATTCTTTGATCTCTTAACATAATCAAGTGCGGCCATCATCTTTGGCCTTATGCTTCCATCTTCGAATTGCTCTGTTGAAAGTAGTTTTGACAAATCAGATGCTCTTATGCTTTCAATCTTTACGCTGTCTGGAGTTCCGAAATTGCGATATACCCCATCAACCGCGGTGAGTATAAAGAATTTATCTGCTTTTACCTCAGATGCGATGAGAGCTGCAGTATAATCTTTATCTATGACTGCTTCGACGTATTGGGGGCCTTCCTGCGCGTTAACCATGGGAATGCCGCCGCCACCTCCTGCAATCACAATATATCCAGACTTGACCAGATCCTCAATCTCAGACTTATCTAGTATTTGCATAGGCTTTGGAGAAGGCACAACTCTCCTGTATCCGCCTATAAGTTTCTTCATTGTAATTCCTTTGCTCTCGAGTTTTATTGCTGCGCTGGCACTAACAAATTTTCCTATGGGTTTCGCTGGATGCGTGAATGCATCGGAGTTCTCTTTTACAGAAACGCGTGTTATCACTACGGCGATCTTTGGGATTCGTTTCCCAGTAGAAGTGCAGAAAGCCAATATTCGCCTTTTTAATTCCAGCCCGATTTCTGCCTGAGTCTGCGCAGTAAGTACTGCAAGATTCTTATGCTCATGCTCAGCAAGCTCTCCAACTTGAGGACCGTTGCCGTGAACTAGTATTATTCCGATCTTCTTTGAATGAAAGCGCAATATAGCAGATAGCAGCGCTTTTGGAATTGCTTCCGCTTCTAGGGCGTTTCCGCCTATCGCTATGACATATTTCTTCATCAGTAGTCAGCCTATGAAACACTATCACTGGTTGTCTTTATAAAAAGTATAGATGAATCCGGCAATCGCTTCGTCCGCAGGTATTCCAACTGCCTTTAGCACGTTTAATAAAGAGGCGACAGTCGCTTCGCCGTTTACAGATATCAAGAAGTATAACGCGGGTATGTAAATAAAGGGGAAATTCCCAAAGCCTATCGATGAGGAAGTGTAAGAGGCTAGCTTATTGTCAGGGGTGAGCCCAACAGAAGCTATTATCTTCTTTACACTCTCAGTAAACTTCTTCTCGCCTTCCAACTTAACGTCTCTTCCAACAAACTCAAGGACCCCGACTACTGAGACATACGGCATAAAGGCATCGACATTGTCAGCCACCTTCCTGTACTCGAGAATTCTATTGAGTTCTGACACCATAAGCTTTGCTATCAGTGAAAGAGTTGCACCGACTGCTTTGTTGAGTTTGTCCTGCATCGCATCCTTAGGGGCAGAGATAGAATTCCTTTTTTTTGAATTTATGCCTTGATAGATCGAGATTATGTTCTCTGCTTCAGACCGATCAACAGGGACATCCATTGCACTGACGACCATGGCTAAGTTCTCTGAGGTTAGATCACGTTTCATAACATTGAGGAAGTATAATGCAGGGACATATGCCAAAATATTCTTGAAATTGAGCGAAAGTGCAAAGTTGAGCATCTTTTCTTTAGGGTGAATCCCAGCAGATTCTAGGAGCGCTGAAAGTAGCTCTTTGTTGCTCTTCTTTCCTGCGAAGACAAGGAATAGTGCTGCAGAGATGTATGGAGTAGAGGCTTCTTCTACCTGTTTCTTTGCGATCTTCATAAGGATCTTATCGGTAAAACTTGCCTTATTGATTGCGTTGGTAATTTCCTCACCAAGCAACGTAGATAGAAGGAGGGAGATATCAGTAATTGTAGTTGTAAGTAGGTCCTTCCATTCCTGTATCTTTGCGGATGATGCTTTTGATGGCATTTTACCAACCTGACATTCCCCAACCGAAAGCGATGGGGGTTCCTCTGGCACTTTGCTGCTGCCTTTATACATCGTAAATGCTGTGTCCAATAATTCCTTAGGGGTATTTGACCCCCAAGGTACATTGTGTTTTTGGCGACACAATGTACATAGATAATAGAGATTGGGGTTTGTATAACCAACGGTTGGTGAACAGAGGCAGGATAGTAACAATATTCTTGAAGGAAAATGTCCTGAATTGGAAGGGCGAATTAGACAGAATGAACAGAGGGAAGAGGGGGAGCCCTTATGAATATCCAAATACAATAATCTGGATTGGCTTCGGAATTAAATGCATCTTCCACTTGGGATATAGGCAACTTCAAGGATTTATGGAAGACGTTTGTGCATTCCTGAACTTTTCAATACCTGATTTTAGAACATTCTGGTGGAGAGTAAACAGCATGGAAAAACAAGGAATAAGATTCAACCCTATCCCGAAAAACAGAAGGATAAATATTGCAATTGATTCAACAGGTCTGAAACTAGTAAACGACGGCGAATATAGGACGAAGAAGTACAAGAAGATAAAAAATTGGGCAAAGTTCCATGCCGCGATACATGAAGGAACCCAAGAAGCTTTGAATATCATTATTACGAAGGATAATGTTGGTGATTGCAGGGAATTTGGATCACTTCTTGACCCATTTGCAGATATCCTAAATAAAGTAGATGCAGACGGTGCATACGATACAAATAACGCTTTTGAATACTGCAAGGAGCATGGAATTTATCCAGGAATACCTGTAAAATCCAATGCATCATTAAAGAGACTTGGCGCAAGACGCGATGCGATAGGGGAACAGTTTGGCGTACCAAAACGATTTGGAAGACCGCCAAATTGGGTACGGCGTCTATCCTATGAATATAAGAAAAATAAGCAGGATGAATGGAGGAAAAATACTAACCACGGAGACAGATGGGGAGTAGAAGGATTTTACTCCCGTTTCAAAAGGCAATTTGGAGAATATGTATTCTCCAGAAAACCAGGAAACGTTGAAAAAGAGATAATCGCAAAAACAAACTTACTGAATTTTTACATAACTTCATAAATTGAGCTAATAGAGAAAATCGTTAGTATAGAATAAATTCGATTTTGATTATTTATTGGACACAGCATATGGATATGAAAGTATT
>JAMCSO010000035.1 GCA_023379075.1 Candidatus Martarchaeota archaeon | reverse complement strand
CAGGAAATACTGAGAAGGTATTAAACATGTTGTCAGGTATGAATAGTGCGATCATAAGCTGGTATCTTAAGGCAGATCTGGAAGAGCATATTGGAATCGGCATCTCTAAAAAGATACAACTGAGCGTTGGTTAATTTTTCATCATGTCTAATGCTGTTATAAGCTCGTTGGCGCTCAGTAATGGTTTTCTTGTCCTATCAATGTCATCTATTGCTATCCTAGGACAAGCAGTATTGACAAATGCATCAAACTCGAGCATGTTATTCAGTGATTCGAAATCTATGAGATTTGATACCAAAATCGCTGCCTTTAATCCCTTCTTCTCGATCTTTGCCTTCAATATCTTTCCAAGGTTCATGTTGTACTGTCCATTCTTCGTGCTCACTATTATGCCGAAATTCTTCGCGCTTAGCGCAGCTGCTATCTTTCCATTGCTCCTCTTCCTGTAAATATCCCTATATTTATCTATGAATTCTATGCTTCCTTGGAATGGTTCAACAACAAGAAAGGGTTTTGTTGTCTGGAGAAGAGCACCAAGAGGATGGAATAAACCCCCACCAAAATAAACGAAGGCATCAACTTCCCTATCGAGCCTCGCAGCGCTACCCACATCGCATCCGAGGATCTGCCCATTCTTCTTCGCAAAACCGAAAGGTTTTCCTATTATAATCTCTTTCCCATGCTCCTCATAAAATTCTTTAATGTCCCTGAGCTGGTGGTTGTGCTGAATTGTGGTGATAAGTCCTATCTTCTTGAAATCCTTGATTCTATCTAAGGACTCAGGCAACAAGTTCATTGGAGCATCGATCGTGTATGGTATGTACTCTACATTGAAGTCTACACTGTGGAATTCCGCATGGCCGAAATGGATCAATTTCTCTGCACCTATATTCTTCGCTTCGTCTATCGCAAGATCACAAGCACCGAAAGTAGGCGAAGCAGAGATAAATACCTCATGTCCTTCCTGCTCAAGCTTCTTAGCATGCTCAAGGGCCTTCTGTTTTAGGCCTTCAGGAAATTGCAATAGTATGCGCATTGTCTGACCATATCAAAAGAAGTTGCCAAACAGGCAAAATCCGTAAATGCCTATATAAGTTAGTTATAAATATGTCACATAAAATATAAATTAGTATCGATATTCTTGGAGGTGCTTCTTATGGACAAGATAAAGAATCTCAGGTTCGTGTATTGTGCTCTTCCAGATCTAGATCTAGCTTCAATCAAGACAGAGGAAGAATTCGATTCGGCAGAGGGAAAATTTATCTCACTTCCTCTTGCAGTAGAAGTAGAAGGCAACCACCCCAAGAGAGATGGCTTCTTTTACTTTAAGGAAAAAGACGAGTTCTTTTTCGTTGATAAAGGAAAGAAAAAGATTATACGAAGGGCATCAAGCCCCATCCTTGTCAAAGATGGGGTTGACTTGGCAAAATGCATCAGGATAGGCGCCGAACCCTGCATAATCAAGAGCTCAGAAGAAGGAAAGATTCCCTCGATAAGAGAGGAGCTGAGGATAGCCATGTTCCTTACGAATTCAAAGGATATCGAAGCACTGAGAAATGCAGAGATCTATGTGGTTTGATGAGCGGAGATCAGACAAAATCCAGAAAACTTGAGCATGTTCAACTCTCACTGAGCAGAGATGTCCAATTCAAGACACTTACAACTCTTTTCGAGCAGGTAGATCTCTTGCCAAACGGCTCACCAGAGAAGATAAACATTTCTTCTGTAAGGACTGGCACAAAGTTTCTTGGAAAGATGATTAATGCGCCAATTTTCGCTTCTGGAATGACTGGTGGGCATGAGCAAGTAGCAAAGATAAATTTTGACATAGCTGAAGGAATCTCAGAAGCGGGGCTTGCGATGGGAGTTGGAAGCCAGAGGGCCATGATAGAAGATCCAAGTCTGGCATATACTTACGATGTAAAGAAAGAGCACGACCTGATATTAATGGGAAATCTCGGCGCAGCCCAGACTACAAAGTACTCTATTGACAAGATAGATGGAATGGTTTCAGGGATAGAAGCTGATGCCCTCTGCATCCACACCAATCCGGGTCAGGAAGCAGCCCAGCCCGAAGGAAACATAGACTTCAGGGGGGTAACTTCTGCAATAAGCGAGATATCATCCAAATTAGGAAAGCCTGTAATTGTCAAGGAAGTTGGCAATGGCATATCAAGAGATGTGGCTCTTAGGCTTAGAAATGCTGGCATATATGGGATAGACGCTGGCGGTTCAGGTGGCACAAATTGGATTGCGATAGAACTTTATCGTTCAAAAGGCAAGAGCAATGCAGAGATATTCAAGGAGTGGGGCATACCCACAGCCCAGTCCTTAATAGAAATAAAATCTTCATTCGATGGTTTCGTAACAGCAACTGGCGGAATAAGGTCTGGCAAAGATGTTGCAAAGGCTGTAGCTCTTGGCGCCGATGCATGTGGGATAGGCATGCCACTGGTACAAGCGCAGAGCAAAGCCGGAGCCACAGGGGTACACGATTACCTCACAAATATAATTGAAGAATTAAAAGCAGAGATGGCAAGGCTCAATTGCAGGAACATTGAAGACTTAAAGAAGATTCGGTTCAACATCAGCCCTTATTTCACAGACATCCTCAGGCAGCGAATCAGCGAAGGGAAGCTTAATCTTCTTATGAATAGAACCAAACACTGATCAGATTATATCTACAAGGCGAATATTTTCGTCCTCCCATGTTTAAATATCTGAAGATATTAAAGAATATTGTGGTTTTATGGTGGCGATGCCTGTCCAACACAAAAAGGCAAGGTCAATGGTACCTTCCGCTTAAATTCCAAAGAACGTGCATTCCTGGCAAAATTTCTTTCCGATTCTCTAACTAAGAACCAGAAATTGCTTATTTTCAGGATAAGTAAGAGATCAATGTCACTTACTTCTCTACTTACTTCAGTTTCGGAAGAGTGTGGTATACCACTATCCACTTTGAAGAGTAGTGCAAAGAGTCTCAAATATCTGGGTTTGATAACTTCTAACAGGTTTGAGTATGTGTCCTTGACTCCTTCTGGAATTTTCTTATTGGCACTCATTGAGCCCTATATTTATTCATGGTAATGCTATGGAAAATAGATCAAAGGTAATAATAAAAGGATGGTAAGATGCAAACCCGACAATCTCAAGGAATGTCTTATGTCACTGTTTGCCCCCTCCCAAAACCCGAGTTAACTTCAAGGCAACAAGAAGTAGCCAGACTATACATATCAGTATTTGAAGGTCCTCCATGGTTTGAGAAATATATTGTAAGTATAAATGGAAATGAGAGAAGATTTGGAAGCCCAGAGGAACTAAAAGCGCTGAGCAATCTTCTTTCTAATGGCGCTATAAAAGAAAGCGATGTGCGTGTATTTTATACCTTGGAATCTGTCTGTGAGAGTATTAGCACATCTTCAAGCACCAGTAGTTTCATAGCCTCTATAGCTACTATCGACAATATAATTATTGGGGTTTCTTGGGGTATGGCTTCTAATGATATACCATCTAAAGAGAAGCTCGAAGGAGTAAGATCTACATTGAGATGTACGGAAGTGCCTTCTGAAAGCGTCTTTTATTTTGATGAGACCTTTGTTGATAAGGATTTTAGGAATAGGGGTATTGGTACTTCATTAGTGATTGTACGATCTAACATAGCAAAAGCGTCTGGTTATACTCATGCGGTGGCGAGAACCATAAACGAAGCACAAGTACAAGTCTTTGGGAAGGTGTTTGGTAGAGAAAATGTGCAAATATTATATCAGAACTCATCTGACATCCAAGCTGATCGCAGGTACTATCTTATAGACATGAGAAGAACATGAAAAGTACGAATACCGAAGTCAGGCAACAGCCTTGTTCTCAGCCTTAAGTTCTTTCACATTTACAGTAAAGGTTCCTGAAAGCTTTGAAGCTGCTCTCTTGAATGCTTCTTTTGCGATATTCTTATGCTGGTTGTCTATCTTTATTTCAAAGACATTCTGGCCCTTGTATACACGCGCAGCCATTGATATGGCCCTTCCAAAAGACATGGCCATACCCTGCGAGATTCTGTCTGCTCCTGCTCCTGTAGCTCTCTTCTTTTCCCTTATCACGTTGTGTGGATAAGTAAGAACCCTAAAGTAGTAACCGTTTGGCAACTCTCTTTCCAGATATTTATTTGCAACCTGCCTTGCAGCTTCAAGCGAATTTGACCTTAGCTGGATGTCATCCTTTGCGCTCAGATGCATCTGTATATCGTAATCTGGTTTGTCGACTCCCATCTTGAATACAAGCAAGCTCGTGTGGGGTAGTGCTCTAACATAATTCTTCTTCGGCTTTCTTAGGGAGTATCGGCTCCATGCCTGACTAGTTATATTCCTGCAAGTTCTTGCTGGCCTTGTCTTCACTTCTTACACCTACTTCTAATCCTAATAATAAGATATATTATTACCTTACACCTTTATATTTGCTTCGGCTTTCTCCTTGACTAAGGAATTGACATCTATACTCAGTTATCTCATCAAGACCAAAATCCCCACACCACTCAATTGTCACACATCTAAGAAGACAAGAAAATCTTTGAATCATCCATCCATCAGGAAAGCCAATCAGAAGCAATACTTAATCTATATAAGTCTTGGCAAGGATAATGTAGCAATGATAAAAAGATGAAAGTCATAATCATTGTGACAAAGAGGGGCATTGGCTCAACAGAAGCAATCAATCCATTACTGGGAAACTTGGAAGCAGCCCAAGCAACACTTGCCAACTTAGGTAGATCCTATGATAATAAAGAATCCAATATATGGTACTTTTGAGATACAGGAGAAGCAGCTTATCGATCTGATCCTCTCTGGTGCAATGCAGAGGCTTAAGTTCATATCCCAGCAGGGCCTCACGAGAAGGATGCTTCCAGAGTCGCATCCTTTCTTTAGTAGGTATGACCATAGCGTGGGAGTCATGCTACTTCTGAGGAAGTTGGGAGCATCTCTTGAGGAACAGACGGCAGGACTGCTCCACGACGTTTCACACACTACATTCTCCCATGTTGTTGATGGTTTTCTCGGAGATCCATCAAAAGAGAACTATCAGGACGATGCGCACTCCAGCTATATTGCAGGACCGTGGCTAAGTGGCATCCTTTCTGAATACAACATCGATCCTGCCAGGATATCTGACTTCAGGAACTTCCACTTATTAGACAAAGAGCTACCAGACCTATGTGCAGACCGCTTGGATTACACCCTCGAAAGCGCAAGCATGCTCTCTTATCCTGAAGCTCAAAAGCTTGCAGACTCACTTATTGTTAAGGACTCAGAAATAATCTTCAATTCGAAAGAAGCGGCATCCTCCTTTGGCAGGATGTACATGGAATTCCAGCAGGAACTATGGGCAAGCGATGTTATCGCAATCAAATACTTCTTCTTTGCAAAGCTTCTCAAGCTCGCCATCGAGAAAAAGGTTCTGAAAGAAGAAGACCTATATACTGATGATGAGTATGTCATGAGGAAGCTTGAGGGATCGTCTGACGAAGAGATAAGCAGATATCTCTCTTTCTTATATTCAGAACCCAAATTCAAGCATAACGAGATCTCCCCTCAATATACAATCCGGAAGAAGTTTAGGTATGTGGATCCAAAGTATCTGGAGAATGGAAAGGTCCTCAAGCTGAGCGAGAATGATTCCGAGTACAAATCCATAATAGATGCTGAAAGGAAGCGCCTTGAAGATGGAATAAAGGTAGACATAGAGATGCAATAGATCCTTGTTTGCATCAGAAAATGCCTTGCTATTAGCGCCTCATGGTCTTATTTTAGTCTGGAAGGAGGATCTATCCTGTTGATGCTTATAATCCGCTCAATAAAGAGATCGACCTCAAGAAGAGAGCGATCCGCACTCTTATGGATCGCCTTCCTCCGAATCTTTCTGCAGGTTCGGTGACCCACCCTGCGATTCCCCTGGCTTATTCGAGCCCAACGATGTAAAACCGGATGATAGAAAGCTTTACATAGCAGATACTAACAATCATCTTATCAGAGCGTTGGCACTCAAAATATGATACCTGGTACGCTTAAAATAATTGTTGAAGAATAAGTGGTTGGAATGACGACAAACAATGGCAATCTGGTTGATGTCTCTTTCGACGAAGCCCTGGGTCTTATCTGCAGCAAGAAATCTAAGATAATCTGGCTTGGAAGAGAGCCAATAGAATACATCTCTAATCTTTTAGACCTGCCCAAAGGCAGCATAGTCGCGATAGATCCTGATGAGATGATGCATGCGGATATGGAAAAGGCAAGAAGCTTTGACAGCAAGATCCTAATGTGCTATCACGGGGTCACTTCCAAGTTTGTTGGGAATCATTTGAAGAGGGAGAATATCAATTTGTATAATCTCAAGGGCGGGATAACTTCAATAGTAGGAGAGATCTTCTAACTTGATCGTCATCTGTCGTAACTGCTATGTACTTAGATCAAGATTTAAAAAATCTCGTGTTTTAAGTTATATGTGGTAATATGGCAACAAAGATTTCTGCAAAATATAAGCAGAATTGGGGCGCAGCCGGACTCGTGTTTATAGGAAGCCTGTTATATCTAGCCATAGTATTTGGCGGAGGCATAAACAGTGCTTCTATATCTGGATCTTATGGATCATTCTGGTTCCCTGTCCTGTTTGGAATAGCGGTTGTT
>JAMCSO010000034.1 GCA_023379075.1 Candidatus Martarchaeota archaeon | reverse complement strand
GACTTCTTCTGCTGGCATCTCCTGAAGAAGTTATGGTAGGTCTTCAGAAGTCTGTTGCGTATGTCAACTCTAACATGGGCGTAGAGTTGCAGATAGGTCTTGTCCTCCTTTATTAGTTCGTTGAGGAACTGGTTTATGGTTCTTTGCGATATTTTTGAAGAAGAATTGGATTTATGCGCTTCAATCGTCTTCTCAAGTAGTTTGTTGTAGAGTCTTTGGGACAGAGATATGGAATTGTCTATGGCTGTTTGCCTTTTCTGGTCAGGATATATCCTGAACTTGTAGGCACGTATAGTTTCCATATCTCTTGTTTTGTTTTCCATCTTTATATGCCTTTGTTTCACGTTTCACGCCCACAAACTCCTATCCTTGAGATAGGAGTAAGGGCATGTTGAATCTTATCAACGTCTGATATCCGCCATCAATAAATGATGTAGGATTTCCCGCTCACTTTGTTAATTTGATTGTCCATAGATATAAAGCATTTAGGAGCTCTCTCACTTTGTCTCTCGTGTGCTTATCAATAAGCCTTCCTTCAGAGTCTATTTTATCATTGAAGAAAGGAACTATAACCTCAGGTTTATTTATTGGATGCATGTTAAGGTAGACAAAGGTTTGTCTGAGATGATACTGAGCCCGAGAGCCGCCAAGGTATCCTCCTGCTGCACTCATTATAGCAACTGGCTTATCGTTCCAGGCATTATCTCCAGAAGGCCTTGATGCACAGTCTATAGCATTCTTGAGCGGGCCAGGTATTGAATAATTGTATTCTGGAGTTGCGATAAGTATCGCGTCTGCACTTTTAATCTTCGCCTTGAACTCACGCACCTTCTCTGTGGGTTCGTTCTCGTGATCCTGATTGAATATTGGTATTCCTTCAAGATCGAATATCTCAAGGTCAATTCCCTCTCCGGCTTCTTCGGCTGCACATCTTAGCAACTCCTTATTGAAGGAATTCTTTCTCAGACTGCCAGCAATTCCAAGAACTTTGATCTTATCCATAAAACCACTACAATAAAAATTTATGTTGTGACATCTTCATATGTGAACAGTCTGGGATTTCCCGCTTATATTCTTAAGGAAATATGCCTTAAATTGTATCTTTCTTTCCGTATATATCGTCCCTTATACATTATAGAATAGAAATCTTAATATCTTCATTGAGTAGTGTGAGGGAAGAGCTATTCACAAAAGGATTATTTTTAAGCATATCAGCCCTTATATAAAATATGCTTGTCTCATTTATTGTTGGGGAGCCGGCACTCCTAGTAAAGAAGGAGAGGATCATTCTCGTAAGCGATCTGCACCTTGGTATTGAGGAGCGATTGAGGGAGAAGAATTTTTACTTCCCGCAGGCGTCTAAGAGGATGGGGGAGAAACTCTTTGATATTTATAAAAAGCATAAGGCCAAGGAGATAATTTTACTTGGTGACATCAAAGAGAGCATAGGATATCCCACGCTCTCAGAGTACAGAGACATGGAAGACTTCTTTAATGAGCTTGGTGGAGTTAGACTAAGAGTAACGAAGGGCAACCACGATGCGCATATAGATAAAATATTTGAGAGGCTTGGTATTAATGTCGAAGTTTCAAGGGAGATATTACTGAAAGATATTGCCCTTATGCATGGAAACTCCCTCCCATCAGAAGAAGCAATGGAGAAGAAGATGCTGGTAACTGGACATGGTCACGCATCAGCCAATATCAATGGAAACTATGAAAAAGTATGGGTTGTCGTAAAAAAAAGGAGAGGCACACCAGAGCTGGTAATAATGCCGCCTTTCAACACTCTTATCCTAGGCAGCGATATCTCTGAGAATTTTGCTAAGCATATGCCAGTGCTAAGGACAGCGCTCTTTGATCTGGAGAAGGCAGAGATATACAATCTTGATGGAGAGATCCTTCGCCGCATGGGCAGGAACTCTAATATTATTTAATCTGCATGTTGAAGTAGGTATGGTTGATATTTTGGAGGATGGCACCCTGGGAGCTGGGTCTCTTGCAGAGGATATTGATAAAAAGAGGTTCATGAACAGTATCCTATCCATGTCTGATCTCTCGAATTATTTTATAGCAAGCGAGATTAGAAGGGCATTTCAGGAGAAGTACATCCTGGCTAAAGAAATGATAAGGCTTGACGGAAAGATGCTTGAGGATGCACTGAGGCCATATTTCGCAGCAATAGTGCTACTTGCATATTCTGGAGAAGCCATCTCAACTTCAAAGGTTGCGGAACTTGTCAGGAGCGCAGGGCTTGATCCTGAGAGAAAGATTATGGAATTCGTCTCTGCACTTAAAATAAGAAACATATTCCCATACGCAACAGCAATCCTTTTCATTAAGCTATTGAATAGGGAAGCGTCTCTGGAAAGCATAGTGCCGGTAATAAATTCCATAGGCATCAGGCCCGATATCTCTCTCTCAATCTCAGCCATAAGTGAGTATGAGAGCATTGCTGGAGAGGGGCAGATAAGGGAGAAGATCAGATTCAGTTTTGAGAAGGATATACTTTCATTGAGCGCGCAGATATCGCGTCTGCTCTCGTTAGAACTTGAGAGGACATTCAGCAATAAGGAAATAGCCGAGGAGTTTGAGAGCTTCTCGCCATATCTATCGGCGCTTTCTCTGCTTATATTTACTGGAAGAGATTCTGATTCTGAAGGAAACTTTAACATGAGGGGATTGTCTAACATACTTAATTCCATCGGGATAAAAGGAGATGATGCAATCCTCAACACTATTGGGAATATGAGCTATGGCAAGGCTACCAGTGTAATTTATGTGCCTGCGATTTACTTAATCAGATCTGCAGGAAAGAATCCAGATGTAGAGAAGATAAAAAAGATAGTGTATGCCCTACAACTGCCGTATGATGATGCTGCAGCAGGGTATGTGCTTACGGTCTGCAACATAGAATGAGGCAGTTCAGAATCATATTGGATTTGGCTTAAATCTCTCCTTTACTTCCAGCATCTCGGCATTAACAACTCCTTTCCACTTCAGGAAGGCATCAATATTCTGAGGATACGCCTTGTAAAGTTCCAATAACTTCTTCATCTTGTTAACAGTATAGATGAGATTCTTGAATGCAGTTATGTTAGAGAGGCCGCTAAATACCTTCTGGAATTTCTGTGCCATCGAGAGCTCTGGAACTCGCCCATAGCTTATCGCTATCGCCTCTTCTTCAGTTATGAAGTGGCTCATCCCATAATTAAGCAGATCATTATTCAGAGACTGAAGGTATACCCTGAATGCTTCTAGGGCTGCAGTCTTGTTTCCATAGACCTCATTATATCTTATATTGTATCGCCATAGGGAAGCTATGCTTGTATCTCCCTCATGAACAGCCTCTGCTGCTGCTTCTCCTGCAAGCACTCCAGAGACCATTGCTGGACCTATCCCTCCAGCACTTATAGGATTTGGCATGGCCATGCTGTCTCCGGCACCTATGTAATTTGAGTATACGAGGCTGTCGAACTGGCGCCTGACAGTCACTGACCAGTATCCCTTGCTGTTTGAGTCCTGATCATCAAATGCTGTCTTCTTTATTATAGGGTTTGCCTCTATGTAAGTATCTATAAGGGAATGCAGGGAATCTTTCTTGCCAAGCTTCTCGTTCCTAAGCTCAAGGCTCTTCTTCTCGACTCCAAGGCCGATGTTTACCCTGTTTCCTTTCTTTGGGAATACCCAACCATACCCCCCAGGAGCATAAACCTGGTTAAGATGTATCAAGGCATTCTTTGGATCATAATAAGTTAGGTCTTCGCCTGCAGGCTCGAAGTTGAGTATATACCTTCCGGTTGATTCTATATCGTCAGTGCTTATCGTATTCTCTATGAAATCGTTCTTAGGAAGCTTTCTTCTCAGGGTTGATGCAACCCCAAGGCAGTCTATAACAACCTTCGAATTCACCTTAAATTGTTCCTTCTTATCATTCCTGCCAAATATCCCAACTATCTTGTCATTCTCTATTATCGGGCCTTCCACTTCGTATTGTGGAATGTACTCTGCACCATTCTTTGTTGCCAGATCGAGAAGCTTCTTGGCGAGTTTTGGCCTGTCAAGGCTGTAGCCCTCTCCCTCAAATAAGAATTTGTGCTTTAGGTCAGGGCTGAATGCATAAACGCCATCCACTTTCAAATCAAGCTCTGGCTCGCTGAACTTTATGCCAAGCTTGTTCTCAATGAATGAGATATGGCTCGCTGCCACTGCATCTCCACATACCCACCCCCAATTTGTCTTTTTACCTGCAGTAGCATAATCGTTCCTGTCGAATATGGCGGTCTTTGCGCCGCCTTTGGCAGCAGCTGCTGCCGCAAGGGCTCCGGCTATGCCTCCGCCAGCAACAATAACATCATATTTATCTTCCATGTAAACACTTGAATATATTTTAGTGCTTCTGTCCCTCCTTGCCTTCCCTTATAACTATTATAGGAATTATACCTTCGTTGAATTCCAGCTCTGCCAATGCTAAAGGCTCTGTTATCTCCTTTGGAACCTTTACCAATGGCGGCGCGCCATACGCTAGCTGGAGGGCCCTGGCACCTATAATTCTTGCTTTCTCGAAATGAGTGTACTCCATCTGAAACACTACCCTCTATTCTTATAAAAAGTCATTAAAATATTGTAGGGATAAGATTTTAATTCTTTCGTTGGCTTGTTTGTGTACGTATGTAGTCTTGATTGCTTAATAAATCTTATACTCGTATATAATAATATATAAAGCATATATTAGATATTCTTGCAAATATACCATGTAAGTGCTTGTAATGAGACGCATATGTATTCTTTCATTACTTATCTTACAGTTATTGATTCTTATTTCTATGGCTGCTGTCCAACCTACGCTGCCATCTGGCATAAACTATTATGTTCCAATAAATGTGATAAACGCACAGACCTCATCCTTTCCAAGCAATGGCCAATTGATGGTTGAGATAAATTCCTCTGCATACAAGAGCTATGAATCCAACAACTTACAGAACATCGAATTTTTTTATCAGAATGGCACAATAATCCCTTCGTGGTTGGAGGGCGATTTGCTAAACAGCACGTTGAGCTCTAACCTCTATAATTCATATAATACCATTTACTGGCTTAGAATCTCCTCTGGGAACTTTCTTCAGGCAGAATCATCAAATGTGATATTCCTTGGATTTGCTTCAAATACTGTAGATCTTTTCAATGGCGACAATGTTGGCGAAGCGCCACAATTATCCCCAGCCTATGCTGAGTACGATAATGGGAATGCAATATTCAGCTTTTACGATAACTTTGAAGGAAACACGCTTAAATCGTGGTGGACTGGAACTGCGGTAAGCAGTCACTTTGCAACTGTTGATAATGGGCTCATATTAAATGAATCTTCTAGTCTTTACGAATTCTTTGGTACTGGCTCGGGTTATGGATTTAATCCAGAGAAGTATGCAGCAGAATCTTACAGCTACTCCACAACCACTACTGCAGAACAATGCTTTAATACAGGTTATGTTGGAAATCAGGGTGGTGGTCTTGTAGGTGATGCCCAGCAATACTTAATAGCATCACAAACATCGCAAAATGCATATTATCTGGGCAATTGGAACCCAAATAGCTGGTCAGAAAG
Source organism: Candidatus Martarchaeota archaeon (assembly GCA_023379075.1). Classification (GTDB taxonomy): domain Archaea; phylum Micrarchaeota; class Micrarchaeia; order Micrarchaeales; family CABMGC01; genus JAMCSO01. The sequence continues at coordinate 19,968 of JAMCSO010000034.1, read as the reverse complement.
CAACACCCCATTTCACAATACGAGCATAACCCATTATCAGGTATTCAGCGTATGGATAACTCCCCAGAAGACATATGGAATGGTTAATTATGGTACACCATTGTCTTACAATGGAACTTTTGCTGCCAACAATGCCAACGATTCTGTAGGGCTCCAGACAGGACATATTGCTGGTTATACGTATGCTTTGTGGTTTAGAGTAAGGCTTCTTCCTCCAAACAACATCATGCCAGAAGCATACCCTGGAAATGTCGAACCATCCTCGATTCAAACCCCGAGCCCATCAACCCAGACAATAGATCAAGGTCAGACCGCAACATTAATCGATCCGGGTTTATCTGCTGGTTCGCCTCCGTATACTTATCAATGGATTGCCACAGAAGCCAATGGATCTTCTGGAAGCGAGACTCCAGATGTAGCAAATATTTTGCTAGGCAGTGGAGTCTTGAATGGTGAAGCACAATCAAACAATGCAATATGGTCAAACACCTCTTCTTCTGCACCAGGAAGATATGGTTTTGAGCTTGTAGGAATGGATTCATATCCAATAAAAGTAATAAGCAATGAGGTAAATGTTATAGTAGACAGTGCTCTCTCATCCCCTAGCATATCTCCTATGGATCCGATTATGTGGGTAGGTGACTCGGTTACGCTTAGCGCATCCTGGTCTGGAGGCACACCAGATTATGTAGCTAGGCTTTATTCATCTCCAGTTTCGGAATGCAATGCCAACTCCACTCTAATTCAGACAGTATCTGGTCTTGCACAGGGATATGCAGCATTTAATCCAGTATCGCCAGATTTTACAACATACTACTGCATATTAGTTACTGACTCGGCAAACGTTCCGTTAACTTCAAATAGCACATCTGCTATTACTGTGTACCACATACAGCCACTGCCAATACTTAACCTTACATTATCCAATAATGTAGACCACAGTGTAGCATCAAATATTAGCGTACTAAACCTTTATCTGGTTAGCACCATAAATGGCAGCATCTTATCATCGCATTCCTATAGTCAGGATCAGTTGCCGGTCTCTGTAACAATCAAGAATGGTGAGGAAGCCAAGTTCAATTTCCCATGTGCATTCTCAACAGGTAAGGTCAAATATGAGTACATTGGAGACACATACGGCTTTGGAGTTAACACACAGTGTGAATTAAATTATACCTCGCTGATTGGGAATTACACTGCAATCTATAAGCTGGAAAGAGCTGTTAGACCAGCAGCTAATACCAGCAGAAGAAGTTTCACCCTGGCTCTCTCAGGAAATACAACACGCATATACATAAAGAATTGGTCGATAACCCTGCTCCTTTCTTCAGATCCTGCAGGCAACTTCAATATAACAATTACAAATAAGACGTCGCAAGGAGGCGCAAGATATCCATTAAACTTTTCTGAGATTAGCACATTTAATATTAGTATTGTTAGTAAAACAGGTCAGGAGACAAACCTTTCAATAATACCAATTTTAGGTTATAAGTGTGATGCTCCATTGGAAAATGTAATGCCTTTTATATTATACAATAACACCTGGACTCCTGTGGCCAACTACTCACTCAATGCTTCTTCATGTGAGGTTAAGTTTCGGCTCACTGGTGGTGTGGTATTAGGTCTATTTGGTACGAGTTTTAATAAGCAGAAGATATTAGCAAACCCTATCACTAACACATCCAATACGAAAAATGCAAGTATTATAACAAAAAAGACACCCACACAGATACTTGCCGTAAATACCACCAAGCAGAAGAAAGAAGGGAACGCAACTCCAGATTATGGATATGCGATAATTCCGGTCCTGCTGGCAGCCATGGTATTTTCCATTATGCATCTAAGAAGGAGATCCGTGAGATTCAGACCATAGGGGATTTAGTCAATAAGTCAGAGATCACTGGGATAAATGCGTGTCTCAAAGCAATTTATATTTACCAGTAATTGATTTGAATGCAGATAAGGTGATCTTTTGAAGCTTGTTATTGTAGCTCCCGAAGTGTATTTCAAAGAAGGGCCTGGAGGGATAGCCAGATACTGCAGAGAGGTCTATCCAAAAATAGAAAGCATGTTAAACACTGGCGATCAGATAAGGAAGATACAGTTGGGTTTTGATGAGAGATCCTTGGCAACTCCATCAAAGCTGGAAGGTATGGGATTTGCGCTTGACGCTGACATAATACACAATCTCGCCGAAGCTCCTTTCCTTCCAAAGAAAAGGAGAGGAGTTGTAGTAAACACAGCACATGAGTTCCAGACAATATTGTATGAAGATATGACAGATATATTGCCGAAGAATGAGAATGAGAGCCTTGTCTTCTCGATCTTTAAGGAAAATATAAAAAGCGTTTTATTTGGAGATTATCTCATAGTCAATTCTTCGCAGACAAAGGAAGAAGCTGTCACACTCGGCTTCGAACCCGAGAATATATACCAAGTACCTATGGGTATAGACAGGAGATTCTGCGAGACAGACCCTGCAGAGAAAGAAGAAGGCAGGAAGAGTTTCAAGCTTGGATGGATAGGAGCAATTCGCGGAAGAAAACGGATAGATATAGCCATAGGCGCACTTGACCACATCCATAATAGAGTGAAGCTTGAGATGTATGGCATGGTCTTCAGACAATACAGAAAGGAGTTCGAAAGGCTCATGAATGGAAATGCGAAAGTTGAGTTCAGAGGATTTGCTGATGATAAGAAGATCGTTGAGATATACGACTCATTTGACGCTTTCCTGATGCCAAGCGCCTATGAAGGATTCGGACTGGAGATATTAGAAGCTCAGGCCAGGGGAATTCCGGTAATAGCAATGAAAGATAGCAAAATCCCAGAAGAGACTAAGAGATATTGCGTACTTGCTGATGATACCGAAGACCTTGCTTATAAGATTGATAAGATATTAGAGAGGGGATTTGATCAGAGAAAGAGAACCGAGGCCATGAAATATGCCAGGAGTTTCACTTGGGAGAAGACTGCAGAGAAGACATTCGAGTCGTATAAGAAGATGATTGATTAGATTCCCGAGAGCTTCTCTAGAAGAGAGACCACGCCCTCATGGCTCTTGATTCTGAATTTGGCGCATGTCTGTCCAAAGCCTACTTTTATTGAGTATGCCTGTGGAAGCACTTTGAACATATCTTCATCAGTCTTATCATCGCCTATCGCTATTACCATGTCAGGTTTTTCCTTTTCTACCAGGTAGGTTGCAGATAGTCCTTTGTCTATCCCTGCATTCCTTACTTCTATTATCTTGTTGCCTTCTATTATGCTTAAGTTCTTTGATTTTGCTATCAGTTTGAGGTCATCAAGCAGCTCCTTGGCCCTTGATACAGCAACGCTCTGCTCAGCTGCCCTGAAGTGCCAGACTATAGAAAACTCCTTCACCTCAATCTCAGACCCAGGTACAGAACTAACATATCTATCCATTATTGACTTTACCGAACGCTTCCAGCCTTTCTCAAGATCTGCAAGTTTTCTCCACCGTCTTCCAACCAGCCATGAGAATTTACCCTTGTCTTTGACAAGAGCCCCGTGTTCAGAAACTATGTTTATATTTATCTTGCCGAGCCATCTCTGCAAAGTCTTTCTATCCCTGCCGCTGATGATTGCAACATCATTCTTTCTGTTTTTGGCTATCTTGCTTAGTATTGAAAGCAATTTTCTGTCAGGTATTGCCTCTGATGGATGATTTGTGAATGGAACTAGTGTTCCATCATAATCCAGAAGAATGAGAACTTTCTTCGCCTTCTTGTAATCATTGAGGAATGGGTTTCTTCCATCTATCAGGCTGGAGTAGAATATCTCCTGTTTTCTTACAGAATTCTGCATCCCATTGATGAAATCATTCCCCCATCTTATTATGTCGTATCTTGAAAGCTTTGACTGCATTGATCTTATCCTTGCTCTTTGCTCCTTCTGCCTCATCTCAAGAGCTTTCTTCATTGAGTAGCAAAGCTCATCTATATCATTTGGGTTTACCAGGATTGCCTCATCAAGCTCCTTTGCCGCGCCTGCCATCTCACTGAGTATTAGAACTCCACCGTCTTTCTTGCTAGAGACATACTCCTTTGCTATGAGGTTCATTCCGTCCCTTATTGGGGTTATTAGAGCGACGTCAGATATATTGTACATTGCGGAAAGCTGGCTGAATGGTATCTGGCGGTATTGATAAAGTATCGGATTCCAGTCAACATTCCCGAATCTGCCGTTTATGCTCCCAACAAGCCTGTCGATCCTTTTTTTCATTCCCTGATAGTCCTTGAGCTCGGTTCTTGAAGGAGTAACATTCAGCATCAGCACCACCTTGTTGCGCCATTTCTCATTCTCTTCCAAGAATTTCTCGTAGCTGTAAAGCCTGTTAAGTATTCCTTTCGTATAATCCAATCTGTCTATCGATAAGAATTTCTTCAGGTCTGAAAGTTTCTTCTCCAGCCGCTTGATGCTGCGCTTAACTTCCTTGTTCTTATAAGAATTATTGAATCGCTCAAACTCTATCCCCATTGGCAGCGTGCCGACAAGCCTCAGCTTCCCCTCATTTGTTATCACTTCATTAAGATAACATTCATATCCGAGCTCTTCCTTAACACTTGTTAAGAAGTAGTCAGTGTATTCTGCTGTGTGGAATCCTATGAAGTCTGCTCCTAGGACACCTTCAAGAAGCTCTTTTCCCCACTTTTTAGGCAGAAGCCTGAATAATTCATAATGAGGGAACGGAATGTGAAGGAAAAATCCTATGTTTATATCCTTCTCAATCTCCCTGAGCATCAGAGGAAGCATCATAAGATGGTAATCATGAATCCAGACTATGTCACCAGGCTGTAGCTCCTTGACTATGGCTTTGGCAAACGTCATGTTTGCTTCCTTATAGTCATCCCATGTGCTGTCATCATACTTCACATAATTTGAGAAATAATGGAAAAGTGGATAAAGGGTTTCATTGCAGAACCCTTTGTAAAATCCCTCAGCTACCTTTTCCTTTAGGAAGATTGGCCTGCAGTTTGAAGCTGCAAAGAGCTTCTCGATCTCTGCTTTCTCTGCTTTGTCCTCAGGAGCTATTCCCGGCCACCCTATCCATAAGTAATCATTGATTCCTGCAGTATTGAGGTAAGAACTCAAGCCAGTTGCAAGCCCACCTGGGCTCGTTCTCAGACCATGATTGCCTTTTTTCCCATATATTGTATAAGGCAGTCGGTTCGATACTATTATAAGCCTCGTTATCTTCACCAATTAACATGAAATTATTTCATATATGATAAAACTTAATCTTTATAAGGCTTCGTCAGTCTGATTCACATACGCTCTTAACCTTTTTAATTATGTCAGACAATAGTTTAAACATGATCAGCAATCATCCACACATAAGTGTAGTTATACCTGCAATAAACGAGGAGAAATACATAAAAAATGTATTTGCAGGGCTTGATGCACAGACATTCAGAAACTTTGAAGTGATAGTTGTTGATGGAGGAAGCAAAGACAGAACAAGAGATATTGCAAAAAAACATGCCAAGGTGATAATAGAAAAACGAAAGGGCACTGGGAGGGCCAGAAATGCGGGAGCAGAGATTGCAAAAGGGGAGGTTCTTGTCTTTATAGATGCAGATACAAAGCCATCTGAAGAGCTTTTGATGTCTTACAATAAGGCATTTAATGATGACAAGGTTGTTGCTGCCACAGGACCGATATTGCCTTTGGAGAAAGACTCCAGACTCGCAATAAGGCTTGGATACAGCTTTGTCACTAAATACATCTTAAGAATCGCAATGATCTTTGGAAGGCCTTCTGTTGTTGGATCAAATTTTGCAGTGAGGAAGGATGCATTTGACAAGGCGGGAGGTTTTGACAAGAAAATGATGACCTATGAAGATTGGGATCTCTCTAACAGATTGAAGAAGTTTGGAAAGATAGCATACCTTAAAGAAGCGATTGTCAAGACAAGCACCAGAAGAGTTGTCAGGTGGGGCATTGTTGGCTACATCATATTTTACATAGAAGACATGATAAGGTATCATCTCTTCAAGAAGACAAAGAGCAATTACAAGCAGATAAGATAGTTTAGTAGATTAAGGATATTGACGAATCATAACACCCTTTTTAATAACCAAATGTTGTTAATTGTATAGTGAATAGGTGAGGTTATGGCTGTAGAGAATGAAGAGATTAGCGCTCCGGCTGGGCTGATATTATTAGGGGAACATTCGGTAGTTGCACCATACTATAAAATGTCAATAGGTATGGCTGTTACAATATTCGCAATGGCACATATAGAAGAGGGCAATAAAGGAACATTTTCACTACAATCATTAAATGTTAGTGATGCTAATGCAACAGTAAGTGAAGATAGACTAAGAAGATTATATCAAAGTTGGGAGCATAGGGGAGAAAGAAAAGACAATTCAGGCATATTAAAATATATTGAAGAGAACAAAGACATACCTGCTGGGGCTCTTCCGTTCCTGACAGTGGCGGCAAGGCTCTTGGTCGAACATAATATTAATGTAATTGGAAAGAAAGTTGTTATAAATTCAGAGATCCCCACAGGAGTAGGATATGCAAGCAGCGCGGCCAGTTCGACAGCATTTACCGTTGCATTGATAGCATCAGGCAATAAAGTAATAGATGACTCGGTAGCGATAGACATAATACGTGATGGAGAGAGAGTTCTCCACAAAAATGAGGGAGCCGGAGGCATAGATGTTACTGTATCGTATTATGGAGGGTATGCAACATGGCAGAGAGGAGTTGCTACAAAGTTAGATATGTCAACAAACCTCAATATAGTAGTTATAGAAACGGGGCCAAAAAGACCAACAGGAGAGATGGTTAATGTAGTTAAGGCATTTTATGAAAGAGACCCGGTCAGGGTCACTAAGATAATGGATGAGATTGATGAATGCTCACATAAGGGGCTAGCTGCTCTAAGAAAAGGAGATGTGGAAGAAGTTGGCAGACAAATGTTCAAAGATCATGAATTGCTTAGGGAGCTTGGAGTATCTACAGAGAAACTTGATCTTGCAGTGAAGACCGCTAAAGAGAATGGAGCTTATGGTGCTAAGTTAAAGGGTGGAGGGGGCGGAGGAATAGGCCTTGCGATATGTCCAGAGCCTGAGCATTTGGTAGCAGCGTTGAACAGGTTGGATGGTATTGTTGCTAAACCAGCGAGGATAGCAAAGTATGGAGCTAGAAGATCTTTGAAAAGGGATAATGATGAAATATAAAAATAGTAGCCCAGGGATAGTTGTTGATAGAGTAATAACAGCGCAGGCCAATTCGAATATAGCGCTTGTTAAATATTGGGGAAAGAGGAGTATAGGAGAAGATTGTTCTGATGAATCACTTAATCTTCCTGCAAATTCTTCATTAAGCATAACTTTTGGTGACGAGCTTAGTACAATAACCAGCATAGTTTTCTCAGAAAAACTCAATGAAGATGAGTTTTATCTCAATGATAAAAAGATAGATTTGGGTGAAAAGGAGATACAGGAGAGATTTATAGTGCTCTCAAAATTAAGAGGTATTGCAGGAACAAAACTTCGTGCAAGAGTAGTCTCAAGAAACTTTGTTCCCACAGCGAGCGGGTTTGGATCCAGCGCTTCGGGAATGGCTGCACTCACATTCGCTGCTGCCAAGGCACTAGGGCTCGGGGTTGAAACAAGCAGATTGTCTGAGATAGCAAGGATTGGAAGTGGAAGTGCTTGCCGAAGCTTATTTGGAGGTTTTGTAGAGTGGAAAAGAGGAAATGAGTCTGATGGGAGAGACTCTGTGGCAAAACAATTATATCAAGAGGGATACTGGCCAGAATTAAGGCTTATAGTTACTGCTTTGGAGAATCCGAAGAAGAGCATTTCTAGTAGAGCAGGCATGAGGCAGACGGCCAAAACTAGTAGGTTATACAAAGAAAGAATAATTGGGGCTGAAGAGAATGTTGAAGCTCTCAAGGCTGCGCTAAGAGAAAAAGACTTTGAGAAGGTTGGAGAGATAACAATGCAAGACACTATGATGATGCATGCAGTAATGCTTGATACCAGGCCACCAATAATGTACCTGAACGATGTATCGAGAGAGACAATAAATACGATAGAAGAGCTTAATAGAAAAGAAGGCAGGATAGTTGCTGCATATACTTATGATGCAGGACCAAACGCAGTTATACTGACATTAGATAAGGATTTTGATAAAGTTATGGAAGCGCTGAGAAAGATAAATGGGATATCGAAGCTTATAGTTCCTGGTATTGGGAGAGGAGCAAGAGTCCTTGATGAAAGCCAATCGCTTATAGATCCAAACACATTGCTTCCATTGCCAGGTGAATAAACCATGATAAGTAAAATAAGGGGATCCGCACCTGGAAAGGTATTGTGGTTAGGCGGGTACTCAGTACTTGAGAGACCAAACATAGGATTTGTCACAACCGTTAATTCTAGAGTTTACGTTGAAGCTACTAGAAATGCATCTAGAAGGATAGAGATTGATGCCCCGCAGTTTGGGTCAAGGATTGAAGGGGTAGTAGAGACGAATGGAAGAATTATGGCAGATGTCGATGATAAACTTAAATTAATTTTTACATGTGTAGAAGTAACATTGAGATATGTGATTGCTACAGGAAGGGAATTGGGTGGAGTTAGCATCACAACAAAAAGTGATCCTGAGATCCTTTACAAGAACGTTGGTGACAAGATCGTAAAAAGCGGCCTTGGAAGCAGTGCTGCAGTATCTGTTGCAGCCGTCGGTACACTTCTAAGGTTATTTGAGATAGATGATCCAGATAATCAAAAGACACACAAGCTTGCGCAGCTTGCACATAGCCTTGCAACAGGAAAGGTAGGTAGCGGATTCGATGTTGCGTCTGCAACTTTTGGGTCAATAATTTATGTTAGGTACTCTCCGTCTTTAATAACAGCCCTACCGAAAGAGTTTAGCAATGAGGAACTTTTAAGCCTAATCAATAGTGAATGGGATTATTCTATTGAAAAGATGACCCTGCCCAATAGCCTCATCCCAGTTATGGCAAACTTTTCTGGAGAAGGCACATCTACACACGTATCAGTAAGTAAAGTATTTGAGTTTAAAAAAGAAAGCATAGAAGAATATAGAAGTATTATTTCTGCCATAAATTCCGCAAATCTTGACGCATTAAAAGCCCTGAAAAGGTTGTCTGAGACACCACCAGAGGATGTTGTTGAAGAGTTTGTACATGCGTTTGATGTTGGAAGGGCTGCTACCAAAGAGCTAGGTAAAAAAAGTGGCGTGAACATAGAAGATGATTATGCAACAGACCTTATAGAAGAAAGCAAGAAGAATGGCGCATTAGTTGCAAAGTTACCTGGGTCAGGGGGCAGGGACGCGATAGTTGCATTGACTAAGGATACTATCCAGGAAAGAAGATTACGCGGGTTCTGGAGGTCTAGAAAAGACCTTGAGGTTATGGATATATCTTTTTCGAATAGAGGTTTTGAGTATAATATTCTTTGATTGCAACGTTTCCTTTTTCAGACTGATAATAACATTTCTTAAGAACTTGTTAATTATGTAATGGTTAACTCAATCAATCTTAAATAGATATTTATTTGTCTATATATTGATTGCGATGAATAAGAAAGAGCTTCAGAAAAAGTCCAAATCAGATCTCAAGAGGAGAATAACGAAGAAGTATAGGAAAGACGATGCACACAAAGAGATTTACAAGAAGGAGTACCACAAGGTAATTTACGATACAAAGTGCCCTATATGTGGCAGCCGCATAGACGAGAATGGAATGTGTGCATGTGGTGCTGGAGGCTCTTAGTCAGATAACTTTCCTTGCTTCCAGAAGATTCGTAATATCAGTTACGCTTCCGCCTTTTTCTTCTATCTTTTGCATTGCAGGATAATTAGTAAGGTAATTGCTTATGTTTTCCTTTAGCCTATCCTCATAGGTTGGTACAAGCTCGTTTTTGTAGAATACCCCTATTGGAATCTTATCCTCTCCAATATATGCATTCTTTATCGCTTGAGTCATCTTCGCAAGTGTCTCTGATTCATTATGTACTTCTGGATCATCTTCTAACTTGTAAATGCGCTCCTTGTACCACTCGTTTGTATTTATGTCGTTGTAAGTCGGGCATGGCTGAAGTATATCTATCAATGCCATCCCTTTGTGGGCCACTGCCTCTTTTATCAGAGTCTTTGTCAAGCTTGTATCATATGCGAAGCTCCTTGCAACATAGGTATATCCAGACGAGACTGCGAGTGCTATGGGGTTTATCGGGCCATTGATATTTGGCTTTGGCAGGGACTTTGTTTTCTCTCCCAGAGGCATTGTGGGAGCAGCCTGGCCTTTTGTCAGACCATAGACCCTGTTGTCATGTACTATCAATGTCATCGAGACGTTTCTTCTTCCAGCACTAACAAAGTGGCCAACGCCTATCCCATAAGTGTCTCCATCTCCAGCATCAACGATAACTTTCAGGCTCGGATTCGCAAGCTTTATCCCCATTGCAAATGCTAGCGCTCTTCCATGAAGAGTATGTACTCCAGACATTGGACCTGCAACAAAGTGTGGGAGCTTTCCAGAGCACCCTATGCCAGATACAAGCACCGCATCGGTAAAGTCAAGCTTCATCTCGCTGAGTGCAGATTCGACTCCCCTTAATATGCCAAAGTCCCCGCATCCGGGGCACCAGTCATTAAAACATGCCTCTTCATTTACCTCCATCTAATATCACCCTTTTTGTATTATCCTTAAGTATTGATTTTACAGAATTTACTATCTCATCGCGGGTCATCGGCCTGCCGTTCCATTTGAGTATGTAGTTGGTTGGCATTATCCCTGTCTGCTCTGTGAGAACCTCTGCTCCCTGGGCATTGAAATTATTTTCAACTGCTATGATTCGTTTCTTCCCTTTGAGAGAATTTATGATTAGCTCCTTAGGGTATGGAGAGAAGACTCTGACTTGAACCATCTCTATCTGTATGTTATCTTTTTTCAATTCTTCGATTGCATCAATTATTGCGCCTTTTGGAGATCCCCAGGTAAGCAATACATTCTCTGCATCTCCAACAATGTTTGCTTTCTGCTCGTCTTTCAGGTACTTATCTACCTGCTCCAGTTTCTTTATCCTCTTCTCATATATCCATGTCCTGTTTGATGAGTCTTCTGAAATATGACCATATTCGTCATGTTCATCTCCAGTATAATACATTTGTGCATGTCCGAGGAATGCTCTTGGAGATATTCCGTCCTCGCTTTTCGCGAAACGCTTGTAATGTTCGGGAACTTCGGGATAAACAATCTTGCCTCTTTCTATCCTGATGCTCTTCTGCAATGAATCCTGGTCTATAATGGAATATGCGTTGGCAAGCGTCTTTTCTATTATGTGTATTGCTGGGGTCTGGACTATCTCTGCAAGATTAAGAGCCAATGCTGCATCACTAAATATCTCTGTGTGATCTCCAGAGGCAATAACAATTCTTGCAAATTCACCGTGTCCTGCATTTAATGCCAACTTCAGATCAGATTGACCGCTTCTTGTTGGCAGGCCTGTTGCAGGGGCTCCCCTCATATAATAAGTTATCAATACAGGTGCCTCGTTCATTCCGGCCCAGCTTATGCCTTCGTTCATTAATGAAAAGCCAGGACCCGATGTTGCTGTGGCTGCTCTTGATCCGGTAAGCGTAGCGCCAACTGCAGCATTTATTGCAGCGAGTTCGTCTTCGGTCTGAACGACGACAACGCCCTGCTTCTCGTTGTTTTTTGTCTGAAGCAACTGATTTGCTTCTATATAAGTGCTTTCATCAGATGCTGGCGTTATTGGATAATAAGACTGGAACCTCAACCCACCATAGATCTTCCCTAGAGCAGACAAGGTATTTCCATCCAACTGGACCCTGCTCTTTGTAACCTTGAGCTCCTTTATTGAATATGCATTCTGCGCAGATTTTATCCCTGCCTCGACTGCGAGAGTATTTAGCTTCAGAAATTCCGGTTTCTTTGCAAATATCTGTTTGATAGCGGCTTCTATGTGCTCCTCATCGAAACCCATTAGCGCGAGGGAAGCTCCGACACAGATCATGTTCCTTGCTCTTTCTGCAACAAAAGGATTCATCTTTAATTCATTTATTATGTTTCCCATGATTGTTCCATACTCTATAGGTATTGTCTTAACTCCCTTCTTGGAGAGATACTTTACGACATCGGCAACGGTAATCCCATATCCATTATCTTCGAGGATTTTTGCCTGGCTTTTCGCTATACTTCCTTCTATGGACCTTATCTTGTCAACTCCCGTGGGCTCCTGGGCCTTGTCATATATCATGTAGCCAGTAACATCATCAAAATGCTGGAATATTGTCTCTGCATCGAAAGTTGCAAGTATATCTACAGTAGTATCTATGCTGCGTTGTGGAATATCGCTCACAACAACTGTGAAATAACTGTGCCTTCCCTTGATGTTTGAAAAATATTCCCTGCTTCCGAAAATATAGTAGCCGGCTCTTGCGACTGCAGCGCCGAACAAGTTTGCAGCAGTATCAACACCAGTCCCTTGAGCTCCTCCAATAAGCCAACTAAGTCTCAACATTATCGCCTGATCTCTGATTAATAAGCAATCAGTAGAAAATTATAAAAAGGTATGAATAGACAAAACAGAAGCCCGATATGAGTTCCCTTAATTGCATGCCTTTGCTAACGTGAATGCTCTCTGCAAGACCTCTTTGACATTATTAAAAGTATCCAATGAAGATATTTCTTCTTCTCTGAACCAACGAAGCTCTGTCTTTTCATGATCAGCCACAGAGGAACTTTCATTTCCATCCAATTCTGCCAGGTAGACCATGTCAAAATGCTCATGCGCTCCTATCTCATACCTTACCCCTTCGTACATTATGGCAATTAGCTTTGGCATCTCTTTTGTATTGTAAATTTAAATTTATTTATTGGCTGGTTATCTCTGGAACATTCTTTACAAAATGCAATCTCGGTACAATATTATATAAATTAAGCTTGCTACAGTACTCTGTATCTTTGCCATCTCCACGAGAGGCATTATATCTGTGTGTTGCGGTTTCTTTTATATAGTCTAATAAATGATCCTTTGCTTTATAAAATGCTTCTTCAGCATTAATACAATCATTTGACTTGCTTACATGAGAATATGAAGAGATTGCACCAGCAGCTACAAAATCTTCCAAAGCGAAGATCTCATTCTCCTTAGATTGCATAGACTCAACATGATCTAGAAACCCTCTCCTTACTTCAATATTTATCTCCCCTGCAGCTATTAGTGTGGTATTCTCATTATTTAATGTATCAATCCAATTCCCAACAGCCTTCGCATTTAAAAGTGATCCATAGACTACCATCTTACCCTCTTTTGCATTAGTCGATAAATAAGCACCATTTGATGATGCCATGATCACTCTGGTGGGTTTTTTGTCCAGGAAAGAATAAGGAGAAAGAGAAAAGCTCTCGGTTTTTCTCGTTTTGTCGGAAGTTGGTTCTATTATAAACCCATGCGCTATTGCAGTAACCACTGCTGAACTAAATCGCAATTGATCGATAATCACAATATTATCATGCTGTGCTATTGCGTATTTTAAGCCATTGATTCCCCAATCAAGTTTTAGTTTGGACATAACCCTCATTATAACTCATCTATGTTATACTCTTAAGGCATTTAAAATGTCTGGCACGAAAATTGTTACGGCATCGAACCTCAATCGCATTGAATTCTCAATAGTAGCGGGTGTATGTCTACCAGCAACGATTGTGTGCACTCCTGTTGCCTTTGCCTTTGTTACAAGCATTTCCATTATTTTTACTGCAGAAGGATGATCATATAAAAAGGTATGAATAGACAAAACAGAAGCCTGATATGAGTTCCTTAATTGCCTGCCTTTGCTAACGTGAATGCTCTCTGCAAGACCTCTTTGACATTATTAAAAGTATCCAATGAAGATATTTCTTCTTCTCTGAACCAACGAAGCTCTGTCTTTTCATGATCAGCCACAGAGGAACTTTCATTTCCATCCAATTCTGCCAGGTAGACCATGTCAAAATGCTCATGCGCTCCTATCTCATACCTTACCCCTTCGTACATTATGGCAATTGGCTTTGGCATCTCTTTTGTATTACTATCAGTTATAAGTTCTACACTCTCAGCATTTATTATTCGTACATGAAAGCCAGTCTCTTCAAGAGTCTCTCTAACTGCTGTTTCCTGCGGAGTCTCGTTGTCCTTGGTGTGTCCGCCTGGAGGGAGCCAGACATTGAGTTTCTTATGCCAGAGAAGAAGAGCTTTACTATCCTCAATCACTATGCATGTTCCGCATATGCATTTCTTGACCATCTGACCACTTATGCAATAACCTCATATATTTCAGCAAGCCCTCTGAGGAGGATGTACGCAACAAGTATGGTTACAAGTATGTATCCGATTACTATCGGGTATCCCGAGACATAAACAAGAACAAGGTATGAGAATGTTAGGAACTTGACAACATTTATTCCGCCGCGGCCTATGCTTGAAGAGTAGACAATCCTTGCGAACTTTGTCTTCATCTTTGATGAGGTGCCCTTTCCTGCCATCAGCGCATCTACAAAAGAGTGCCTTATTATGATTATTATCAATATGAAGAGAGGTATCAGATGAAGATAAGTGAATGTTATCCAGAATAGAAGTTCTATTATCCTGTCTCCGGCAACATCTATCCTGGCCCCAAGAGGAGAACTCTTTGAAAGCCTCTGCTTGTATCTCTTTACATAAGATGAAGCATTTGCATTTCCCATCGCAGCGCGGGAGTATGCACCAAGGCCCACAGAACCTCCGCTGACTTCAGATACAGCAAGGTATCCATCTACTGCATCAAGAAGCATCATTATTGCTATGATAATTATTATTGAAATAGGATTAAACTTGATCATGATTAGGTATATTACCCCGAGCATCATCAATACTCTTACAAGAGTTGCAAAGTCTGCAGATCGCATTCGTACACCGTCAAATAGTTATACATTGGAAGCAAGGTTAATAAAACAATATATATTTAATCATCAATACTCTTACAAGAGTTGCAAAGTCTGCAGATCGCATTCGTACACCGTCAAATAGTTATACATTGGAAGCAAGGTTAATAAAACAATATATATTTATCATGCTTTGGATAAATTTATCCGAAAGAGCAAAGCTAAATATATTTTTTGAGATTGATGTATTTATGAAAGAATACAGAAGAGAGAGCATAGAGATAATTGGAGAAAAAGGCAGTGTAAAAAACACCTTTCTTAAGGGATATGGAAAAGGAAGCAAGCTGGCGATTGTTTTTCCTGGTTTTGGATACACATGCCATATGCCGCTTCTTTATTATCCAACGCGCTTGTTATTGCAAAAAGGATTTGACGTGCTTTGGGTAGAAACGGATTACAGTACTAACAAGAAGTACATCGAATCTGATGATCTGGAGAGATCTAAGTGGATAAAGGAAGATGCGTTGGCTGCATGTAGGGCGGCTCTCTCTGCACATGGTTATACGCAACTTGTGCTCATTGGAAAATCAATAGGAACTGCGGCTCTTGCCGCTCTTCTTACATACAAAGCATTGCCTGAGGATTCCAGATTTATCTGGCTTACCCCTGTAATAAACGATGACGAAGTAAGAGCTATGATAATAAAGAATCCAAGGAGAAATTCATTATTTCTTGCAGGAATTGAAGATCCACATTACAGTCAAGACTATCTCAGAGAAATTCAGGAGGCCACAGGAGCTAACGTTCTGGCATTGGCGCATGCAAATCACAGCTTGGAAGTTAAGGGTGATGTTTTTCTATCCATAGCCATACTTAAGATGGTTATTGAGGGCATAGAGAAGATGGTCTCCTGAGCAGAGATATTTATTCAAAAGATTTAATAATTCTTTTCGTTCTTACTCTTTAATAAACGGGGGCTTTTTGTGCTTGACCTTAAAAGAAAGGAGGAAGAGTTAGTTAGTTACTGGAAGGAGAATCAGATAGAAGACAAGGTTAGAGCTAAGAACAAAGAAGGGAAGAAGTTTTATTTCCTTGATGGACCACCATACGCAAGCGGTGAGCTTGCTTCTCACCACATCTGGGTATTTACAATCAAGGATATGGTTCTGAGATACAAGAGGTATAGGGGCTTCAATGTTCATGACAGAGGCGGTTTCGATGTTCATGGATTGCCAATAGAGAACAAGGTTGAAAGATCACTGAACCTAAAATCAAAGTATGAGATAGAGCATGAGGTGGGGGTTGAGAAGTTCGTGGATGCATGCAAGGCTTATGCCGATGAACAAGTTGAGAAGGCAATACACATCCTTAAGAGATTCGGAGTATCGCTCGATTATGAAAATGTCTACATTCCACACAGAAATGAGTACATAAGCAGAGGATGGAGAATATTCAAGAAGATGTATGAAAGAGGATTGCTTTACAAGGATGGGCAGCCATTGGCATATTGCCCACATTGCGAGACAACACTATCAGCACAGGGCCCTGAAGTAGAGTATGAGGATGAGAATGATCCCTCTGTGTTTGTAAGATTTAAGATAGATGCAAGCAAAGATTCGAAGATCAGCCTGAGGGAAGGAAGCTATCTCGTGATATGGACGACAACGCCATGGACCCTTCCTTCGAATATGGCAATAGCAGTCAATCCCAAGGCAATATATGTGAATGCCAGGTTTGGTGAGGAGAATTACATAGTTGCTAAAGAAAGGCTTGATGATTTGGCAAGGGCGCTCGGCTCAAGCTCCATAATAGAGAGCGAATTCTATGGCGGTGAACTTGAAGGTACATATTATATCAGTCCGCTTGAAGAGAAGGTACCCAAACAGAAAGAATACAGAAAATACCATAGAGTCCTGATAAGCGAGAGTTTTGTCAATATAAATGAAGGGACCGGTTTGCTTCATGTGGCTCCGGGCCATGGGCCTGAAGACTACAAGCTGTGCAGGCCGTTCAAGATTCCAACATTCTCTCCGGTAGATGATCATGCAAAGTATACGGAGGAAGCAGGAATCTATGTAGGACTGTCGCTTCCTCTTGAGGCAAACAAGAGGGTTCTCTCAGATCTGAAGGAGAATGGAAGTTTGCTATTTCATGGAACGATAAATCACAGCTATCCCCATTGTTGGAGATGTTCAAGCAAATTGATTTACAGGGCTACTGACCAATGGTTCATAGATATACAAAAGATAAAGAAGAAGATGCTGAGCGAGAACGAGAGGATAGCGTGGTTCCCAGAGAATGCAAAGGGATGGTTTGCAGATGCTATAGAGAGCTCTCCAGATTGGTGCATCTCGAGGCAGAGGTATTGGGGAGCCCCAATACCGATATGGATATGCAACTCTTGCAAGAATATGGATGTCATAGGGTCGATAGACGAACTTGTGGAGGAGGAAGGGCTTGGATCCAAGCCAGAGGATCTTCACAAGCCGCACATAGATAGGATACAGATCAAATGCAACAAGTGCGGAGAAAAGATGGAAAGAGTCAAGGACATATTTGATGTTTGGTATGATTCAGGAATAGCGCACACTGCAAGCTTAAGCGATGGCGAATTTTCAAAGCTCTTTCCTGCAGACTGGATAACAGAAAGCAGAGATCAGATAAGAGGATGGTTCTCTGTTCTTTTGAGAACCAGCGTTGCTGTTTACGGGAAAAGATCCTTCAACAGAGTAACGATAGGAGGCATACTCAAAGACGAGCTTGGGAGGGAGATGCACAGGCATCTTGGAAACACGACAAGCTCGAGCGAGGTTCTTGGCATAAGTTCAGGAGATGGATACAGGTTATGGTGTGCCAGCCATCCTAGATGGCTTGAGCTCAAGCTGAAGAGGCAGAGCCTTGACGATGCCTACAAGAATACTATAACCCTGTACAATATAGGAGAGCTCGCAAAGGAGCTGAAAACTCTTGCGGAAATAAGCGATAAGAAGGTGAAGAAGCCAAGTGCCAAGAGCCTTGAGAATGAGGATCTCTGGATAGTGTCAAGGTTGAACTCATTAATAGAATCTTTCACGCTCAGCATGGAGGATTACAAGCTTGATGTGGCGGTGAACGAGCTTAGGAAATTCATAGTAGAAGACTTCAGCAGATTCTACCTCAAATTTATCAAGCAGAGGGCTTCAACCGCATCCAAGAAAGAGCTGAAGAAGCTTTATGGAATAGTCTCGTACATACTTTACAACACTGTGGTCATGTCCTCGATAGTCATACCATTCGCCTCTGAGAGCATATACTTGGAGCTCTTCGGAGAGGAAGGAAGCAGCATCTTCCTTGAAAAATGGCCAAATGCTGACAAGAAGCTCATCAATAGGGATCTTGAAGAAGAATTTGAAGTATTCCAGGAAGCCGCACAGGCAGTCTTGAATGAGAGGGAGAGAAAGGGAGTAAAACTCAGGTGGCCGGTAAAGGAAGTTGTGATCAAGACATCAAGACCGGAAGTCGCTGATGCGATAAGGAGATTGACACCGCTTATGGAAGCGTATGCTAATGCCAAGGAAGTAAAGGTAGTAGAGAGTGAGACTTCGAAGAAAAGAGTCAGGCCGATATTCCAGAGGCTTGGCCCTTCGTTCAAAGGGAGCGCCAGGCTGGTCGCAGATGCCTTGCTTGCTGCGGACGCCATGGCAGTAGAAAACGAGCTTAGAAGCAGCGGCAAGTATCTCTTACACACCACCAATGGTACTTTTGAAGTATATCCAGAGCATCTCTCGATATACGAAGATGCGATAGCATCGAGCGGCCTGGCATTCAAATATGGGATTGTTGATGTGGATGCCACGAGCAGCGAGGAGCTGAAGAAAGAAGTAGTATCAAGAGAATTCATAAGAAGAGTCCAGCTCATGAGGAAGGAGATGAAGCTGACGAAGCTCGATAATATTAAGGTATATCTGGCAGCGAGCGACGATATTCTCTCTGCAATAAGAGAGAATGAGAAGGAGATACTTGGCGTTGTGAGGGCGGATTCAATATCGCAATTTGATGAGAGTGAGAGGGAAGTTGTAAAGAAGGAGTGGGATATACTTGGGGATATAGTCTCGATAGGAATCAAGATGAATAACAGGCGCTGAGTCTTTACCATGATCTTTCAAAGGAAGATGAACGGAAAGATAGATGCTGGGGAAGGCATTCAGATACCTTACGCTGTTGTTGAGCGCCCCAGAAAAAGAAATATCTACCTCAGGTTTAGAGGGGAAGAGCTGGTTCTCATCCTTCCGAAAGGCTACAATCCAGAGCAGGTTATCAATGAGCACAAAGAATGGATAGTCAAGCATTACAATGAGATACTCAAAAGGAAGATTCTCTTCAGAGAAAGCAGGATACTCATTTTGGGAAAAGAGTACTTTCTTCTTTTCTCTGAGAGCAAATTTGCATCGGTAGAGTTGAACCAGGATGTGGTGATAGTCAGGGGAAAGGGCAGGGAAGCAGCCTCAAAGGCGCTTATAAAATGGCTTGGTACAAAGACCCTGGAGATTAGTGAGAAGATCGTTAGGGAGAGAGCAGCAGCATTAGGTAAAGAGATAAGGAATGTGAGTGTGAGAAGAGGCAAGAGATGGGGATGCTGCACATCAGACAAGGACATAATCTTCAATACATACCTCTCGATGCTTCCGCAAAGGCTGATAGAGTATGTGGCAGTGCATGAGGCATCTCACCTTGTGGAGATGAACCATTCCAAGTTGTTCTGGAAGATAGTACAGGGTCTTCTTCCTGACTACAAAGAGTTAAGGAGGGAGCTGAAAGACTATGATCCTAGCGAGAGCATGATGCTGGGCTATCTAAAAGAGCAGCCCTAGCTTTGGTTAGTCTTAGCCTGCTGTAGACCTTCAGTATATAGCTCAGATGCGAGCTTGAATCTGGATACACTATGCGTTATTACCCTTCCCTTTCCACTGAATACTGCAAGGAACAATCCGACACCGCCAAACATCGCTGTCTTTATATTATCTACAAACTTTATCTTATAGGCAAGA
>JAMCSO010000033.1 GCA_023379075.1 Candidatus Martarchaeota archaeon | reverse complement strand
AGTAGAATGTTCTCTCAGACGATTGCATCTTATACCTTTGGAAACCAATGTTTATCTTCTTTCCATGTTTCTTTTCCTTGGATCTTCTGAAGAAATGCACGCAAGCATCCGATATTCTTTTTGAGATATCCTGCAGAGCATGCGAGTGCAGTTCTGTAAATTCCGGCTTTTCCTTCTTAATCTGCGTGAGCCAATTATTCATCCTGTATCTTGTCATATTTTTGCCTGTTTCTTTGTGATATGCCTTTGATTTTTCAAGGAGCATGTTGTAGATTTCCTTCGCAAGAAACATCTGCCGATTAAGTATCTCCTTCTGCTCTATTGAAGGATATGCATGGTACTTATATGCAGTTTTCATGATGACCATGTTTATTACTTTGTTAATATTTATACATCTTCAGTTGTCGCATTCGCTCTCATCCTACCATTAAAAGTCATGGGTTTTCCAGCTATGAATTTATAATACGTAAAAAGCGGCTTTATCCACATCTCACAAATTCCAAGCAATATTTATATATATTCCCTAACATATCAATAATTAATCTTATGGCATTTGCCTGTTTTTGACAGCTGTTGATCATATGAAATTTCATCTTATAGAGAGTAATCCAACCTCACTTACAATTGAGCTGAGTGGAGTCAGTCCCACCTTCGTAAATTCGCTGAGAAGGATAATACTGAACGACGTCAAAGCGATAGCAATAGACAGCGTGACGTTTTATGAGAATTCGGGCTCGATGTTTGATGAGTATGTTGCACACAGAATAGGCCTGATTCCCATCTCTATGCCAAGAAAGTACGATGAGAAGGAAGAGATACTCTTTTCTTTAGAGGCGGAAGGCCCAAAGACCGTTTATTCAAAAGATCTCAAGAGCACCGACAAAGAAGTAAAGGTTGCAAACGAGAACATCCCAATAATAAAGCTAGCAGAAGGCCAGAAGCTTAAAGTGACCGGCAAGGCAGTACTCGGGCTTCCGAGCAAGAGCACGAAGTTCCAGGCAGGCTTGGCATCCTACAAAGCAAAGAGTGATGATACTTTTGAATTCTATATAGAATCATTTGGCCAGATGCCACCCACAGAGATACTTAGCAGAGCATTAAATATAATAAGCGATGGCATCAAAGAGTTACAGAAGGAAATGAAGAAATGATAAAGAGCGGGGGTGGCAGAGCTTGGTCAAATGCGCAGGATTGAGGAATCTTTCAAAATTCCTGTAGCTTTAGTGCTTGCGTGAGTTCGAATCTCACCCCCCGCAATGGTGAAACAATGTCAAGAAAGATTGAAAATGAGAAAATAATTGAATGGGCAGAGCTCTTCGGCAGCGCATCAAGCGAGAAGAAGAGAAAGCTCTTTAAGAGGATAGCAAAGTTTGCTGCAAAGCCAAAGCGAAGCAGAGTCTCAATCAACCTGAATCGCCTGGATAAATATGCAAGCGCATCCGACAACATCATAGTTCCAGGAAAGGTCTTGGGTCTCGGAAATGTGACAAAGAGCTTCAACATAAGCGCTCTTGACTATTCTTCAGAAGCTGCCAAGAAGCTTGCAGAATCAAAGTGCAAGATGGTTAGCATAAAGGAGATGGCTGGAAAGCCAGATATAAAACTTATAATATAACGGGTATTCGCATGAGCAAGATCATAGATGGCGAAGGAAAGATATTGGGAAGGACCGCAACCCAGGTAGCTAAATTGCTGCTCAGCGGAGAAGATGTAACTATAATAAATGCAGAGAAGATGCTCATCAGCGGCCATGCGGAAGAAATTACAGAAAGATACAAACATAAGCTTAATTTAAGAGACAAGGCAAATCCTGAGCACTCTCCACACATATCCCGAAGGCCAGACTTCTTCGTGAAGAGGGTCATAAGGGGAATGTTGCCAAGGAAACAGGCGAGAGGAAGAGATGCCCTCAAAAGACTGACTGTTTATATGGGATCTCCAGCAGCCTTAAAAGGCAGCGAGGAGCATAAGATAGATGTGAAAGATCCAATATCTATTTACGAAAGAGTCATAACAATCGGAGAGCTCTCATCAAGGCTCGGCTATAAGGAGTAGTGGTTAAATGGCAAATAAGACTCAAAACATTGAAAATCTGGAAAAAGAACTTAATACCTTCGCAAAGCCTAAGGCAGAGGCAAAGAAAACCTCTCCAAAAAAGAGCGGTACAAAGTCAAAGAAGACCACCATAGAGAAAAAGAAGGGTGTAATCATACTTTCAAAGGGCAAAAGAAAAGAAGCCATCGCCAGGGCAACGCTCACTTCAGGCAGCGGAAAGATCCGTGTAAATGGGATAAATGTTGACCTCATGAAGCCAAAGGCCCTAAGGGAGTTGGTGCTGGAGCCAGTAAAACTCTCAAACGAAACCAAAGAATTGGCAAGCACATTTGACATTGATATTAATGTTTGCGGAGGAGGAAGCAGCGGACAAGCTCAGGCTGCAAGGTCTGCTATAGCAAAGGCTCTTACTGAGGCATCAAAAGGAAGCGAATTAAAGAGCGCATATCTGCAGTATGATAGATCTCTTCTTGCAGATGACTACAGGAGAGTTGAGCCAAAGAAATTCAAGGGGCCTAAAGCAAGGGCGAGATTCCAAAAATCTTACAGATGATGGAATCATAAACTTATGAATGGAATGATAAAATGATGATACCAGTACGATGTTTCTCTTGTGGCCAAGTGATAGCAGACAAATGGGAAGAGTACAATAAGAGAGTTAACATTGACGGCGAAGATCCAGCAAAGGTCTTCGATGAGATGAAGATAAAGAGATACTGCTGCAGGAGAATGCTGATAAGTCACGTTGACCTCATAGACGATATCATCAATTATGGGAGAAAGTAAGCATTTTACTTGAGAGAGATGCCCTTATAACAAGATATAATAATTCTCTCACAAAAGATATTTAACACGGGGTCGTCTGCTAGCCTGGTAGGCTCTGTGCTTAGGGAGCACATGACCCGAGGTCTTTAACGGGAATTCAAAAAAGCTGAAAATCTCGGCGACCCCGTATTTAATGGTGTATAAGTGGAAAACGAAACGTTGATACCTCAGTCAGAGTATCTGGAAGTAGGAATACATATAGGGACGAAGGTCAAGACCCCCGGAATGAAGAGATTCATATACAAAGTCAGGGAAGACGGTCTTTACCTGCTTGATCTTGCTACTATAGACACGAGAATAAAGCTTGCTGCGAAGATCCTCTCAAGATACAATCCTGAAGAGATAGCGGTTACAGCATCAAGAATATATGCGGTCTCAGCAGCACAGAAATTTGCAGAGATAACAAAGGCAAAGCTTCTTCAGGGAAGGGTCATGCCCGGAATATTTACGAATCCAAACAGGGAGGACTTCACAGAGCCAGAGATAGTGCTAATAAGCGATACAAGGACCGAGAGGCAGGCAGTAAAGGAGGCAAGCAAGACAAACGTCCCGACGATAGCGCTTTGCGATACAGACAACTGGATAAAGTTTGTTGATCTTGTGATTCCATGCAATAACAAGGGAAGGAGGTCTCTGGCCCTGATATATTATCTTCTCGCAAGAGAGTATCTCAAAGAGAAAGGATTAATAAAGACAAATGATGAATTTACCTATAATATCTCCGATTTTGAAGCGAAGATGGAGATGAAGGCGAAGTAATTGTTTCTCAAGGCTGGCAAGAAAAATGCAAGAAAAGCTCAGGCTGCAATAGACTATCTCTCATCCTATGGTGTTGCACTCGTCATAATACTTGTCGCCTTGGCAATAATCTACAATGAGTCTGTAATTAACCGGACAGTAACTACCTCGTCCTGTACCACCTTCTCAGGATTCTCATGCGGCTTCTATTTCATCAACACTTCCGGGTCGCTGCAGATACAGCTCTCGCAGGCGATAGGCAGCGAGATAGTCGTGAATGGTGTATCCTGTTCAACGCAGGTCAACAATACTGGGAACAAGCCTGCATTCGGCAATATATTCACTACTAACTCCCCTGTATTTTACCCTAATGGAAATGCTCCTGGCTCTGGAGTAGAGATCTTTACCGGAAGCAGCCACGTCTTCCGCGTTTTCTGCTACGGTGGCGGAAGCCAGAAAGCAGGCTCGACACTGGGAAACTCCTTTTTCGGATATGTCTGGGTTAATTACACAATACCCTCGTTAAACTCCAACACAATAAACCTTGTTGCTTCTGTAGCAACAAAGTACTCCTCTTCCGCTCCGACATGATTTCCTGGAATAGAAAAATAAACCCTTCTGTTTATTTATATCATTGCAGTGTGGTGTTGGTATGAGGACGAAGAAGCCGGAGATACATCTGGGTCTTGAAGGAATTTATATGGCTGAGACGAGCATATGCTCTGTCAATGGCATTGAAGGGAAGCTCTATTACAGGGGCTATTCGATAGAAGAATTGGCAAAGCACTCGGATTTCGAGGAAGTCTGCTTTTTACTTCTTAATGGTTATCTTCCAAAGGAGAAGGAGTTCCTCTCCTTTAAGGATGCTTTGGCTAAGGAGCGCGATCTGGATCCAGAAGTGCTTCAGGTCATAACTGACACTGCTGGGAAAGGCCTGCCAATGGATGTTCTAAGAACCGCAGTCTCTCTTTCCGCAATCTATGATCCTGATGTCAAGGACAATTCCAAGGAAGCAAACATGCGAAAGAGCATACGCCTGATCTCCAAGATTTCAAGCATAGTCGCAGCAATAGGGAGAGTGCGCGACGGAGAGGAATACGTAAGGCCTGAGAAAAAACTTGGCCACGTAGAAAATTTCCTTTACATGCTTAATGGCGAGAAGCCTTCAGAACACGAGAGGCGAATGCTTGACATCATGTTCGTGCTGCATGCAGAACACAGCTCGAATGCATCTACCTTTTCCACAATAGTCACAGGAGCAACGCTTTCCGACATATACTCTGCGATAACTTCTGGAATAGGCACATTGAAAGGTCCGCTGCATGGTGGAGCCGATGAAGCCGCGCTGAGGATGATGCGCGCCATAGGGAAGCCTGAGAATACTGCCAAATACATAAACGATGCGCTTGCAGGCAAGCAGAGAATAATGGGATTTGGCCACAGGGTCTACAAGGCGTATGATCCAAGGGCAAGGATAATAAGAGAGTATTTAGAAGAGTTGAGGGAACATGCCTCTCCTGAAGTGGAGAATCTCACAGCAATAGCCCTTGAGGCAGAGAAGCTCATGATCAAGAAGCTAGGAAAGGCAAAAGGGATCTGGCCCAATGTCGACTTCTTCTCAGGGCCCGTGTACACCCATATAGGCATACCCTCAAGCTTATTCACTCCTATCTTCGCAGCAAGCAGGGTTCCGGGATGGTGCGCGCATATGCTTGAGTACTGGGAGAACAATAGGCTGATAAGGCCTCTCGAGTATTATACTGGCAAGCAGAATAAAAAATATACATTAATAAAAGAGAGATAAACATATGGCTATTTTGAGCGAAGCAAAGAGGGCACAGTCTGCCATGGAATATCTGATGACATATGGCTGGGCAATTTTGATAATAACAGTAGTGCTTGTCGTGCTATTCTCAATGGGCATAACCAATCCTCTCTTCTTTGCCCCCAAAGCGCCTCCTGGGGGATGCACGGTTGTGAGGCCTAGCGGTCCTAGAACTACGACAAACATTGAACTCGAAGGCGGTGGCGTCTGCAGGCAGATACCTGAATATGTTGCAGAATTCCCTGACACAAGCGGAGCTGATTATATTTTATTGCCTTTACCACAGCGTTATTCTCAAATCACCTTCATTGCA
Source organism: Candidatus Martarchaeota archaeon (assembly GCA_023379075.1). Lineage (GTDB taxonomy): Archaea > Micrarchaeota > Micrarchaeia > Micrarchaeales > CABMGC01 > JAMCSO01. The sequence continues at coordinate 7,749 of JAMCSO010000033.1, read as the reverse complement.
TGGATAAAGGAAGCTTCTTTTTCCTCAGGAGCTCCAGTGATGATAGCGACACAGAGCGGAAATCTCCAGTCATGGTGTGACTCTGAAACATCTTTTGCATTTGCCATAGGTGTGAATGGGGTTGCAATATGCCCTTCGCTAGGATACGAAGCGCTAGCAAATCCTGCATCAACTCCTCACAAATGGTATCAGATAGCGTTCACGATGACCCATAATATTACAAATTATTATGTAGACGGGGTTCAGGAAGGCTCTTTCTCAGCAAACATATCAATCCCATATTCACCTGGAGCAGATGTAGCCATAGGCCCTACTGGAGGAGGAGTATATCCTTTCAACTGGCCTTCAGCTCCAGATTATATAGCAAACATACAGATATATAATAAAGCGTTGAGTTCAATAAGCATTAATTCTTTGTATATCGCAGGAATAGGTGCTCCTCCACAAGACCTAAATCATATAATAGGGTGGTGGCCCCTAAATGGAAATGCAAATGATTACTCAGGAAATAATAATGATGGCGTTGTAAAAAACATTGTGTGGTCTGGTAGCTGGTGGCATACTTATAAAGCCACATAATTCAGGGTCGGTGGAGATATGGCAAAACTCCAAAGTGCAATCGAATATCTGATGACATACGGCTGGGCAATACTTATCATAGTAATAGTACTATCCATCTTATTTTATCTCAATGTATTCAATCCAAATTTCTGGGCATCAAAAGCCTCTCCTGGAAGTTGCCGTGTCTCCAGGCCATATGGTCCCAAGACAACCTCCCTGATTGCCTTCGAAGGCGAATGCTTGGACGAACTGCCGAAATCAGTAATGCACACTACTGGACTGGGGCAAAGCTTTGCAACAGTGGCACAGCCTGACCTTTTCGGTACATACAATTCCTTTACTGTCTCTTTCTGGGTAGAGCCAACAGGCACTATGGTCTCTAATTGGGCAATACCTCTGTCATCATTCAGCATCTTCAGGTTCCAGAGCACCTACGGCTCAGAATATTCTGGAATGCAATTAACATACCAGATAGGTTCCTCAAATACAGGCCCTGGAAATCTTCCATCCTCTTTCAAATTGCTATTCAATAATTGGTACTTCGTGGCACTTACATATGATGGCCAGAATGCATACTATTATGTAAATGGCCAACTCATCAATGAGATGCCTTTCTCATCTTCAGGCTTCGGCACTCCCTCATCGCTGCAGATAGGCACTCTTTATGGTTCTGTCAGCGAGTGGAATGGCTCCTTATCAAACATACAGATGTACAATACCTCTCTTTCCGGAAATGAGATCGCTATATTGTACGGTGAGGGGATAGGGGGAAGGCCAACAAACCTTCAAGCACTATCTGGATGGTGGCCGCTGAACGGAAACGTAACAGACTATTCTGGAAACAATAATGGCGGGGTTGCAAAGGATGTGATCTTTGAGAATAACTGGTGGTATAGCTACTCTGCACCATAATAAGAACTTGACATTTACATCAAATCATCATCGTCAATGCACCTGTCTTATCGCATCAAATAAATCCTGAGATATGCAATTATGCATGAATAGATGAGGATCCCTTTTTAAGTCCAGTTGTCCTGCATTCGCCTTTCCATCTGCATCTTCTTGTTCCCTCTTTGATGGGTCCTATGTCCAGTTCTCGCATACTTATCCTTGCGCGAAAATGCAGGCACATCAGTACCATCCTGTGCGATTAGTCGTATTTGCCTTCCGTCAAGTCTGTTCTGTAGAATCCAGTTGTTCAGTTCTTCGAATATTTCAGGTTCTGTGCGTTCTCTGACCTTAGAGAAGATAGAATAATCTGGTCTTTTCTTGTAACCGATTATTCTTCCAATTTTCGTACCAACGAGATCAACGAGTTCTACATCTGTCAATCCACCTCCGTTATCGTTAATGCGAAAATATATTTGGCAAATTTCCTAGTATGTACGTAGTGCTGCACGACTACACGCGCGGTAGCATAAACCTCCGGTATCTTATTTCTTATTTTCAACATTTTTATGTTTTCGTTCTCCTGGCAAAGCAACTGATACACCAACAATGTGTTGGGTTAGGAGACTCAGCACTACCACTCTCAGATGTTAAAAAAGAGAGAAGACCTCCAAGTCCAGTATGGATATGCTGTGTCCAACAGACTAATATCCTCTAGGTGTTATTAATCACTCATGTGTATTCGTTTTGGCGACACAATGTGTCCTGTAGATTAAATACCACTAGGAATAGTGGAATTATTGGACACAACAGACGATGCTAAAGTATTTAATTTGTCAAGCCCCTAACTGCTATACAGTGGTCTGATGAAAGCCCAGTCTGCGATAGAATACATAACTTCATACTCCTGGGCAATTCTCATTATAATTATAGTCATGGCCGTGATATACTTCTCAGGAATCCTTAATCCAAAGATACCGACGATATGCACCTCATCTACCGGGTATGAATGCAGCAATCTAACTATAGGCACATCTGGCTTCGTTTCAGTAACATTTGCATCCCCACTAAGAAACCAAAATATAAGTTACATAGGCTGCTCCAGTAATCCAAATCCTCCTTCGAGTTGGACATATGTTGGTGTGAGCCTTAGTACGATTGACAAAATAAATCTTCAATTCATCTGTCCGGATGGTGTTACTTATATCGGAGGCATACAGAAAGGTGCTTTGTGGATAAGCTATAATACTTCTGGAAACAATCAGCACCTCATCAATTTTGCCCAGATTAGCGGTACAGCATCCTTTTTCCCTCCAATAGGGTGGACTTCTACTACTCCCTATCCGATTAATTACACTGTAGATTCATGCGTCGAATCAGGTGCATATATTTATTGCACAGGAGGACTCAGATATAATGTTAGCATCGGATCATGGCAATACACAAATGCAAGCTTCTTTGCTCCTTTGTCTATAGGCGGTATAGGAAAGTGGATAAGCACAACTTCCTTCCCACTACCAATGTTCTTTGCAGGAGACATACCTACTGATTGTGTATCCTCAAACAGCTACATCTATTGTCCGGGTGCATATTCCTGGCAATCTTATTATGCGCCTCTCTCATCAAGTGGAATAGGTCAATGGAAATCAACATCTACTTATGCGATGTCAGCAACTACAGGAAGTTCCATATGCACGGCTTACGATAGTTACATCTACTGCATAGGTTCAGCTTACGACTCATCATCTCCATCTGGCTTCAAAAACATTACAGAATTTGCACCTCTCTCTACAAGCGGTATAGGTACATGGGAAACAACCAATGCACCCTCATATTCTGGCTACCTCCTTCTTTTTGGAGCAACATCTTGTGATACAACGAATAGTAAGATATTCTGCCAGGAGGGACTGGCAGGAGGTCCGCCTGACGCTCAATCCGCTCAAATCTCTTCTTCAGGAATAGGCAGCTGGACGCAGTCTCCTTATAATCAATACTACAACTACTACTCTGGACCTTGCCTGACATCGCAGAGTGGATTATATTGTATTAATGCAATAACTTCTGTGGGGACCGGTGGCTACTCCATATTAAGTCAATCTGGGAGCTTTACTGGAAACTGGTTCCAATTCACAGGAAATTCAATCAGCACACTCTACATGACGCCATCATGCGTAAAATATGGAGGGATGTTCTTCTGTGTCTCGAGAGGTTCAGACGGAGAGATCATCTCAGCTCCTCTTAATGGAACAGAGTACACTTTAGTTTCATCGCTCTCAGGAAGCCAGCTATCTTGATCCTCTGTTTCTGAATCTTCTTTCTCTGCCTCCGTCTCTACCATGACCCTGACTTGGGCTCGCCCGATACTCTCTCTTCTTTCCATGCTTTCTTTCACGCGCAAGCGCCTTATCTATATCTTCTTTAAGCTTTGGAGCAATGAAATTCTTCGTGAAGGCATCGGCTCTTGCAGCTATACTGATCTTCGCAGCGTATAATCTTGCAACCCTCCCTCTGTCATCTCTCTGGGCATTTGTTACCGGAGCTATCTTGAATAGGTAACCATATTTTGGGGGCCTGCTTCCGAATTTTATGTGCTTGAATAGCGCTTTCTCTGCACCGAGAAGCTGGATTGTGCTTGCAGGCATCACCGCAAGCTTTGATAGTGAGCCAGATTTGGCCAGAAGCTCCGCAGCTATCTTGTAATCTATTAAATACGATATATTTGGTATGAGCTTCTTGGTTGTCTTCTCGATATAATTATCAAGCCTCTTCTCAAGCTCTATCAGGCTGAGCTCTTCCTCAGCTATCCTTCTCACTGCAGCATACTCCTCGCTTGTGGGCTCTCTTCCAATGCTTCTCTCTATAATGCTCTTTATCTCATCTTTCTTATCTCCAAATATCTCCTCAAGCTTAATTTCCTCAACCTCTTTCTTGTTTCTGCCAAACTCTATTATAAACTTGGCATATACCGAAGGGCTACTAATCTTGGCTTCTGGAAAGTATATACTGTACCATTCCTCAAGCCTTTCATGCATGAGGTTTCTCATCTTTTCCGTCTCATTGTAAGCGTTGATAGCTTGTATGAGAGAATGCTCCTCGGTAGAGTAAGCCTCGCTTAGGCTTGCTTTTGCAAGGCCCAGGAGCCTTGCCCTCTTTTCTTCAATGCTTTCCTTCAAAAGAACACCATTTATCAGATATTTATCTTATATTTAAACTCTATATATCTTTGTAAAGCAATTATATCGGATAAAGAAGGATCAAGGTGTTCCATTGGAGAAGAGTGAGAAGATAGCTAACGACATAATATCAAGAAGAGGTATCTACTATCAGGCATTTGGCATATACAAGGAGATAAGCGGATTTTATGATTACGGGCCCATAGGTCTCAGGATACGAAGGAATATAGAGAATACATGGAGAAGGTTCTTTCTCGGAGAGCTCAATGCTCTGGAAGTTGAGACAACGCTCATATTGCCAGAGATAGTGCTCAAAGCAAGCGGCCATCTGGCAACATTTACGGATCCGATAATAGATTGCACTGTGTGCAAGGCTTCCCATAGGGCAGACAAGCTCCTTGAAGAGTTTTATGAGAAGAAAGGAGACACGAAGGCTTTCTCTGCAGTCAAGAGGATGAAGATACCTGAACTCGAGAAAGAAATCTCCTCATCAGGAGTAAAATGTCCTAAATGCGGAAGCAAGCTTTCAAAGATCGAGAGCTTCAATCTTATGTTCAAGACGCAGATCGGGCCCGGGAGCAGCGAGAATGGATATCTGCGCCCAGAGACTGCCCAGGGCATCTTCGTTGATTTCAAGAATCTTTTCAGGGTTTATGGTCTCAGGCTGCCTGTATGTATCTCTCAGGCAGGAAAAGTCTTTAGAAACGAGATCTCCCCAAGGCAGCAGCTATCCAGAATGAGGGAGTTTGGCCAGATGGAGACCGAGTTCTTCTTTGATCCCGGCGCAGAGCTTGAGGAATTCAATGGCATATGGTTCGATACCTTCGCAAAAGCAGAGATCACATTCATAGAAAGCAACAGCGACGAGGCCAGGGAGCGCAGGATAGGTGAACTGCTTGATTTGGGGATAATACCAAACAGGCATCTGGCTCTCTTGATCTATCTCGAAGACAAGCTCATGACCAGGATGGGTCTCTCAAAGGAGATGTATCGATTCAGGCAGGTGGAGAAAGAAGAACTTCCACACTATTCTCAGGGGAACATAGACCTTGAGGCAAAGACTGAGTATGGGTGGATGGAGGTTGCAGGCAATGCTTCAAGAGCCGACTTTGATTTATCGCAGCATGCAAAGCTCTCAGGCGAGGAGCTTGGAATTGTTCTTGATGGAAAGCGGATATTGCCGCACGTCGCAGAAGCCAGTATAGGGATAGACAGGCTTCTTCTCGCAATACTCCATAACTCTGCTGTAGAAGGCAGCGAGAGAGGATGGTCATATCTCAAGCTCAACGAGAACATCTCTCCATACCACTTTGCCATATTTCCATTGCAGAAAGACGAAAAGCTTATTGATAAAGCCAGGGAGGTCTACTCTCTCCTAAACGAGCGCAATCTCAGCTCCTACTATTCTGAAACAGGGGGCATAGGGAAGAGATATGCAAGAGCCGATGAGATAGGAGTTCTTTCCTGCATCACAATAGATTATCAGACATTGGAAGATGACACAGTGACTATTCGTGACCGTGATACCACAAAGCAGGTCAGAAAGAAGATAGGCGAACTCTTATAGGTGGTAGGAATATCTTCAAATAACGGTTCTGGCCGGCATTGCATAACTGCCGAGAATCTCAGTCTGGGCCTCAGCATCGGAAGCGGACAGCCTCTTGCCTTCCATTCTGATTATTCCTCTGATCTGGGGATCGAAAGGCTGACTTATTCTACAAGCAAGGGCATCATCTTCCTAAGGAAAAAAGCATCAAGATTATCCTTTAGTTATTCTGGAGATTACAACGATGCAGAGGCAATGAATGAGATAATCTCAAGGTTCGGTCTTGAAGATGATTTTGGAGAGATCTGCAACAGAATAGATACAGATCAATTCATGCATGAAGCCCTCTCCAAAATGAACGGGTTGCGGGTTACGCTTAATGATCCCTGGGAGACAACCCTCTGTTTTCTAATCTCGCAATTCAACAACATTAAAAGAATAAGGGGAATAACGCAAAGGATGGTCTCCAAATTTGGCAGGGAGGTAATCATTGATGGAACTTCATACAAGCTATTTCCAATGCCTGAAGAGATAGCAGGCGCAACACTTGCAGAGATAAGATCTTGTGGCACGGGGTTCCGCGACAAATATATCAAGAGCGTCGCAGAAGAGTGCTCAAATGGCCTGAGCCTTGCCTCACTGAAAGATATGGGATATTCCGAAGCAAAAGAAGAATTGATGGCGCTTGATGGGATAGGAGACAAGGTTGCTGACTGCATACTGCTCTTCGGTTACAAGCGCTTCGAAGCGTTTCCAATAGATTCATGGGTTAAAAGGATAATCGAGAATGTTTATTTCAAAGGCAGGAAGAAGAGCATAAACGAGATACATGCTCATGCAGCTTCCAAATGGGGAGATCTTGCAGGATATGCACAGCAGTACCTATATTGGCATGGTCGCGAAAACAAGATAGGAAAGAAATAAGAAATCTTCAAGCGATCATTAATCGATGATCTTGTGATTAAGGATATAGACAGAATCGAGAAATCGATACTTGAGCTGCATGAGCGAAGGGATAAGATAATGGATCTCTCAAGAAAAGCGATCATGCTTACCGGAAAGTCAATAACAGCAATGCATGCAGGCAAGCTTCCATACGCGAAGGAACTCTTAGATGAGTCTGTAACTATATTATCAAAGATAAAGAAGCTTGAGAAAGGGATGGAATTTTACTCGCTGCAATGCCATCAGGAAGTTGTTGAAGCAAGATTGATATACTATATAATAAAGGAAGGCAGGATACCTGGCGCAGAAGAACTCGGAGAGGGAGAACTTCCTTACCTTCTCGGTCTTCTCGATTGCGTTGGTGAATTAAAAAGAGAAGCATTTGAATCGATGAGAAAGAATGAAGCAGACAAAGCAATGAGGTACTATGAGATAATGCTTGATATCTACGACTCAACGCTTCCACTCAGATTCGCAAGCTCTCTGGTCCCAGACTTCAGGAAAAAGCAGGATGTCGCAAGAATACAGTTGGAAAGCACGAGCAACGCTCTCTTATTCCACAAGCCTCAAAAGAAAAATCAAAAGAGAAAATAAGTAATCGCGAAAGCTTTAAATAACTTTATGTTCTCTTATAAA
>JAMCSO010000032.1 GCA_023379075.1 Candidatus Martarchaeota archaeon | reverse complement strand
AGTCATACAGAGTGATAGGATAGACGGAAATGTGACAAATGACACCTCACACCTCATAAGACTTCCAGATACAATACATGGAGAGACAGGGTTCATAGCTAAAAGGATAGGCTCTTTGTCTGAGCTGCATAAATTTGACCCGATGAGGGATGCGATAGCATTCGAGAAAGGAGAGCTCAGAGTCTGTGCGAATGCAGAACATGAACTCGAGATAAAAGGTGAGGTATTCGGACCGTACAGTGGCGAGGAAGTTGTACTGCCCGTATATGCCGCAACATATCTATATTTAAAAGGTTTGGCACATATAATTAATCCAACAGATATTTCATAAAGGTTAGAATTAGGGTCAAGTCCTTTAACCAATGAACTGGTGCTTACAGATGGGTGCATATAAATATATAACGAAGACATTCCAAGACGAATACAAGGAGAGAAGCAATCTGCTTAGAGAGAGGATAGCTTCTTGGAGAAGAGAGTCTCCAGTTACTAGAATTGAGAGGCCAACAAATGTGGCAAGGGCAAGGGAACTAGGATACAAGGCAAAACAGGGGGTTGTAATTGTAAGAGTCAGAGTCAGAAGAGGACTGAGGAAAAGAGAGAAGCCAGCAGGAGGAAGAAAGCCTTCTAACAATGGAAGATTCTTCGCGTATACAAAATCATTGCAGTCGATGGCAGAGGAAAGAGCCGCGGCAAGATTCACAAATTGCGAGGTACTGAACTCATATTTTGTAGGAGAAGACGGAAAATACAAGTTCTTCGAGGCAATAATGCTGGATAGGGACCATGGATCAATCAAAAACGATCCAATTTATTCAGGAATAGCTGGAAGCAGGAGAAGAGTATTCAGAGGATTGACAAGCTCAGGAAAGAAGCACAGAGGATTGCTTCACGATGGATTCGGAACAAATAAGAACAGACCTAGCATAAGGTCAAAACGCAGAGGAATACGAGCATAATAAAAAATGCTATATATATCCTCTCAATACAGCGATAGAAATATAAATATATATTAACAAAGATTATCTTAACTTTTCATTGAGGTTTATGCGTGCTTTCATGCTTTCGGGCATGATGCAACGTGTTTTATGTTAAGTTTTGCCTATGTTTATGGGCATTCATTTAGTAGTGTACGAATATGAGACATGGCTCGCTTGGATTTTGGCAGCATAGAAGGGCTAAGAGGCAGTTGCCCAGGGTTAGAAGATATTCGTTAGTGGATGAACCGTCATTTCTCGGCTTCGTTGCTTTTAAGGCAGGCATGACGCACATAACAATGACAGATAATAGTGAATCCCCATCAAAGGGAAGCGAGATTGCCAGGGCAGTAACTGTCCTAGAGATACCTAAGGTCCTTGTTTATGGGATACGTGCTTACAAGAAAGCTTATCTTTACAACGAGCCATTTGTAGAGGTTTATGATGGCAATGCGGCAAAGGCTGTTGGAATAAAAGCTGTGAAGAACACAGACATTGCAGCATTCAAGAGAAAGGCTAATGAATTTGAAGACATTAGGGCCTTGGCATTCTTAGATGCGAAGAGCGTGGGAAGCTCCAACAAGAGAGTAATGAGATTTGAGATACCAATAGGAGGAAGCGAGACGCAGGCAAAGATGGCTTTTGTTGAGAATTGGTTGGGAAAAGAACTAAAGATAAGCGATATCTTAAAAAGCGGAGAGTATATTGATGTTATCAGCATTACAAAGGGGAAAGGATGGGCAGGAGCCATAAAAAGATTTGGTGTAGCAAAACAGCCCAGAAAAGCAACAGGAAGGATAAGGCACGTTGGAGCTCTTGGTCCGTTCACCCCGCATAAGGTAATATTCAGCGTACCACAGGCAGGTCACCTTGGATACAATTATAGAACAGAGCTTAACAAGATGGTACTTAAGCTGGGCCACTCAAATGCTGCTTCAGAGATCAATCCGAAAGGAGGCTACCCAAATTATGGCGTAGTTAAAAATGATTATATAATAATTGATGGTTCTGTTCCCGGACCAGCAAAGAGGCTTCTCAGGATAAGAAAGGCTATGAGAAAGAAGGCATCTGGAGAGCCTCAGATAATCTATACATCTCTTGAATCAAAGTGAGTTTATGGAAGCAAATGTTTATTCATTAAACGGAGAGAAGGCAGGAAAGATAGCACTGCCTGGCGTATTCTCAGGCACGTTCAGAAAGGATATCGTGAGAAGGGCGCTGCTCTCTGAACAGAGTTCTAAGCGCCAGCCACAAGCCCATTATGTAATGGCAGGACTCCAGACAACAGCAACATACGTTGGAACGTATGGAGGATACAGACACCTGAGGCATATGGGAGTCTCTGCAAACCCAAGGCAGAAACTTGCAGGAGGAGGAATGGGAGATGTAAGAAGGATACCTTCAAGCGTTAAGGGAAGAAGGGCACACCCGCACAAGCTTGAGAAGAGAATTGAAGAAAGAATCAATAAGAAAGAATACATTAAGGCTCTCGAATCTGCAATAGCAGCAAGTGCTGATGAAAAGTTGATACGTGCAAGGCACGTCTTTGAAAAGAGAGAGATGCCAATAATAATTGAAAACAAGCTTGAAGAGGTCTCTAAGACAAGCGAGTTATTGAAGATCTTAAACAAGATGGGACTTTCAGAAGACCTTAATAGATCACACAAGCCAAGGCTTAGCAGGGGCTTGAAAAGGGCCGCGAAATCAAGGCATTTCAGAAACAGCGTATTGATACTTGTAAAGAATGACGAGAAGATAGGGAAGGCTGGAAGGAATATTCCAGGAGTGGATGTCTGCAGGATCAGCAAGCTTTGCATAGAAAAGCTCTCGCCTGGCGCTGAGCCAAGGATGATACTCTGGAGCGATGGTGCGGTATCTGAGATAGAGAAGGGAATAGAAGAAAGCAGCAATGCTGCCGGAAACCTCTTTAAGTGATATTCATGAATACGTTGATGTATCCGATAGCGACTGAAAAAGCCCTTGGAATGGTTGACAGGGATAATGTAATAATATATGTTGTCGACTTCAGGGCCCAGAAGATAGATATTTTGAAAGAATTTGAAGCTGTATTCAAGGTGAAGGTTGAGAAGATCAATACAGCCATAACATCAAAGAACACGAAGCGCGCTTACATTAAATTAAAGAAGGATTTCAAGGCTTCGGATATAGCCAGAAAGCTAAAGCTGGTATGAACGGTGTAAATAATGGGAAAGAAATTAAGGCAACAGAGAAGAGGAAAAGGCTCCAATGCATATAGGAGGCCGCCAAGCAGATTAAAGTTAAGATAATCTT
>JAMCSO010000031.1 GCA_023379075.1 Candidatus Martarchaeota archaeon | reverse complement strand
TGCATCTTTCATTTGCTGCTTTTCCTTGCACTTAACGCAATATGCTTCCACTATAACACCAAATATAGTATGAATGAAGAGTATAAAAAGACATTGCTATCAAGCAACATTGCAAAAGAATAGCACGTTTCATACTATTAACCAAACATATATGTTTGGAAAGATACATGATATTAATGCTCGACAATTCCTCCCACCGATAAATCGTGTGGGCTTCCTTGTCGAGATTAGGTTATGTATTGAAAAGTATAACGCAGATAGGAGCATGGGTTTATTAATCCTAGGATCTAATAAGAAATTATGATATCGCCATTGAATACATACTAACAAAAAGCCGAATCCGTACTCTTTCATAATAAGTACATGGTTGTTTCAACAAGCGACGGCGAAGGAAACCCGTTGGGTGCGGTGGTATTCTATGTATTTGATGAGAAATACAATTTCTATTTTCTTTCAGCCGTGGATTCATTGCATGCAAAAATGCAATGGAGACACATAAGGTATCGCTCGTGATATTTGATTCGACAGTGCCTTTGGGATCTTATGATGAGGTACAGGTAGAAGGAAAAATATCCGCGATTAGTGGCCCTGAGCTCAAGAAAGCTATTGATCTCTATTGCAATAAATTATTCCCAGGATCAACAGTTCCCTCTACGGAGAGGTACAAGCCATCGGATTATGGGGAGGGTGCGGAGTTCAGGTTCTTCAGGGTTTCAATATTGAAGGCCTTCACCACAGGGCCGGATAGGAGGGTCCAAGTAAGCCTTGCAAGAAAGTGATGCAACAACTTCATGCGCTTCTGAAAGAATCAATTGTGGAATCTATTTATAGGTATCTTTTATAAATTATATAGTAAGTAGAGGGTCCGTGAAATAGATGAGAAACATACTGATTTTGCTCGCCTTGCTCTTTTCCGTATCTGCAATAACGCAGGTCCATGCTTACTTTATGGTGACTACAACAAACACCACAGTCATACTCTTGCCTAACAGCAGCGCTCATGTCATAGACACAATAAACATATTCATAAGCAACTCTTCAGAGCAGCAGTACATACAAGACAGAGCGGCTGTGAATCCTACAATAGGGGATTGGGAGGCAGCACTGCAGATAAGCGGCATACAAGAACCGATAATCAATCCAAAGTCGAGCATACACTCATTTACCTTCCTTCCCGGGCCTCTTAGATATACCTCAAATGGGGCCATAGCATATCTTACCATGGATTACTATGTCAACAATGTTACAACGGTGAGCAACATAGGCCCCAGGAAGTTTAAGTACATATTCAATGATTCGGTCTTTAATTTTGTAAACACAGCTAGCGGAGAGGCACTGCCGCAGAATGCAAGGCTTAACATAATAATACCAAAGGGGGCAAGCCTGATATCGGTTTATCCGCTGCCGGATAGCCCTCAGTCAAATTTCCTTGGAACATTTGATAATGATACGACATTCTCGTGGTATCTGGGCGAACCTCTCTCGAAATTCTCGTTTTCTTATGTTCTTTCTGAGTCGCCAGAGCAGGAGATAATTGGCTTTTTCTCTGGCATTTACAACGCGTACGCAATACTGATCTACCTTATGATTGTCGCAATCGCATTTTTAGTTGTTCTTTATTTATACAATAAGGTTAGTGTAAGATAACGGTGTATTGGTGCATAAATACGAAGAAAGAGTGTTGGAAGTCCTAAGAAACAATAAGGAGCTTAATCTAGAGGAGCTCATCTCTGAGAGTAGCATCGGAAGAGACAAAGTTCTATGGGCTCTGGAGAACCTCTCGAAAAGAGGGGCTGTGGATGTCAGGAAGACTAGGAGGAGAGAGATAGAGATAACAGAAGAGGGGAAGAGATATGCTGAGACGCTACTGCCTGAGGAGAAGCTGCTTAAGAGTCTTGAAAAAGGTGAGATCAATGTCGCTGAGCTTAAGAGCAGGGAAGAGCAGATAGGCTTCCTCTGGGCAAAGAAGAAGGAACTTGCATTTATATCAGGAGGAAAATTGAAGATTAGTAAAAGAGGGCTTGCGGTCGCTGCAGAGGGAGACCAGGACAGGATAATGCTTAATGATATAGCAATCCATGGAAAGAGCAGGAAAGAATCAATGAATGAGAGGATACCGATACTGCAGTCTAGGCACCTTGTAGAGGTAAAAGAGAGAGAGGAGATTGAGAAGATAAGGATTAATAACAAAGGGCTTGCTGAGATCGAAAAGGGAGTTGGAGAGGAGAAGGTGGGTCAGCTTAATAAGAGCCTTATAGCAGGAGAGAACTGGAAGAATATAGAGTTCAGGAAATATGATGTCAATACTAAAGTAGAGAAGGCGGATGCTGCACTTAAGCACCCACTGACCAATTTATCAGATGAGATTAAGAGAGCATATGTGGGTCTTGGGTTCAAGGAGATATCAGGACCGATAGTCGAGCCCTCATTCTGGGTATTCGATTCGTTGTTCATGCCACAAGATCATCCTGCAAGGGAGATGCAAGACACATTTTATTTAGCGAGGCCTAGTCTGCTGAGAGTAAAGGAGAGAGAGATACAAAAAAGAATAGGGAAGGCACACAAGAGAGGATGGAAAGGAGATTGGAATATTGAGGCTTCCGAGCAGGCGATGCTGAGGACACACGTGACAAGCGTATCTTCAAGGCAGATTCAATCGATAGTTAGAAGCATGATGAAAGGGAAGAGCGATTTCAATCTGCCCCTTAAGTTCTTCTCCCTGGGGCGGGTCTTCAGGAATGAGAGCATAGATTACAAGCATCTTGCGGACTTTTACCAGACGGATGGAATAATAGTAGGGAAGGGGCTAACGCTTGCAAATTTATTTGACACATTGATAAAAATATATGGTTCAATTGGCATGAAGGTAAGCTTCAAGCCTTCTTATTTCCCATTCGTAGAGCCCGGAGTGGAGATAAGAGTCTTCTCTGAGAAGGCCAGGGGCTGGATAGAGATAGGGGGAGCTGGGATAATCAGAAGAGAGATTACTGGAATAAGCAGGAAGAAGATATCTGTGCTGGCTTGGGGAGTAACTGTCGAGAGATTCCTTCTTCTGCGCGAGAACAACATCTCAAGCATATCAGAGCTTTACGGAAGCGGGATCGGATGGCTTAGGTCCAGAAGGATGGTGTAATAATGCCTACAATAACGCTTGATATTAAATATTTTAGAGAGCTTCTTGGATTCAGCATTGACGACAAGATGCTTGAGGAACAGATAGCAAAGCTCGGATTCGAAGTTGAGGAGATAGGAAAAGATGAGATCAAGATAGAGATAACCCCCAACAGGCCGGATCTATTTGATGCTGTTGGAATGAGTCGTGCAATCCGGAATTTCATGCATAGGACCAAGAGTTTTAGGTATAAGATCGCAAGCGATAAGCCAGCCGTTGTGATAAAAGTTGGGGATAAAATAAAGAAGATAAGGCCGTTCGTAGCAGGTATGGTGGTCAAGGACCTTAAGCTTGATGAGAAGAGCCTTGCAAACCTTATAAAGTTCATGGACAAATTCTGCGATACGTTCGGCAGGGATAGAAGAAAGATAGCAATTGGCATGCATGACCTCTCCAAAATAAACGGGCCGTTGGAGTACGATGCTTACACTGATGAGGAGTTCATTCCATTGAACGGAAACTCTGCAGAGATGTTCAGCGAAATCATGAAGATAAATGAGAAAGGGATAAAGTACGGAGATACGATACCTTCAGGTAAAAAGAGATTGTACCCTGCACTGAAAGATAAGGAAGGGACCATGGCACTGATACCGATAATAAACTCTGATAGGACAAAGGTCTCTGTGGGAACGAAGAGCCTTCTAATAGACATAACAGGCAGCTCAGAATATTATGTAGACAAGACAGCAGACATGCTCGCTTCACTCTTCATAGATATGAAGGGAAGCGTGGAAAGGGTAGAGATTGTTTACAAGGGAGGAAGCACGTTCTCACCAAAAATGGAGAGCAGACAGATGCAGATACCGATATCCATGCTTGAAAATGAGATAGGTGTAAGGATAGGATCCAATAATGTCATCTCGCTTGCGAACAAGATGGGATACGAGGCTGCGCTTCTTGGGAATAAGATATTGTTCAATGTGCCTGAATACAGGTTTGATGTTATAAATGAACAAGATATCGTTGAGGATGTGGCCATAGCATATGGCTATGATTACATACAGCAGGTAGCGATACCAAATTACGATGCTGGCGCATTGGAAGAGAAGAGCGTCATGATATCCAGGATAAAAGACCTCATGATAGGATACGGATTCAGCGAGGCCATGAACACTTATTTCACAAATGAGGATACGAACTTTGTGAAGATGAGGCTGCAGGAGCCTTCTAACGCCTCGATAAAGCTGAAGAACTCTAGGATGCAGTCAATAACAATGATGAGGACATGGATAATTCCCTCACTTCTTGGCAATCTTGGAAAATCTGCAAGCGAGAAGATGCCGCAGCGGATCTTTGAGATTGACCTGACATTCATGATTGAGGAGGAGAAAGTACATGAGGATATCCATCTCGCAGCAGTTTCTGTAGACCCAAAGGCAAACTTCAATGATATAAAGGCAGTCTTTGAGGGATTACTCTCAATGCTTGAGATCAAATACAACTTAACAGAAGCTGAGAGAAAGAGCTTCATACAAGGCAGGGTTGCTGATGCAGAGTCTGAGAGCGTTACGATCGGCTTCTTCGGAGAGGTTCATCCTGAAGTACTCAATGAGTTCGGGATAGAAGAGCCGAC
>JAMCSO010000030.1 GCA_023379075.1 Candidatus Martarchaeota archaeon | reverse complement strand
GAGAAGAAAAGTATTAAAAATAACAAAAGATTAGAAATTGAATGGTTTTTCATCACTCTCCCGATAATAATCTTTCATTATAATAGGAACCGATAGATTATAAATCTAATGTTCGATGAACTCTAGGAACTTGACAAATTAAGGCCCTGTAGAAATGCTAAGAAGGTATTGGAGAATAAGGACTTCATGATCCAAGTGGTGGAAGTTCCAGAGAGCGTCAGACCAGATGTCAACCACACATATAATACAAGAGAGGGATTTCTACAGAGCCTATAAATCAGACAACGCCTTCCTAAGGGAGCTGGCAAGCATCATTACCTTATCCACATCTTCTGTTCCTGCAGATACCCGTATGCATGGCATGTTAGGATCAGGATAAGGATAAATTGTTGTAGAATCAAACCCAAAGCTTTGCCTCAGAACAGTATTCTCACGCAGATAAGGATTCAGGAGCAGGGCTTCAAGCAACTCGAACTGGTCCTTTGGGCCAGATCTTGTCTCAAAATAAGGTATATATGAATCGCCCTCTTTGCTTGTTATGAAGAATACTGGGGAGGAGCCGTTCGGATATAGTTTCATAGCCAGTTGATGGTTCTGATGGCTTCTAAGGTTTGGATATGCTATAGTAAGGCTCGGAGGACCCTCATGCAGCTCACATTCCAGTGCCAGAAGGTTCGCGTTGCTCATTATCAGTCTGTTCCTAGCATCGAATTGCACTTTCATAGAATCAGGATTATCCTGAGAGTATGTCCTTTTGAGAACATCTAGGAGTAGCAAAGTTTGTGAGAATGTCAAGATTGTTCCAGTTGTGGAGCGCTCGTCCCTAAGTTTAGCTATGGCTTTTTGGTCATTTGAGTAGATTATCCCAAGGGTCTCAGCATTTAATGCGTAAAACTTCGTTCCGCTTTCGACCACAAGTACTTTAAGATCTTTTGCAAGTCTGAATATCAGATCTGGAGTTATCAGCGTTGGAGTGGGCAGGGTATTATCCAGGATTACTGTGGGCTTACATTCACTGAGCTCCTTAAGTGAGAAAAAGGCCTCTAAGTTCAGGAGAGCCATGTCTGGCCCGTTTGTAGCTGTCTCAAAGACGATTATCGAAGGCTTATTCAAGAGTATCTCTCTGCGTATGCTTTCTATATCCCTAGAATCGGCCTTTGCAGAATCGACTCCTCTGCGCGAGAGCATCAGATCTATAAATTTGGTAGTTCTTGAGTACTCGCTGTTTCCATGAAGCACTGATGAACCTGCCGTAGGGACAGCTGACTCTATCGCGCTTGTCAGTGCTGCCATTCCAGAAGAGAATGTAACGATGTTTGTATCTGGAACCCCGGCCATCCTTGATATTATTGACTCAAGTTCTTTCAGTGCAAGGGTTGTGTCCCTTGGATACATATCTGCATACCTTCCTTCCTCTCTTGCCCTTTGAGCTTCCTTAACCTCAGAGACGTTCCTAAAGAACGGGACGCAGTTATTATTTGTAGGGCTTCTTCGTGCTAGTGACATTGAATCATACTTAAGTTCATGCTTGCCTGCTTTTAATATTATTTGTTGTAATTATTCATATTTGAATAGCATCATGCAAGGATTAAAAGACTTTGTGGAAGAAATAATATTGTGATAGATTGTTCCCAGGACTTAATTCAATATCGCAAAGGAGGAAAAGATTAGGGCTGACGCAGAAGGCATTGGCGGACAAAGCAGGAATAAGCCAATCCCTTCTTACCAAGATAGAAAGAGGAATTGTAGTTCCAAATTATAGGATAGCTTGCGAGATATTTGAGGTTCTTGACGAGTTAGAGCACAGCGAGGAGAAGGTCCTTTCGGATATAATGCTTAAGCGAGTGATAACATTAAGAGGCAATGATAGGGTCTTTAAAGCAGTGAAGATTGCGAAGAAGCACTCAATATCCCAGTTTCCAGTAGTTGATGGGGAGAAGGTTGTTGGAGCTGTAACCACAAACATGCTTATAGGCTTCCAGAAAGATGTTAGTATCAGAAGCGTTATGAAGGAGCCATTTCCAACCCTGAATGCCAATACGCCAGTAACAATAGCAAAGAATCTTCTCAGGCAGTATCCTGCAATAGTTGTCTTAAGCAGGGGAGCGATAGTTGGAATAGTAACAGCAGAGGATATGCTCTAGCTTGATGGTTGAATGGGAATATTTGGAAGGAACGATCAGGAGGAAAAGGTTGATAGGAGCAGCATAGATCAGTACATAAGCACAAGATTCGATGAAAAAACAAGGAGCTCAGTATCAAAAGCACGCTCAATGATCTCGAGGGCTGAGGAAATCAGGGAGCAGTTTATAGTTGCGTGTGAGGAATTTAGCGCACTAGACAAAGATCCAGATACAGACTATGCTGTAGTTACAAGCATAAATTACCTAAAAGGAAGCAAGAACTCTTATACGAAGGCATTAATCAGTGTAGCTGGAAGCAACATAAGCGATCTTAGAGGCAAAACAGAGTATGAGAAATGCACTGTATCACTATCAAACCTTGAAGGGATAATAAAAGAAGTCTTAACGACAAACGCGAGTTTCAAGCATGTGCTGAAAGGCTATTCAAACCATCTTGGTAGCTTTAAGCGCTCATTCTCAGAGCTGGAAGATCTATCAAACAAGATAAAGGGTGAGCTGGAAAAGAAGTCGAGAGAATTTGATGAATATAAGTCAATCGCGGCAGTTATAGAAGAACTCAATTCGCTCGAGTCAGAACGTAAGGTGCTTAAGGAAAGATCAAGCATGCTTGAAGAGGGACTTGACGATCCAGTAGTCATAGATAAAGGTACATTGGAGGAGATAGAAGAGAGAAAGCGAAGGCTGCAGGGATTGGACAACGAGATAGAGAGATTGAGATTTGATATTGAATCCAATATTAAGCATATAGAGAGGGCTGCAAGAAAGTATGATTACCTTCCTGGAAAGAAACTGCCACTGATAAAGATCGTTGTAGATCCAATAAGTGCGGTTCTTGACCAATCCTTTGATTATAGGCTATTTGCTGAGGAGATTAGAAGTCTAGAAAGAGAACTGAAAGAAGGCAGAATCACAGTAAAGAATAGCGATTCTCTTTACGCTCCGATAAAGAGGATATTAAATGGGGAGATAAAGGCAGTAATTGATGAGCTTTCAGAGAAGTCAAGGGAGCGCGGTGTTCTCTCAAGAGGGCTTGATGAGCTTGAGATAGAAGTCTCAAAGGTATCGAAGGTGATCAAAGATATGAAAGAAAGAGAAGATGATATTAATAGGATGAAGACCAGAATAAGTGAGATATTTAATGAAGAGGAAGAGGCAAAGAGAGAGATAGAAGAGCTTTCTCTCAGATATTATGGAAGGAGAATAAAGATAATAAATTAGCAGGGCTTACTTTCTGCTTAGCCCCGCAATTTCTCTTATCCTATGAGCTGTCTGATCTCGAGCTGAGATGATCGCTTTAATTGTGTTCTCGTCAGTTATCATCCCAGATCCATTTGTTTGTCTTGCTCTCCCAAATGTGATTGTCATAGATGGAGTAGAAATATTAAGAGTTCCGGGTTCTGGGCCTATTACGGCATTTACAATACCAAATATCCAACTACCTGAAGAAGCGATCATGTGTGTGCTATTATAGCTCTTGGCCCCAGGCATATAACTTGTTTCAGGAATGTCAAATAGATAAAGTCTAGCACTTAGTCTTCTTCCATCATAGACAACTGGTATCGACTGGCTGTTATCGGGATCTGCCACAAATCCTTTAGATACATTTGCCATATTGCCTTTTGCTCCTATTGCTTTCCCGAACTGAGCAAGATCGATCTTGAAAAATATCCCACCAGTAGACTCAAAGGTTATATCTGTTGAGGCGCTGGTTAAGGCCCTGTATGCCCTGGTACTTTCTTTCAGGGCATTTATTCTCTCTTCAGGACATAGCGATAGAGTGAGTACATATTTGTTATCTATCCTACTCACCCCAACGCCTACATTCTGAAATCCCGTGCCTTCTGCTTCTCCCTTGAAATAATTATAGTATATAACACCGTTCCTTAGGAACTTTAGTTCTCCAGGATATGTGACCGCTTCTAGCCTTTGGCTTTCCACAGAGCTTTCAATAATCCCTCTGACAATGTGTTCTGTTTGTTCACTATTAGATCCACCAAAGACACGGAGAGCACTGCGCAGATCCCTAAGGTTATTGAAGACAAGACCTTCGTATTCTTGTGAGGTACTGACGCAGGTAACTCTTGAGGGTCCTTCGCTTCTTAGCGATTCAAATCGCTTTTGCAGATCGGATGGCAATCTTATCGTTCTTTCTGACATGGTATCACGTTATTTAAGACAAAGTATCATTGCTGTCGGGATTTCGTGGCTTCCTTCTTTTCTTATGTGTGTTGAGAATCAATGCAGCTATGGCGGATCCGGTTATAGCAATTATAACTCCGCCAGCGGCTGTGACTCCAGGTACGGTGCTTGGCCCTGTTATATAATATGTGTAATAAATGGATTGGCTGCTGTAATATCCATTTCCTTTTGTCTCGAAGAGGTAGGTGTAGTTGCCAGGCTTTGATTCGGTATCGTTTATTATTCCATTCGTTCTGCCTATAAGATTCCCATTAAGATAGAGATCTGCAGTAAGGCTTGAGTTTCTGGAGAAGATCTCTGCTTCTGTTGTGCATGATTTTGAGACATTGTAAACGTAGCTCTTGCATTTCTTTACAAAAATTAGCGATGGCACCTGATAAGCTATTGTAATTTCTGTGGTATTGGTATTCTTGCCAGAAGTTAGGTCAATCCCGTAGACTCTGTGAAGGCCTTCTTTGAGCACTGTTGTACTTATCTCAATGCTGCCATTTCCTGAAGCAATTACGTTTCCGTCTGCAATTATCTCAAGGAGATCGTTCATTTTGTTAGAAGCAAGCAATATTTTGCCGTTATTGATTGATAGATTAAGAGTCTCTGGAGCCTGGGGAGCGGCATTTGAATTTATGCTATATGTTGAGCAGATCCCTACAGTGATTGCCTGTTGCATTGGAAGGTATGATATGTTTAGTAGCGTAAGCGTGAAAAAGTCCGAACCGATGCTATAAAAGGTTGAGGCTTTGTTTGGATATATTGTGTAAGCAACATTCCCTATTGAGACACCAGCATAATTTGGGCTGATGAAGTTCTCGGTAAAGTTGAATTTACTGCTTCCGAAGGTTACATTAAAGGTACTGAGAGGTATGAAGGTATTGACAGTGTAGCATGTTGCATTGGTCTTTGTAACCACAGGCTTCGTTATGCCGCCCCCAGCTCCCCCATTGGAGTTGCCTCCGCCATTGCCACCATTCCCACCGCTTTGGGAAGATCCCGAGGGTGGTGAAGGCTGTGGAGGAGGTGTTGAGGACTGAATAGGGGATGATGCAAATAAGCCAATAATCGGATCTGGAGTTATATTGAGGCTTACGCTACAAGAGGATTCATTGGTTGAGTATGGAACTGGGGCCCATGAGCTGCCATTGTATATATAGGGAGCCACAGTAGAATAGGAGCAGGGATATCCCATTGTCAGGCTCGCGTTGAATGTCCCAATCGCATTTGGGGTTGTTGCTGTGACATTTATGTACAAAATGTCGATCTTTGTAAAGGCTGTTGAGCTTGTGGAAGGTATTGAAGGATATGATTGGGTGACGTTCTTTATTGTCAGATTTAAAATGATGCTCTTGCTCGAATTTGAGCGTAGTGATATGATGGAATTGGCGTTAGGGAAGTAGCTCTTGTTGTAAGAGTAAGGTGCCAGATGAATAGTTTCTCTTAGTATTGGCAGGACATTGATAAAGTAGAATGTGGAATTGAATGCATAATGAGAGGAATCGCCAAGATCCTTTGCTTCGGCATTGATTGAGAGGCTGCCAGCATCTTCTGGAAGAAATGATAGTATGGCGCTGCCATTCGATATTGTATTAGATGCAACTATGCTATTCCCTGAGATAAGGCTGATGCTGAATGGGCCGAAGCCTGTGTTGTTAGGTATTGTTGCCAGATACGTTATGGGCTGGTTCAGGTCTACGGTGTTGCTTCCTATAAGCGAAAGGAAGAGGCTTGGCTCGTTGGCTATGCTGATGTTTATACTCTTTGATATAGAAGATAGCGTTGGAGTTGTGGCGCTGTCTTTTACACTGGCATTTAATTTATAGGCTCCGGAGCTGCTCACTGAGATGTTAAACAGATAGTGTTGAAGTAGGGTGTTAGCATTAGAAATGTTTAACACATGAGATCCGGAGGTGTTTGATATTAGTATTGTATATGTGTACGGCGGTGTTCCGGTATCTGTGTTGAATAGGTTTATGTACGCAGGATAAACCTGATCTTTATATAAGTTCAGAGATCCTGGAATGTCACTTGCAGAGAGGTTCAGCATATTGTTTACAATGACCTCTGGAAGCTCTGCAGAGAAGGAATATTTATGAGATGAACCTAGATCATAAGCAGTTGCAGTAAGAATTTCTTTGCCTGTCTCTGATGGAGTGTATTTGAATATGGCAGAATCCCCAGACGAGATTATTTGGCCTTGATAGATAACATTTCCACCCAGCAG
Organism: Candidatus Martarchaeota archaeon; assembly: GCA_023379075.1. Lineage (GTDB taxonomy): Archaea > Micrarchaeota > Micrarchaeia > Micrarchaeales > CABMGC01 > JAMCSO01. The sequence goes on along the minus strand of JAMCSO010000030.1, from coordinate 680 downwards.
TATATTGAATGCGAATGGCCCGAAGCCTGTGTTATTGGGTATTGCTATCTGGTAATCGGTAGATTCCCCATAATCCAATATGGAATTGCTTGGAGATGAGAGGATAAGTGTAGGAGCACTGTTCACGTTTATCGTTCCAGAACTAGATGATACACTGCTTCCTGCAGAGTCAGTAACTATGCCTTTGAATACGAATGAGCAACCGGCCATCGATCTCGTTGAGGTAAATGTGTATGTGTTTGAGTGAGCTTCGCTTAGACCTGCAGAACAGTTCCCTTTTATTGTGGAAATGTTAAGCAGGTAGGTGTATGGAGGTGTTCCGCCGCTGACAGAGATGTTTACAGGCTCTGTCTCTCCCACATCCAGGTATGTTTCTTGAGTGGGATTTATCTTAGCAGATAGCTTTGGATCTACAGTCACTAGAGCGGTGGGAGAGTAAGAAAAGTTACTGTTTGAATCCTTGACTCTTGCACAGTAGTATGTGCTTGATTCAGGAGAGACGGAGTAATTCTTTGACGTTGCTCCAGGTATTATGGCATCAGATGTGCATAGAGAAGATTGGCCCTCGTACCACTGATAGGAGTAAGGAGGTACACCCCCATTCGCTAACACAGAAAAGTTAATGGACTGGCCTTGGTCGATGATCGCACTTTGTGGCATGATTGAAGGTTATAACTGTG
>JAMCSO010000029.1:4685-6049 GCA_023379075.1 Candidatus Martarchaeota archaeon | reverse complement strand
CAGAGTGCTAAGCGGAAAGGAAACGAGAATGAAGGGGAAGATATTCAGGGCTATTGTTGAAAGAGTGCAAGAACTTGAGAAGAAGAAAAAAAGGTAAGTTGGTGTATAGTGTAGAAGTAAAGAATGTTACAAAGGCCTTCTCTAAGTTCATAGCGATATCTGATGTTTCATTTTCTGCACATGAGGGAGAATCTACCATAGTGCTCGGTTCTAATGGCGCAGGAAAAAGTACGCTCCTGAAGATGATTGCCGGGCTTTACAGGCCGACAAATGGTATGATAAAGCTATTTGGAAATGTCCTTGACACAAAGACAAGGGACGAGCTTAGCAGGAAGTTCTCTTTTCTGGGTGAGAATTATGCGCTTTATGATAACCTCTCGGTTAGGGCGAATATCTCATTTTTCGCTAAGCTGTATGATGTCGATAATGCAGAAAGAAGAATGAAGGATATCCTTGCAGAGTTTGATGCATTGGAGTATCTAGATAGGAAGGTTGGGGAGCTTAGCAGAGGTACAAAGCAGAAAGTTGCAATATGCAGGGCCCTGATAAATGATCCGGAGATGCTTCTTCTTGACGAACCAACAGCATTCCTTGACCAGAATGCGTCAGAGACCCTTCACAAGATGCTTGAAAAGTTATCATCAAAGAAAGTGACCATACTTTATGCCACACAGAGGCTGGAAGAACTTTATAAGATAAAGAGCAGTGTCATCCTGATAGAATCCGGAAGGATAACGGCTTCGGGCACACTGGGCTCAATAATGAGAAAGTTGGGAAGTATAGAAGTAGAGGTTGCTCTTATAAACAAGCTGGGAAGAGAAAGTATGAGGAGATTGTTCGGCAAGTATGGGCTTTCATATGGCTCTGGAAGCCTACTGAGAGCAAAGGTTAAGGGCATCAATGAGATACCAAGGCTGATAAGAGAGATATCCCAGGAAGGTGGGCTGATAATAAATGTAAATTACATCAACGGAAATGTTGGGGAATTGATGAAAAGAGGCAGCTGATGAGAAGCTCTAGAATATATAGCCTGGCAATAAAGGATATCAGGGAAGCGTTCAGCAGCATAGAGATATATGGGCCAATGATATTCATACCTTTATTCTTTGCAATAACGCTGCCAATATTCACTATTTACATATCAATTTATGCTGGACCACAGCTTGCAAGCAGAATATTGGGGATTACTGCGCAGATAACGCAGAGTGCTGGCAGATTCTATTTCATATCTTTTTTCTCGGTAAACATACTGGGCCCAATCTTTCTTACTATGCCGATAATAACAGCCTCTGTCATAGCAGCAGACAGTTTTGCTGGAGAGAAGGAGCGGAAGACTGCCGAGTCCCTGCTCTCTACTCCGATCG
>JAMCSO010000029.1:0-4675 GCA_023379075.1 Candidatus Martarchaeota archaeon | reverse complement strand
AGCTGGGTCAAGCACTAATAAAATGCTCCCTCTCAAATATCCTCACTCCAGCATAGATTATAGCAGCAGACAGTTTTGCTGGAGAGAAGGAGCGGAAGACTGCCGAGTCCCTGCTCTCTACTCCGATCACGAATGTTGAGCTTATATTAGGAAAGACGCTTGCATCGCTTATACCTGCAATAATGCTTACGGTAGTTATATTCCTGATCTACGCCTCGATAACGAATTACTTTGTATTAAATGACTTTGGTAAGAGCATATTCCCGAACACAGATTGGTACATGATGATGCTGAATGCGCCGTTTCTGGCCCTCACCACAATAGGCCTTGTGGTCATCGTTTCATCAAGAGTGAGAGGGGTGAAGGAGGCGCAGCAGATAAGCGCATTGTTAATATTGCCTATACTCATAATACCTTTTATCTCGGTTTTTAACATAGTGAGACTGGGCTTTGGATTCTTCCTAGAGATGCTTCTGATTCTCATGATAACAAGCGCTGCTATAATCTATGCTGGAGTGAGGATATTTGAGAGGGAGCATTTTATTAGTGCTTGACCCAGCTGACATCCTCTCCTATCCGAGGGATAGGAGGTTCCTCTTGCGCTTCGCTTCCGTCTTTGTCCGTCCTCACATGTTGCCATCGGAGCGGGTTTCGGAACCATTTTATTGGGTTTAAGGTCGCAGAGCATCCTTGCGTTGCCTTTCTGGAGGTATCAGTGCTCTCTTTGCATATATCCCTGTCTGTATGCAATCGGGATATGTCGTTATACCTGTTTCTTTGGATGGAAACAGACGCATTCCCAAATACGGATTTCGTGCCGTAGTGCATCTCATTTGGGTATATCGCACTCAATTCTGGATAGTCCTTTTCAGGACGTATTTCAGACATATGCGAGACCAACATCATTATTTCACCAGCAATTTATATGCATTCGCATTCATCCCACCTTTAAAAGGGGTGGGCTTTCTGCTATGCATTCTGTAATTAGTAGGATTTAGCTCATGCTTATCAGTGCTGTTCCTATGAGTATTACAAAGAGCCCGAACCACCTGAGAGCGCTTACCTCTTCCTTGAGCACGAAGAATGCCAGTAGCCCTGCTATTATGTAGCTGACTCCTGCGAAACCGTATACCCAGCTTAGGTGGCTCTTGCTGAGCGCGAAGAGATAAATTATCGTGCTTATCCCGTATGCGAGCACTCCGGCAATTATGAAAAATATGAGATGTGAGAGCAAGGAAGAGGATAGTCCGATCTTGAAAAGAAGCTGGCCGACTCCACCAAGGGCTGAGCTTAAGAGTAAACCTATCGAAAGCTCTGCTTTTGTTATTCTTCTTTCAGTCATTAGATCATCAATAGGTGAAAGATACTATTATTATACCCAGCATTATCAGCACTAGCCCAGCTATCCTTATCTTGTTAATCTTCTCCTTAAGCACGAAGCCAGATATTAGGAATACGAATATGAATGTGCTTGAGAAAATAGGATATACGAACGAGAGCTCTCCCGAACTTAATGCTACGAGATATATGAGAAGGCTAAGTGCATATAAGACAACGCCCAGCATGAGACGCCTGTTCCTTATGAGCTTGAGTATCTCATGCACGCTGATACCGAACGGGGGGACATTCTTCTTGAAAAGATACTGGGCGTATGCGGCAAGCGCTGCAGCTATAAGCGTTGTCAGGACGATTGCTATTCCCTCAAGCATTTACCCACATCATGAGAAGTCAGCGGCTATGGAGCACGTATGCATGTAAGATGCATTTCCGTTGATGTATATATGCTTTGATGTTATTATGGTGCTGTTCTGAGAACTGTAGTTTAAGAAGATGCCGGGCTCGGTCTTAGCCAATGACTGGCAATAAGTAGAATTTGAAGTATTGAGGGTTATCGGATACCCTAAGCTGTTATCATATTGGCATGTAGAATTCCCAAGATTTATGAAAAATATTCCGATGGTACTGGACTTCCTTTTCTGGGCCAGAACCTGTGTTATGGATGTAGAGCATATTGAGAGATCAGCATACTGTGAAGCGTTATTGAACGTAACAGTTATGAATAGCTTTTGCGCAGAATTTAGATTTGATTGGAATACAGAAAACGGAACAGTTATCGTGCTTTGGGCAGAGGAGAAGTAAAGATAAGTGAGAAGGAGCACTATTATGATAAAGGCAGCCCCCGCAATTATCGGGATATAATTCCTTCTGGGGCTTTCTTCTAACTCTTTTGGAGTTACTTTTTGCTTGCCTGAAATAGTCTTGTTCTCGCTTTGCCCACTTGGCTTTGTTGTTGTCTTCTTTTGCATCTCTTCACCTTATGAAAGCATTAGCATTGCATAGAGACATGAAATTGGAGTTTCCAGACACGAAAAGCATGGTCCCATAGAATGAATACATCTTCATCTCTGGATAGACCCCGTTGCTTAATATGACTACAGGGGTGTTATTGTAGAAATATGGGGAGATGCAAGATGTGCTCTTCTTTCCGTTTATGGTACATGCTGAGGAGGTTATGTTTGCCATTATTGGAGTCTCTCCAAGTGCATTGACGGAGTCTGCAATTTTTGAGGCGCAGTTTGAGAGTGCAGATGATGCATTCCCATTTACTGCTATAACAACAGACTTTGATGAAGATAAAGATGCCGAGAATGCGCTTATCGATGGCGAGGAGCTTGCTGCACTTGCAAACAAGTAAGTCAGTATCAAGTATGTAACTATTCCTGCTATCAATATTATGAATAGGGAATTCCAATTTCTCTTAGTCTTGCTGTTTATCAGCAGCCTCTTTGTCTTCTTAAGGTTATAGTAAAGATAATAAAAGAGTATGAAGACTATAGCGCTTATTATAAGCGATAGAATTACTGAGAATAGTACAGCAAGACCCATTCCTGAAGAGTATGAGAGACCCAATGCCTTTCCCATTAGCACTGCAAAAGGTCCATCCACAGCCCTTGCAACTCCAACAAGGCTTATTGTTGGACCTATGTAAGATTCTGCTGCTGCAGAGATCCTGCTAAGATTGGAATCTATGGCAGTAGTATTGTCGATTCTTGATGTTATCATGTTGTTCAGAGAAAGTTCTTGATAAGAAAGGTTTATCGGTGTTATTGCTGCAGGAGACTCTAACTGGATTGCCATTAGGGAAGCAGTATTGTACTTTGCCTTTGCAAGTATTGCTGCGTAGGTGGCATTGACCTGGTTGTATATTACGGTAAGGTTCTTTAGCCCATTATACAGGCTTCTGTTGTAAACATTGAGATTTGCACTAAGATAATTTTCCTCAATGTAAGTATAGTTGGATTGTAGTGCATAGAGAGATGCAGATAAGAGTGAGTTATAGGTATGGCTAAGAAGAAGTGCAGATGCATTCACCGTTGTATTATAATCAGAAAGATTCGATGTGAGAAATTTGTTAAGGGCTGCAAGCTTCTCCTTTCTCATTGTAGGTATTACGTACTGATTCTCAAGACTGGATGCATTATTTGCTAGTGTCAGCAATTGTTGGCTTGAGAATGGAGCATTGTTAAATTCTGCGATAGCAGAAGAAAGCCTTGATGAGAGAGTTGTATTGTAGGTTAGGGATTCGCAGTATCCAATGGCATTGCAATATGATGGACCGGTAGTTGTGGATAGATTAGAGGTAGATGCTCCAGCTGCAGTTCCGCAGAGCCCGAAGTTGGCAGAGGATGGAGCAGGGAAGATTGGATTATTGCTAAAATTGCCTGTTGTTAATATGATGGTAGATATTGCACTGTTAATCTTATTCCTAAAGCTATCGGCATTTGATGCAGTTATATTTGCAATGGAAGTATAGAACGTGGATTCGCTTGCTAAAAGAAGATTGTAGCTTGCTTCAAAGGATATTATTCCCTCACCAAATACACCTGAAGGTCCATTTGTTGCATAAAGAACCCGGTTGCAATTTGGAACGAAGAGGCATGATTGGCAATTGTTTTCTACGGTGCATGTGAAACCCCTATTGAGCCCCGTCTCTATAACACAATCGTTAAGTGTGCTCGCTGAGGAGTTTAGATAAGATCCAAGAAGAGCTGGTAGGCTATTCATTACTGGCCTGCTTTGATTGAGTGCTATCATCAGCGTCTCGTTATCTGTCAGGAGCGCGATCTCATTGTAATTAGTAATAAAAGAAAAACCGCTGGAGGTTGTATTTATTAGGAAGTAAAGATTTGGAGTGCTCCCTTTGTATAATGCCACATATGTGTCTCCATTATAAGTTATGTTTATGTATGTCAATGTCTTAAGCAATGATGGTGAAACATTATAAGAATAAAGGGTTGAGTTAAGCTCCTGCAGAGAGTAAGCATAAGATAAGGAGGTAAGAATAAAGAAGGAAGCCATTAGCAAGAATACATTACGCATATTCATCCAATCACACTTGGGTTCTCGTAGTCTTTACTAAGAGAATATATTTAAATATATTGATTAATTTCTGCATTTATTACCTCGTAAATACTTATTGATAAATGTCTCATGTCTCGAGAGAAAGAGCCGAGCTTTAGAGATTAACTGGCATGCTGTAATTTAGAGCTTAATTATTAAAATCAGATAAAAAGGAGAAGAAAAGAAGAAGTTAAATAAAAAAGAAATAAAGAGGAAATCCGAAGATCTCCATCACTATTTACTGTCCGCTCGCTGCGTTGCTGATGAGATCGGA
>JAMCSO010000028.1 GCA_023379075.1 Candidatus Martarchaeota archaeon | reverse complement strand
ACGCACATTTTCAGGCAAGTTTTCCAAGAAGACCTACAACAAAGTATTTAAACCCCCAAAACCCAAGTTATTTAAGGTTACTTCTTCATAAGATTTACAAATATAAGTTGATTTAGATGGAGATAAGCAAAAAAATAAGACTAGCAATATATCTAGTCTTCATAAGTGGCGTAGTAGCGAATTTACTAGGCCTGTCACTGTCTGCACAGAGCTCAGTAGATCTTCTCACCAGCAACCTATGTAATGTAGTAAATACCGTAAGAACTGTCGTAGGCATATTTGCGTTAGTATTGTTCGTAGTAGGCGGCGTTCTTTATGCTGCGGCTCATTTCCTGCCTTCTGCGGGTAATTTGAGAAGCGGTCTACAAGGATGGTCTCTTGGTATGATTATGGGTGGCATAATAGGGTTAATACTCGTATTGGCAGCACCATGGATCGTATCAACAGTTGCTGGCTTCGGCAGTTCAATAAGCAGTATCTCAGGTTGCTGATTAGCACTGGGATATTCTTTCTTTTTTCTTTTTTTATTTTATATTCTACTTAAATCTTGTCTACTTAAATTTTGTTGAGTAGTAATAAGCATGCGACTTAATTCTAAATCTCAAATATCCATAATGTTATTCTTCTTCCTCATCACAATTGCTTTATCCTATTACTCACTATTCCTAGTTCCAACTGCAAGGTTTGTAGCCTCGCTATACATATCAATTTCATTGATCTACTTAGTTGCATCTCTTATCTCCTTACACGATAATAAACAAGGGAACACAAAAAGAAGAAGCATAAGTAAGAGAGCAACCAAGGTTGTGCTAAACATATTATTCCTTATATTAATCCTACTTTTCATATACTACATATATGTTCTAGGCAATAGCATCTCTTCCAGCCTTATACAAACCCTACTTTATCTCTTAGAAAACATAGGTACATATCTAGTTATATTGCTCCCATTGCTTTTCATTGCTACATTTGCTGCGTATTTCCTTCGCAAAAGAAGCCACAAAATTGCCTTAGTTCTTTATGCATCGATATTGGTTATACTGATATTCTATTTCTTATCTGGACATGTCTTTACAAGGTACTCTGTAGACGATGAGACCGTGATATCCTTCTTAAGCGTAAAGTCATTGTTGAATGGCGCTAATCCCTATGCTCATTCCTTCTCAAATTTCCTATTGGGCAACGTCAGCAATATAGGAGTGACAATCACAACAAACAATAAAATAATGGGTTCTCTGGAATATCCTGCCCTGTATCCTTTGATCTCAGCGCCATTTTATCTAATCTCTAGCATGACTCTTCGCAACCTTTCTCATATTGACATGAGTCTCGAAGCCACAATATTCTTGTTCCTTCTTATAATTACCGCAACAATACTTCTGCATGATGAGAAGAATCTCTCCCCCAGATATTCACTAATATTATTTTTTATAATTTCAATAGCGTTTGTAGCATCTCTGCCTGTATATATAATGCTCACGCTTTTGCTTATCACATATTCAAAACTGGACAAAAAATATGCATTTATCCTTCTAGGCATAGCACTCGCGATACAAGAGGAATTATGGATTCCTGTGATATTCTTTATAATATACATGATTAATAATCAGGGATTAAAGAGAGGGGCGTTTAATATACTTGGAGCAATGGCAGTTTTCTTCCTGATAAACTCCTACTTCATAATAATAAATCCAGTGACATACTGGGGTTCCGTATTCGCCCCGGTAAGTTCATTAATTATGCCAAGCGGCTCGGCAGTCTTCGGATTCTCGTTACTGACCAGTTACCACGTCACCATGCCTGTATTCTCAAAACTCTTCTACTTGTCTATAATTGCCTTAGCAATACTCTTACTTTATCTAAATAAGAAAGAGCTAATACCCCTATTTAGCATGGTTCCTTTCTTACTTCTATCTCACGCACTAATCTCCTACTTTAGCATGTTCTCCTTCTTCTTTGTCTTTGCCTTATACTCAAAGAACTTAAACAAAGGACCCGGGATAGTAAAAGAGAGAATTGGAAGACATGCAGCGCCAACCATGGCCCTTATCCTGTTACTTATTCTCTCAGCATCAACCGCAATCATAATCGCATCACATAATCAATATACTGACAACTTCGATATTTCGTTAACAAATCAAAGCCTAGCGATAGATGGAAATTACATTTACTACAATGCCACAATTAGTTACAATAATCTGACAAACAATACTATTTATGTTTCTACTATAGGCGTCAGCAACAGTACGCTAGGATTTTATGGTTTCATGAACGAGAGTATCATAAACAAAAGCAACACGTGCGTCTCTCTAGAATGCACTATAAATATTAATAAAATAATCTTAAATAAGAACAGCGACACATATCCTCTCAGGATTAAATATATGGTCGGACCATACACAACCGGTCCATTTTCTGCAATCTTATACAACAATGATTATTATTATGTAAGCAATCCTGTCTACAACAAAAGCCAATAGTATGGCTTTTTATTTATTGAGACGCAGTATATCAATGGTGCAATAATGGGAAATGTCATTACTGATTCCCTAGAGACATACTTTCAGAATTTAAGGCTAGTGCTCCTGTTTTCTATACCTTTCATAATTGCTGTGGCGATACCTCTATTTGCCCCACTTCCTACTTATATGACTGCCGGTGGCATATTCCTAAGAAGCGCAAGCATATTCATTAACACGAACCCAATAAGCATATCCGTTATAATATTCTCAATGTTCTTCTCTCTTCTCTTCTTGAGTTTTGCTTTCGTTGCAATAAGTCTAATAGTCAAATCTAAGCGTACACACACAAAAATAGCTGGAAGTGTGCTTAGAGATATAGAAAAGTACATCTCAAGGGTATTTGTGGTTCTGCTGGCATATGCTTTGGTGGTTGTAGCTACCAACATTATAGCAAGCTACTACCTTCCTTCGCTTGGCGGAGTTTTAACTTCCATTGTGGGATTTATTGCATTCCTAATCATATTCTACGCCCCAAGCGCAATAGTTGTTGATGATAAGCGAATCTTCCGTTCGATAAAGGACAGCACAAAGCTAATATACAGGGAGCCAGCATACTTTGTTGGCTGGCTTCTACTATCGACTATATCAATATCGATACTTGACGTACTTGCTATAGGCATAACTGGTACCCTCCTATCAAGATATGTTGTTCTTATAATAACTTCTTTGCTGATACTGCCTTATTTTGTGATACTTCAGGCAGAAGCCTATATGAAAAGATTCCCTCTGCTAAGACATTGATATGCTGCCAGAAAAGAGAAGTATTATAAGTTTCTATTACCAATACCGTATGATGAGATGGCTCTTAACAAAGCCTGCATTTTTATAGTGCTAATCGCCTTACTGCCAAGTTTGGTATCTGCTGCTACTTCTTGCTCATTAAGATCACCAGTTACAACAACAATCACAATACCTGGAGCTGTATATAACGAGGCCATAGCCGTATCACTGATAGCACTAACTCTCTCAATAGATGTCGTTGCTATAGGCTACATAATAAGCAGGATCTTTTCCGGCGCCGGGCTTAAGGGATGGATAGAAAGAGAGTACTATGAGATAGCGAAAACAATGATCTTGATAGCAAGCATATTTTCTATATTGCTATTCATGAGCAGCATGGCTGTGATAATAAGTGGGCAAACGCCTTCAAGCTCATATTCATCAAATCTTGCAGGGCTGGTAAATTCTGGCGAGATATACTTAACTGGAGTCGACAACAACATAGCCTGCGCTTACGATGCTATAGGTGGGTTGAGTATCGGCATAGGCGCATTAACTTCTTTAACTATACAATACTATGACCCGACTCCTCCGGTTCCGGTGATAACTCCTGCTGGCATTACACTACCATATTTGATAACTGGTGTCGCATTCGCACCGGCTGGTCTAACAAACGAGATGCTTACACCATATAGCATTACTGTAAGGAATTACGAATCAATATTATCTGATACTATAGTGATAGTTCTATTTCCAATATCTGTGATAATAGGGGGTGAGATGGCACTATTGCCATACATTGTGAAGGTTGGTCTGCTTTTAGTAATCCCAATAGGTTTAATACTAAGGTCATTTCCCTTCGTTCGAGGCGTTGGAGGTGTGCTAATCGCAATAGGCATAGGCATCTCAATAATCTATCCCTCTCTTCTCGTGATTCTTAATGCCCCAGTAACAAGTGTACTCAACACCGCTTTCAATGGTCCAACCACGCCATCCTCCCCACCCTGCACCTCAGGCATAATATGTTTGGTTGTGAATGGATATACAAGCGTCTTAACCAATATGGGCATATCAACCACCTCAATAGTTATTGGCTTATCTGCACTCTACTCCATATACCCAACAATAAATGATCTAGTTTACCATACGGTTAATCTGGTAGTCCAGTTTGTGTTATTTATACTTGATCTAGCCATAGCAATACCGCTAATGGATACAATAGCCAGAATGCTCGGCAGCTCAACCGGTGTCGTTACAAGCATAGGATCAAAGCTGAGGTTGGTATGATGCTCTTGGCCGTACTGACCCCGAACATTTTTCAGCAAAGCTGCAGTTTTGGCACGATAAACAGGAATGATTGGATAAGCATCAGCGTTCTCGTAGTAATGGCAACGATGATGATCGGAGCTCTTCTTTACTCTCTGAGCGGTATCCTTCCATTCATAAACAGGGAAAAATTAAGAGGAATCGTCAGATACGAGGCAGTTGAAGGTATAGTAAGCATACTCCTAATAATACTACTGATAACTTTCTCAACATTTTCCTGCACTGTTGTATCATCATTAACCTACAGCTCAGCCAAGACCAATGACCCTATACAATTTTCAGAGAACTATATATCTTCCCTTCTCTTTGTGCAAGGGCAGAAACTAACAACAACATTATTCGCAGACACAATAAATGTGTTATTGGCAAGTACTGCTTCACAAATTCTTACCCAGGACTTCTTAATTCAGAACCTCGAGGCCATGTCAAGCCGAAGCAGCAAACTTTCCTTCTCTGCTAATCTGCCAAATCTTTTCTACTCATATGCAGACATATATGCTGGTTCAATGATGAGTCTTGTAACTGCAACCTTCGGCATGCTTCTTTTAATATATATCCTACTTCCGCTCATCGCATCATACGGATTAGCTCTACTGATCCCAATCGCGATAATACTGAGATCACTCTCTTTCACAGGTCCAAGGTTGAGGGAATCAGCAAACATTCTTTTAGCAATAAGCATAGGCCTCTATTTTGTATTTCCATTGACAATAGTCTTGAACAGTGCGATAATAAATTGGATGTACTGTCAAAATACGACAATATGTAATCCATACTACTCAACATACATTAAGACAGATACCCTCACATCCCTCCCTACAAGTTTCTTGTTCTCGACCAATGGGGGTTGGCAAACAACAGGTTATAGCAATTCTATATCCTTCTTCGCCAACCTCTTCGGGGCAAGTTCGCCACTTAGCGTACTTTCTCTATTCACAATGCCAATAGCCATGCAGCAAGCAAGTTTCAGCGTTGCAGAATACTTATTCCAGGGAATTGTGCTTCTTGGATTGGACTTTGCAATAACTTTGGGCTTTGTCCAAGGCCTTGCAGGAGGCCTCAGCTCAATATCTAGAATAATGGGGATAGGTCCTTTCTGGGGTTAATAGAAATGAAAAGCATACTACTCTTATCTGCGCTCATTCCTTCTGTGGTGTTAGCCCAAAGCATATTCACCCCATACTCTGCATTCCAGAATTGGCTTCCTGTCATAATGGCCGCAATAATGGCAAGTGCCTCTCTAGTCAGCATGTACTACCTGCTTGGCGCAGTGTTGGGAAATAAGCGAATAAAAGCAAATGCAATAACTGAATTTGGCCAGATAATAGGCCTGACAGTAATTGTTGTAATCCTTATAGGCATTTTATATACATTTGGAACATCCTCTCTATCGACATTTTATTCAATACCTCCGAGCTCATTAGCAAACATATGTAATACTTATCTTGTACCATCCCCTACTAATAATTTCAAAGGCTCTTCGCTCGACATCTTAAGCGGATATCCAACAAATACCATCTGCAACATCGAGATACCTAATGCACAAGCCGCAGCTGCTTCTCCGGGCCCTCATATAGCAACTAATATAGATTATGGATTATCCGCTGCATACATACTTAATGCAAACATGACTAATCAAACTGCTGCAAATCTTAACTCCCTTTATATATTTGAGAATTATATGGCCTTCCTGCGAGAGCTCGATGCCAGAGTAGGCATATGCATACCAATAGTGCCAACGAGCTGCATAATCCCAAGAGAGGGATTTGTATCTGAGAATGTATATACCTATGAACCATTTGTAGGTTATTACATGATGCTGAGAGGCACCAAGATGATAGAAGCACAGGCATACCTATTGTTTTATCTCTCCACATTCATTCTCCTGTTTATTATCCTGTTCATTTATATCTGGCCATATCTTTTGGCAGGCGGCATAATACTACACTCATCTTTCTTGACAAGAAAGGTTGGCGGCCTATTAATGGCCATAAGCATAGTAATGGTTATAATATATCCAATATTCTTTATTTTTGAATATACTTCCCTCACAAGTCCGTCCATTAAGCCTGTGGGGGCGAGTTTAATTCCTTCAATGTCCCTGTACTATAAACCATTTAATGATAATAAATGCACTATTGGGGATCCAAATACCTGTCCTAGTTATACTCCAAATCTATTTGTAATACCAAACCTTGCAGAAGCCATAAATTATAATGGGTGCTGGCCATCGGGCCTTCCTGGCTCAACAGGACTCCTCTCAGCAGAGCTGAAATTAGTTGTTTACTACACCTTCCCTCTATCCGGTGCAGTTACTGGCGCCGGAGCGATACTCGCAGTCATTTCTTCATTCGGCTCATCCCATCTTGGAGGGATCTCTCCAGCACTGCCCCCATATGGTTACTTTAATTGCCACCCTAAAGAAGCCATAAACTCGCTACTTGCAATACTGCATGTTTATGGAATAGATTCTGTAATCGGATTTATACTTCCAATATTGAACTTACTTATAATAATAACTTCAATAATGGGTCTGTCCTCATTGTTTGGCGGCAATACCTCTCTGCTCGGACTAAGCAGGCTACTGTGATAACATGAAAAAATATTTTTATCTTATGCTTCTCATATGCCTTGCATTAATCCCTAACCTATCTAATGCGGCCGGCTTCATAAGCACTGTGCTCTTTCCGTCATGCAACAGCCTCTTTAGCAGCTCTAATACCTTTATTAATACCTCTTTGTCCAATGGCTCAACCTACTCAGAGATGATCAGCATTACAATGCTTCTCATACTTACCGTCCTAACAGTCTTAGGAATTATTTATATGGTGGGGATGGCTTTTGGTATAGAGAAATTGAAAGCTTTCGTAAAGTCTGAATACATGGAGAGCTTTGCAAATCTTCTCATAGTGGTTCTCATAGTTGGTGGAATAAGCGGGACCGACACCATAATGACATTCTTGTCATCAATTACTTCTGTTGGCCTTCAATCTTACAACGTCGCTCCTGTGACAAGCACGAATGCCATGTATGTAAGTATATGCAATGGCTATTATGGCACGATAGACAACTCATTGCAGAACATTATTGGTCTTTCATTATTTATATTGCCGCTCCAGCTTATGCAGAGCCTTCAGATAGACCTGACTGCAAATGGCGGCGGAGTATCTTATTTACCTGCATATATTAATCCTGGCTTTAACTTCAAGCCTCTAGAAGGAACAGACGTAATACAAAAGATGATAATACTAGAAAGCAGCTCATTTTCCCTTGTAATAACACTGAGTTTTGCAGTTATCATACTCCTGATGCTTATTTACTTCTTATTTCCTTTATTCTTATATTTGGGTCTTCTCCTGAGATCATTTCCATGGACAAGAGCAGCAGGTGGTTCCATGATTGCATTATTTATCGCGTTCTATATAATCTTTCCTGCAGTGCTTTATCCATTTATCTCACTCTCTTCAACGCTTCAATCAAGCACCAATATACTCTGTGCGGGCACCTCGCCAAGCTCAGCATTAACGACCTTATGCAATTCTAATAACTTGCTATCGAGTTTCACTACCGATTCTAACATTGGGGCGAATGCATTTTACACTCTTATAAAAACGCTTATTCCATTGGATTTCGGCGGTGCGCTCAGTGCCAACGTTGACCAGTTTGTAAATAACATAACGTTTATTGGATTGCAGTTGTTAGGCATAATAATAGCATTTATAATATCTTTTGATCTGATGGAGCAATTAGGAGATCTATTGGGGTCGCCATCCCTCAAGAGCAAGACGCTCTTCAACAAGCTGATATAATGATTCCAAGTCTTTTAGTAAGTGGATGCACTGGTGGCATCAGCCCTCTCGGTAGCATATGCAATTTCCTTACGTCCCCATACACTTCATGGTTTCCGGTGGTTATATCTGCGGTTATTGCAATAATCTCAATCTTCGGAATAATCTATGCATTAAGCCCCCTGATAGGAAGAAGTGATATACGCAACTGGATACGAATAAAGATATACGAATTGCTCTTGTCAATAGTGTTAATATTAATCTTTGCCGCATTTTCCACCTCAATAATAATTGCAGATCCGCACCAGATATTCTCAAATTTCGGGATGGTCAGCGGAAACTGCGACAATCCTGCAGTTAATAACTTCTATGTGATAAGTATATGCAACCTTAAACAATTCAACTACAATGTTGGAGAACTTAACCTTCTGGTATATTATGTATCAATATTGGCCTCCATAAGTCCGCAAAGAACCATCACCATTCCAGCTGGAAGCGCAAACATAGAATATGCCATATCCTTATCTCCCGAGAATCTAAATCCAGTAGTAACCTTCTTCGGTCCTTTATATGCTCTTGTATTCTTGACCATAATCCTAAATCAGGTGCAACTCCTCATCCTTAGTTCTTCCGTACTTATCTTCTCAATACTTATGGCTATTGGGCTCATATCACGATCGTTTGGAATAACCAGGACATTTGGCGGAGCGATGATTGCGCTGGCATTCGGAATTGGAATAATATACCCGATTCTAGCAGGAATAACATATGGTGTTATTGATTATGGAATAGCGCACAGTGGCATTAACATACCTTTTCTTATAGGAACAGTCTTCGCATCTTATGCTAGTATAATAGCAAGCTCTACCATATCAAGCATTTTGCCTTCTTGGGCAACATCCTACGTAGTGTCTCCATCTCTTGTAGCTCTGCTAATCATACTATACGATGTGTTTAAAGAGGGGATTCTAATATATGCTGGGTTCATAGGCGTTGGGCTAACATTTATACCCTTACTTAACTTTATAATAATAGATACATTCGTATTGGATTTCTCGCAAGCAATAGGCGAAAGGCTTGATTTCCTATCAATATTAACAACCTTGGTTTAGGTGCAAAAATGAAGAAAAGCGTGATTATTGCTGCAATTCTCTTTACAACAATGCTGCTAAACAATGTGCACGCAGACCCGTTTAGCTACTGCAGCACAGCCGGCACTGTCAACGCCCTGGCACCGTGGTATTGCAGCCAGATAAACCAGTCGGTAGTGGAAAGTTGGAACAACTGGGCTCCTGTCGCAGTTGTTGCAATATTATTCTCATTTACTATAGCCACATTAATATTCCTGGTTGGGGTAGTATTCAATAGCGATAGGGTAAGAACTTATGGCATTGGGGAATTCTATGAGGCTATAGCAACAACGCTCATAGTGACATTTTTCCTTTACATCTCTTCCACCATGTTCGGCATCCTTCCAAGCATTGTCACAGGGCCGATAAACCCGTATAACACCTCTCTAAGCTATATCAGCCAGACTATCAATTCTACTGACAATGTACTTTCAAATCTCTTTTATATAGAGAACGATGCATATTATGTTTCTACATTAAAATTTGGCATCTCTATTTATTTTCCAAATGAGCACCACGTGACTATACCAGATCCACTCGAATATCCTCTGTTGTTTCTTCTTGTCAATCCCTCCATAACAATAGCAACACTGTTAATAGACGGGATGATGGTGCTCTATATAGAATATTATCTGATATTGTTCTTGATGTACGCTGCAATACCTGTATTTCTCATACCCGGAATAATATTTCGTGCGTTATTGCCGACAAGAAGCATGGGTGGGATGATGGTCGCAGTTGCTATAGGATTCTACCTAATAATGCCAATACTATTTTCTATCTCTTTTTACTTTACGAGCCAGAGCTCAATAACGAGCCTTAACAATGCTGCAGTTAACCTTAACAAGTTTAGCGATTGCTCACAGAATCCAACAACAGGTAGCTTGGTTTGCAACTTCCCTTCAGGGACTGTCTCACCAAGCTCCCCTCTAGTGACTCAAATAGCAGATATCAAAACAGCGATGAGTTCTTTCTGGATATCGGTGCTCTTCTTCCCGGCATTGAACCTTGCAATAACATACTTTTCTATACTAACAATAGCAAATCTGATAGGAGGGATGGCACAGACCTCAAGAAGGCTGACAGCAAACATATAAATAGTTTATAAATGCAGTATCTGTAAGAGAGAGTGTTTTGCTTGGCATTCAACTTTAGAAGCATAGTCTTCATAATTCTGGTAGGCGTTGCCGCTCTTCTCATCCTTATAACTAGCACTCTCCAGATCAGCACAGCGATTAAGTTCATAATTGCGATAATCATACTTATGATAGACATCTTGGCATTCTCGACAAGATATTACTTATATCTCTTAGGTCCGCTATTCAGGATGAAGGGAGGTGCAATAGTACTGGATAACGATGATCCTTTTACAATGGCGTCTTCAGGAACTTCTATAATAACAAGGAGTGAAGGTGAGGTTTACGCAAGCACATTTGTAAAGATTCCAATCTACAGATCTTCTACAGAGATGAATGACCAGGAGAAGCTAGATTTCTCAAGGCTTTTTGGCCGTGTACTAACTCTATCAAAGACTCCTATAAAGATAGCCACTCAGATGTATATGGTAAACAAAGATGAGTACATCAATAAAATTAAGATCAAACTCAACGAAGCAGAGGGAAGATATAATGATGCGCTAGCGAAAAGAGTAGAGAATCCAACAGCACTGGACCGAGCAAAAGGCGAAGTCACAATGTGGCGGAACCTTTCTGACAGCATCAGCGAGACCAAGTCACAGACGCTCGTCTCATTTGGAATGGTGACAGCCGTTGGTGGAAACGAGGAGGAAGCAGTAAGCTTATCTTTG
>JAMCSO010000027.1 GCA_023379075.1 Candidatus Martarchaeota archaeon | reverse complement strand
GAAGATTAAAAAACAGACTAAGAAAATCTCGGAAGGAGGCGAGTTTGAAGATCAAAGATCCCACAAAGGAGCACAGCCATCCCCAACAGAGAATGTCAGGCGATGTCCAAGCTGCAAGAGTCTCGATATAATATTTGATAATGAAAGAGGAGAGTACATCTGCAACAGCTGTGGTCTCGTTATAGAAGAAAATATAGTAGATTCGGGACCTGA
This sequence comes from Candidatus Martarchaeota archaeon, assembly GCA_023379075.1. Classification (GTDB taxonomy): domain Archaea; phylum Micrarchaeota; class Micrarchaeia; order Micrarchaeales; family CABMGC01; genus JAMCSO01. The sequence goes on along the minus strand of JAMCSO010000027.1, from coordinate 9,239 downwards.
ATGGAGAGCATTTGATTCGGACCAAAGAAATGCGAGAGCAAGAACTGGTGCCCCAATAAAGTACACAAAGCCGAACAGGGGGCTTGTGACAGAAATTGATATGTATAACAAAGATATCAGAGGAACGAAGCTGCCATCAAAGAGGCAGGCTCAGCTCTATAGAATGAGGAAATGGCACAAGAGAGCAAGCATAGCAAACTCAAGCGAGAGGAACTATCTTGTAGCATTGCCAGAATTGAACAGAGTAGCAAGTTATCTCGGTTTGCCAGACAATATCAGGGAACAGGCAGCGCTTCTTTACAGACAGTGTGTAAAGAACAACCTTATCAGAGGCAGGCCTATTGAGACAGTAGTGAACGCAGCATTATACGCAACATGCCGAAGCGCAGGAATGCCTAGAACACTTGATGAGATATCCTCAATATCGAACGTTCCAAAGAAGGAAGTTGGTAGAACCTATAGAGTAATAACCCATGAACTCGGACTGAAAATACCACTAACCGATCCATCAGCATATGTGCCAAGATATATTGCTGCCTTGAAGCTTAGTGGAGATGCACAGGAGAAGGCTTCTGTGCTTCTTAAGCAGGCAATGAAGAAAGGTCTTGTCAGTGGAAGAAGCCCGACAGGAGTATCCGCTGCCGCAGTTTATATTGCAGGTGCCTTGGTAGGAGAAAGAAGAACTCAGAAGGAAGTGGCTGATGTGGCAGGAGTTACAGAGGTTACTATCAGAAATAGGTACAGGGAGCTTAAGAAAGAACTTGAGCTTGACGTGAATCTCTGATTGGAGGGAGAAGATGAATAAGAAGGTTTTTTCTCTTTTCCTCCTTATTTTTATTACTCTTACAGTACATGCAATTAATTCTAGCATATCTGCAAACAACTACACATTCCAGGATGCTAACTCAATAATAAATAGCACTGAGCAGTACATACACCAGATTAATGAAAGCGGCTATCTATTTATCAATCCAAATTTAAGTTCTGCGTACGGATATCTTGACAAGGCAAAGGCCATTGTGCATTACTCACCAGTAACGGCAATAGCGTACGCAAATCAAGCAGAAGACTCTGCTACATCCACATATGCATACATACGATCTTTTTACGGATATGCATTGCTGGGAGTAACGCTATTCACGATAGCAATGGCTATTCTTCTCTACAAATTCATGAAGCCAGTAAATAGAGAAAGCAAAGAAAAGACAGGGAAGAGCAAAAAAAGTGATTAGCTCCTTCTGAGCCTATATGCCTCCAATATTCCTTCAATGCCCCCATCATTAAATATCTCTATGCTCCTCTGTGCCGGATTTTTTCCATTTGTTAGGCGCCCTTCGAGCAGATCAACATATTGCTCATCCTCTCCTGCTGCTTGAAGGCCTCTTCTTATGACCTTTAGGCCTTCGGCAGCAAACTCCCTTATCGGTGTTCTGCCGATTCTGCCGTCTAGGCCAACAGTAAGAGCCTCCTCCCTTGCTTCCCTAAGCTCATTGAGATCAAATCTGCTAACTAAGGCCTCTGCTGCGGCAAGGTTATGTAGGAATCCGACCCCCACAGATGCTACTGCTACCATCTCAGCGATGCTCGGCTGTGTTGAGGCAGACCTGGACTCTACAGTCCCGAAGGTGCTTCTTGGCCTTGCTTCCCACCAGACAGTGCCTTCAAGAAACTTTATTTCGATGGGCCTTATGTCTATCTGAGTCATATTACCATTGACATCGGCAACCAGAGCGTTTCCTGAAGTGAGGTGCTCCCGCATGCTTCTTGGTTCTAGGAACCTGAGGTATCTGTCGTCCCTCTTTGTGAGGAATGGTGTATAACCTATAAGAGTATCCCAGATGTCATCAATCTTTCTGAATATAGGAGCTATGCCCTTCCTAGTAAGGTCTCGTTGAGCTAGAAAACTACCATTGGATCCACAGTCATTCGGGATTAGATGATCCCATGCCTTGCTATGGAGATCATGTAAGCCTGTATTCTGGCCACCATTTATTGCAGAGTTTGCAGATAGTGCAATCAGCGCAGGTGCAAAACCATTAAGAACATTTGTAAGCCCGATAAATTCAGCTGGTCTTACGCCGTAATGTACATGGGTGGCAGAGACGACAGCCATTGTAAATATGCCTTCTTTCCCATTATTGCCACCAAATACCTCTGTGAGGATCTCATATCTGTCTTTAGGCATCATGTAATTCTTGCTTCCGATAGTGGCTGGATGGCTGCCGTAGCCCAAGAGATAGATTCCATTCGCTTCCGCCGTTGCTATCACAGGATTGAGTATTGCCCTGAGCGTGCGCTCTGCGTTCGAGAGAGAGTCTGTGACAGGAAACCCTATCTCTAAAAGCCCGCTACCATAATCTGTTCCTATCGAAGCTACAGGATCTACCTTGCCATTTCTTACCATATCTAAGGACATCCCATCTTTAGCCAGAACCAATCGTCCCTGACTTGTAGCTGCGATCTCCCTAAAAAGACCCATTATATCTGATGGAGTTATCGAATGTCCATCCCTTCTAACCACAGGTATCTCTACCTCTAATCCAATAGTCCTGGGTGCCTTGGTGGAAACTCCCCTGTATCTGTCTAAATACTCTTCTCTTATCTTATTCATTTTAACATCTCACGTTTAATCTGATTAACATAATACCTTGCGTGCAAAATCAAGCCTATAAAAAATAGAGTTATCGGGTCTTAGTGACCCAATATAAATATGAAAGGAATTAGAGCAGTGTCGCATGCTGTTCCTGCTACATATCCTGAACATGCCATCTTATCAACATTTAAAGAATAGCTGTGATGAAATTCTTATTTAAATCTTTCCTGCAAGAATTAGAATATTTTTAAGATTGTACCGAAAGTATTAAAATAAGAAAGACCAAGCAATATATTATGATAATTGACATTCACAACCACGTCGGCACTGACAAGGATGGAACCACGCAAAGCATAGAGGAGCTGAGAGAGAGCATGAAGGAAAACAAGATAGACAAAACAGTCATCTTTCCATTCAATGAAAGAGAGAAAGATGTAATGCAGGCGAGTTTCGATCTTTTACAGTATAAAAATAGCTCAATAATACCTTTCTTAAGGTTTGATCCAAAAAATGTGACTCCTGAAGAGGTTGGAGATGCGCTCAAGAAGTTTGCAGGAGTGAAGCTGCATACCAGATCACAAGACTTTGATGTTCTGGACGAGAGGATATGGCCAGTCTTTAAGGAGATAGAGAAATCCAGGAAACCAGTCATAATACATACAAGAAAAGAGAATATAGCGAACACGGATCCGGATAGGGTCGTGCTTCTTGCAGAGCATTTTCCGAAGATGAATATAATCATAGCACATTTCGCAGCTCTCTCAATGAATGCTTTTGAAGTTATAGGGAAAAGCCCGAATCTTTATACTGAAACATCTATATTATCATGCAGCAGGCTTATAGAGATAGTATCTGAGAAGATAGGAAGTGGGAAAATAATGTTCGGATCAGATAGTACCTACTCTTATCAAGATATCGAACTTATGAAGATAAAGAAGCTTAGAATGGAAGATTCTGAAAAAGAGATGATTCTTTCAAAGAATGCAATAAAACTGCTTAATCTTGATTGATGTTGCGGAAGAAAGCGATGTTAACTAGATAACCGCGCTTTCCATGAGCTCGAATCTCTGCTCCGACTCAGTCGCATATATCCTTGCAGTTATGCCATAAGGAATAGTAAACATTGGCGTTGTATGTCCGAAATCCATGCCTGAAATAATAGGGAAGTCATATCCTTTTGTTGCTTCTATTATTATTTTATCAAGAGGGTAATCTTGATCATCTGTTTTATACTCAAGATCATTGGTTCTCCCAACAATCATGCCTTTAATCTCATCAAAGATGCCAAGCATCTTCATTTGATGCAGGGATCTGTCTGTGAGCGCCGTTGTACTTTCGGTATCTTCCCAGAATAAGATTTTATCTGAAAAATCTGGAAAATATTCAGTTCCTGCCAAATCAAGAAATGTGAATATGTGCCCGCCGACAAGCTTTCCTTCTGCGCTGCCTTCTTTGAGAGTCTTCCAGACAGTGGCATAAAGCTTATCTTCTGGAATCTCCAATTCTCTTAAGAAAGTGAATCTGCTTGAAGGCATTATTTTTAATCGGTCATTTTCTTCAGTGAGCACCTTATTGAAGTAGTTCAATGTGTATCCCACATCTTCTCCGGGAAGTGCAAATCGCGTATTGAGGTTCGGGCCGTAAAATGTTGCCAGCCCTGTTTTTGTATGTATTGCGCAATGAAGGAAGGTTATGTCGCTGAAGCCACAGAATATTTTGGGGTTCTTCCTAATTATACTGTAATCTATTGAATCAAGCAGCTCATTTGAGTTATAACCACCTCTGGCTGTTATTATGGCTTTGATATCTTTGTCTTCAAACATATCCATTAGATCAGAAAGGCGTTCTTCTGAAGTGCCAGCCTTATGCCCAAGTTCTTTGTTATAATTTCTGCCAAAATGTACCCTGTAACCCATTGCTTCAAGCTGTCTAACCTTGAGATTTACAAGATCCAATCTGTTTTTTGTTAGAGGTGAAGCTGGAGTTATTACGCCTATTGTATCTCCTTTCTTCAGAGCTTCTGGCTTGATAACATCCATACGAGATCAATCTTTTACATTTGATAGAATATCTAAAATACTACCTGCGGACTATATCCCCATACGTGGCTCTGAATAAATTTGCAGAGATGTTCTGCATCGCTTCTTCTAGGCTTTCACTCTTTGATGTTGAAGCCGCTTCCACCCCGTTCCTGTAGTCTTTTGCTGGTACATAGAAAGACATAGCACGCCTTAAACGTTCATCTTCAGTCATGGCGCTGATCTTTTGGGACGGAAATATATGAGATAATACAGAATATAATATCTCGCTTTCCCGTATGTTATGCCATGCACTATTAAGATCTAAAATAGGCATCAGTATTCCAAGCTCTCTTCTGAGAGCGTTTTCGAGACCTTGCGCTTCTTCGGGAAAATACTTCTCAGTAGCCCCATACCTCTGTGTGAAGATTACCTTATCAGATAATGCCAATGTGAAGAGAGCTAAAGGATATCCATATCTTGGAGTCAGGGTTGCCCTTACTGAATTATTTATTATATCTTCAGGAGTGATTAGTGCTCCTCCGTTTTGCTGATAGCCTCTTGCTGCCATGCTCTTCCTAAGCATTGTGCTTCTGCCAGATGAATCTATCACACGTATCTCTGGCACAATATACCCATTTTCCAATAACTCTTTTAGCACATCTCTGTATAATCCATTTATTGAATCTCCACCAGTTTCAGATACAATATTTCGTGATATTGCCTTATGGAACGCTACAAGAGAAATTCCATTACCTGAAGTGCCCTTTGCAAAACCCTGAGGGAGGTCATTCTCAAAAACACGCTCTATTCTAGCCTTAAGACCTGCCTGAATAGGCTGAAGATGTTGCAAATCTATCTGCACCCCTTCTTGCGGCTTTCCTATCCCAACGCTAAATGCCCTTTCCCCGTTTGGGACCACTATTGTAAAATAAGATGATTTCTCAACGCTCAGGCAAGTCATGTCATCAGTAGTGTATGTTGCTATTGCAACTCTGGAAGGATAGCCTTCGTTATTAAGCATATCCGAAAGTACATTTCCAACAAGCTGAAAAACAACATTCTCAAATCTCGGAGTCGCTATCTGCCTGGCATATAATATGCTAATCTCATCCGGCTTGACCGGGCCATGATTCGCAGCTATTTCTTCAACCCTTTGTATAGTTAAAGGTATGTTGCTCCGTTTTAGAAATCTGTTTGCGACTTCTGCAACTGCTCCACTCCTTTTCAGCTTCGTAAGCTCTGCCATCTCCCAGAACTCTGAGTAAAAATGTCTAGCTACATGAGACCCGTCCCCAAAACTAGACCTTGCTGGCTCTCTATTCAATTGTACATTAACTGCCATGCAATCACGTATTAAAATGACAGTTTAGAGCCCCGAGCAGTACTGCCAAATGTACGGACCCTAGCTAATTCCACAGAAACTCCTGCATCAAGATCTTTCATGCTATGCCCACTCTTTAATGCATTTTCCATAGCACTATTTCTTGCCTATGAGGCGGCAGCGTTTGCAGAGCATGCAACAGAAGGAATATCTCTATTATAAGTTGCTAGGCGTTCATACCACTTTGCAGCAGTACCGAATAATACTGCAGAATTAAAGAGCTGGGCTTCATCTTGCGCTTTTATGGCCTTTGATATGTACGATTCAGCCCTGTCTGCGATATTATTGTCAGAAGTCATCTGAAACATGCTTCTATCTACCTGGATATACTCCCTCCCTTGAGCCTTAGGCTCTCTTAAAATAATACTCATATAGATCACTTTACAGACTTTAATTTGAATTAGAAAAAACAAATCACAGCGGCAAACACCGCATTCGGTTCCACTTTATAAAAAAGTATTGTTGGGCCTACTGGCCCAATATCTGAAGAAGGATAAGAGTAACATTATTAATGCAAGAATAAACATTATCTGCTTTGAAGGAAATCTGCATATACTAATTATTTTATTATAGTTATTTAAGGTTTTTCTCCTAATCAAAGATAAACACAAAATATAAGAGGTTTAAAGTAGGAATAGATTAAATATAATAGAAAAGTTACCTAATCAAATTAGTAATGATAAAAGATCTCAATATATACATGATCAGATCGAGCAATAAAAACTAATATAAGATGCAGTTATCTTCGCTTTCCATGGGGCAGTATCAAAAATTCGAGATAAATAATTCATGGATTAAGAGAATTCTTTCAAAGAATGCAGTAAAAATGCTTAATCTTGATTGATGTTGCTGGTGCATACAATGAAAGTCAGCCCTGATAAAACCCAATTAAGGACAAGGATTGCCGGAGAGAGCAATGGTATCGTGAATTTGTATGGCTCTAAGCTTATTTTTGCAGATATCCGTGGAATAAACCAGGAAGTGGTTGGTGCAGAGCATGCCTTCCTGTTCAGAGTAGTTGCAAGAGATGACCAAAAGAGAGCAATTAGGGAAGCAATGCGGGCGTATAGAGAACGTGCACTTAAGATAGACACAGGATGGAGAGATGGGAAGGTTCCTCTCAGTAAAGTAAGTTTTGAAGAAGTTATCAAAAGAGTTGCGAGGAAGGACAATCTGGAGAATATGGATCTTACATCCATGTCTTTGACAGATTTAGACTTTACAGGAATTTCCCTCAGGGGATCAGATCTTTCCTTTTCCAATGTAGCGGGATCAAATTTCACATTCAGTGATATTAGAGGAGCCAACATGAGCAGCCTTTCTGGGATCGAGTCTGCAGTATTCTTCAGGACAAATGCAGATCCAAGGCAGGCTGCAGTTGTAATGAAAGGATTAAGGTTAATGGATTCATTGGCATTCGAGTGATTGCATGAGTAGCACTGAACGCGAAATAAAAATAGGAAGGGTCAGTGCTCTGCGGATCTCGGCCATCAACGCAAGAAGGGATCGTAAGTTTGGAGAGGCTGCATTTAAGATGCTTGATGCCGCAACGGCTTTGGAGCAGTCAGGCCTTCCTAAAGCTGCAAGAAGATTACGCCTTTCTGCCGCATTCTTAGAATACGGGGAGGGAAGGAAAAATTATACAGAGGGTTTTCCCCTTCTAGGAGCTGTCTAGTACAGGTCGAGCGGGCTGCACTTGTTAAGAGACGGGCGCGAGGAAGGGAAAGGGGTTCTTGAAAAGGTTAAAAGGATCTATGAAAGTTCAGGTGCAGTGGTAGCCAAAGAGATGCTTGAGGCAATAAAAAGAGAAGAAAGGTAGAATTTGCTGGCATTTTTCCAAGATTCTGGATTTTTCGAGGTAAACTTTTTAAGGATATGCAGCATATGATAAGATTGGTGCTTTTATGCTCCTCGGCATTAAGAGGATTTACGATAAGACAGAGATGACTGATGGAAGAAGGATTCTTGTTGATAGGCTCTGGCCTAGAGGAGTCAAGAGGAGCACTGCAAACATAGATATCTGGATGAAGGAAATAGCGCCAAGCGATAAGCTGAGAACATGGTTTGCACATGATATCAAGAAATGGCCGGAATTTGAGAAGAGATACAGGAGAGAGCTTGAAAGGAATGAATCCCTGAGTAAGCTCATAAACATAGTTAAGGCATCGGACGTGACGTTTGTGTATTCCTCAAACGATCAGGAACACAACAACGCTGTTGTTCTGGAGAAAGTCATAAATGAGAAGATAAGGAAAGAATCATAAGTCAAGGTACATATATTCAAGATTGTAATACTTGCCATTTCTCTTCATGTATCTTCGTGCAATACCCCATCTCCTGAATCCTAAGCGGCGATACAGCCTTTTTGCCCCTGTATTAAAACCAAGGACATATATCTCTATTATCTCGAACCTGCCTTTTGCATCGTTGAGAGTCTTGGATATGAGCTCGCTTCCTATGCCAATGCCCCTCCAATCTTTAAGGACACGAACGCCAAGTATGCCCACGTGAGAGAGCTCTGAGCCTGCTATCTTTCTTGTTACGAAGCAAAAGCCCACCTTCTTTCCGTTTTCTTCAGCTATGTTGAATATGCAATTGCCCTTTTTAATGTCCGCAAGTATTCGTTTTTTAAGCACATCGTTGGATTTTTTATCTGGCTTTTTTATATAGAGGTAATCTCCAAACATGGGATCAGATTTTACCTCTGCATATGCTTCTGCATAGATACTATTAACTGCATCCAGATCTTTGGCATTTGCTTTGTGTATAGTTACCATCCGGGTACCTCATTATATTCATAGGTAAACATATTTTAAAGCTATTGTCGCACTGTTTATGCATTTGTATATCTTAACCATTATTTATGTTTTTGTGATGCTTAACAAAATGAGATGAAGATCTAGATACTTTAGCAATTGTGTATTATCCCGAAATAAGTTCCTCACTACAAAGGAACTTATCTTCTTCAGAGACATACAACTCATGAAGAAGTTAAATTTGAGGCAACTAATGGATAATACGAGAAAGAAGAGGTGGTGTTATCAACATACCAGATTGCCAGGCAGCAGCAAATAACACCAAGATACGTAAGAATGCTCTACAGGAGGTATCAGTCAATGCCTGACTATCTCGTAGATACCATACGCCTGAAAAGATGCGGAAGGAAACCGAAGGCGATAACAGAATACGAGGAAACTGAGATAATGAAGGCAAAGAATGAATATCCGGATATGGGTGCAGGAGC
>JAMCSO010000026.1 GCA_023379075.1 Candidatus Martarchaeota archaeon | reverse complement strand
AAGAAATACAAGGTCATAATAGGATCGATGACAAGAGATGAGAGAAAGGACGAGAAGCTTGTCAGGGAACAGAGCAGAATAAAGAGGATTGCATCTGGAAGCGGAACCTCGGAGAAAGATGTAAAGGAGCTTCTTGGTGATTTTAATAAGATGAAAAGATTTGCGAACATGATAAAAAACGACAGGAATTTCAAAAAGAATTTCTCAAGGTTCATGAAGACATAAAGAAGAAAATGTGTTGAAAATAAAAGAAAAACAAGAAAGTTCAACACTTATCTCTTCTTTGACTTCTTCTTTGACGCCTTTTTAGACGCTTTCTTTGCTGCCATTTCATCCACTATTGGTATTTATTATAGCAATTAAATAGGTATTTAAATAACTATGAAGTTTAATGCTGACGGAAATATAAAGTTATGTATGTCCATATATGTCGGGTAATGCAGATATACGTAAATATTCGCTTGAAAAAAAATTCTTGGATTGCGAGGATGTGGCAGGTAGGATGCTTATGAAAGACAAGAAAAGCCTTCAGCAAGAACTTGAAGAGTTAAGGGAAGAGTATTCCAAAACGAAAGATAACAAGGCTACTAACAAGCACCTTAGTATGATACGCGCAAAGATCGCCAGCATAAACAAGCAGATGACAGAGCGAAAGAGTGTCAAGGGTGCAGGATTTTCAGTCAAGAAAAGCGGTGACGGAGTCGTTGCTCTTGTCGGTTTTCCAAATGCAGGAAAGTCATCGCTTTTGGGAATTCTCACAAATGTCGAATCGAAAGTTGCTGGATATGCATTCACGACCCTTGAAGTCATTCCGGGAATGCTACGTCACAAGGGAGCAAATATCCAGGTTCTGGATCTGCCCGGACTTATAGAAGAAGCTTCCTCTGGAAAGGGGGGCGGAGCGAAGATCGCTAGCGTTATTAGGGTGACCGAGTTAATTCTGTTTGTTGTAGATATCAACAATTACACAGATCTTTTCACGCTTCTCGACGAGCTGGACATGCTCGGCATACGATTAAACAAGCGGGCCCCCAGGGCAAGAATAGAGCGATCAAGTACAGGAGGAATCAACATTGAGAAAAATGGGCACTCTGTCCCGGATCCAAGAAGCGTGATGAAGATATTCAACGAATTCGGAATATACAATGCAAATCTGATACTGCATCAGGATCTTGACTCGGACCAGCTTGTGGATATGCTCTCTGATAACATCGTTTACATAAAGGGTATTGTTGCTCTTAACAAAATAGATACACTGAGCAGTTCTGAATGCGAGCGCATACGCAAGGAAATAGTAGAGAAGACAGAAATGGAGGTGGTTCTTGTAAGCGCCGCTGAAAAAAAGAACATTGAGGAGCTGAAGGATGCAATATTTAACAATCTTGAATTAATAAGAATATTCTTAAAACCGAAAGATGGAGAGGTGGACCTTGCAAAGCCGCTTGTAGTCAAGAAAGGTAGCTCGGTTTTTACTGTTGCGAAGACACTCCATTCCAAGATAGCAAACAACCTAAGGTATGCATACGTAACTGGAAAGAGTGTCAAGTTCAGCAATCAAAAGGTTGGAAGCACACATGTGGTTGAGGATCGAGACGTTGTCACACTTATCTATAGCAAGACTTAAATTTTTCTGTTTGGAAAGATGAATGGGTTTTATGCTAAAGTATTGGGAATTCGAAGATGCTCCATTGAGGGAGAAGCTTAAGGATCCTAGCGTAAAGGATGTTGCTAAGATATATTTTGACAACGAGACAAAGGCATTCAGATTCGCCCTTGTCTTATCCACAGTTAAGAAAAAGGGCGAGATTAGGCTGAAGGATTGCGAGGATATGCTTCCATTGGCAACGTGGAAGAGGTATCTGGATTTTGGAGTTAGGGTTGGTTTACTCAAGCATGAAAATAATATTTACAGCTTTACTGACAGGTACTCGAAGCCGCTTAAGAATATGGGAATATATATAAAATCGTGGATTGATGTGGAAAAGCAGGAAGATTTGGACCTTTTGTTTGCCGGAGCCAGGACCGGAAAGCAGGAAAAGAGGGGAGGAAGGAAGAATGATCTTGCGATAGAAGATACTTCCCCCAAGAGCTAAATAACGCTATTTTTAGATTGCTTCATGAAATGAGTTTATCCAGGACAGGTATTGATTGCGTCAGATTATCCTGCTCCAGCTGTTGATATAGCATGTACATTATACCTACAGTAAGAAGCACGCCTATTCCGCTTCCCAACGCCCCGGTCAGGTTTGCAAGTGCTGCAAGAAGCGCGACTGACGCGCTTCCCAGAACAGTTATGGAAGGAATGTATTTGTTGAGAACGTTTTCAATTATTCTAGGATCTCTCCTGAACCCAGGAATATGCATGCCGACCTCGTTTAGCTGAGATGCATAATTCTTGGGGCTCTGTCCAGTCATCTCTACCCAGAATTTGCCAAAGAGTATGCAAAGAAGGACAAATACTACCAAATAAATGACTATGTGCACCAATTCTGGAACCAAAACCATTCCACCGAATGGGAAATATAGAGGGCTTGTGCCAGTTATCAGATTGTTAATATATGCATAGTATCCACTCCCTGCTGGAGCAGGCAGCGGTGAGAATTGGAATGAAGGGGATATTAAATAAACCAGCCCCCCAGAGAGTGTTGGCACGCCATTGATATTTTGATAATAAGCTATGAAGTGGGCTAGGGACGCAAGGCCTCCTGTTACACCAGCAAGAAACCGGAACCAGACAGTAAAGCTTAGCAACAAAGTTGTTGCGAAGATAACAGGAATTACGCTTGTGTATAAGAATGGTATTGGAAGTCTTCCACCTATCCCCCTGAACTGTGAGAATGCCAGTGGAAGCTCCACTTTTATGTCGTAGATGTATACACTTATGATAAGGACCACTGCTGTGAAGAAGAGAGGGGCTATTGCCAGTACTGCTCCAGGTATGCCTCCGCCATTACTCAGTGCCGTAGCCGCACCCGGAATAAGGATCCTTACCGTACCGTTTATTATTGAGTATGCAACTCCCCCAGCTATGAATAGATTTATACCGGAAGTAACGCCGTATTTCACCATGGTTTCGTCAAGGAAGATGACTATCACTGCACCCAGTGACATCTGCAGAACCACTAGAACAAAGAAGCCGCTTATTATTGGAACGTATCCAACATACGCATACACTATCGATTCAACAACAGCTATTGAAACTGCGACGAGCTTCTGTATGCTCTGGAACTTTCCCTTCTGCTCTGGATCAGTAAGGTCTATTTTTATGATCTCTGCTCCCTGAAGCAGCTGTAGGACCAGGCTTGATAGCACTATAGGAATTATACCAACAGTCATCAAGCTGCCTATGTTTGAAGCAGATATGATGCTTATTAGTTGGAGCACAGAGTTCTGTATCTGAGCCTCATTCACACCGAAGATTGGGGTGTTGAATAGTACAAAGTAGATTGTCATTATCAGGCCTGTCCACTTCAGCTTCTCTTTTAGCGAGAGAGGCCTGTCGGGCTTCTTAATGCTCGGTACAAACTTTATTATTGAATCTAAGAAGTTAAACTTCATTTGAAACACATGTTTGTTATATGCGCCCTGCCGTACTGAGCTTTACGAGATAATTTCTGTTATTATCAACAGCACTCTCGACAGCGATTTCCCTGCCAAACATACTGCTCGCAAAACCGGCAAACATTGACGCTGAAAGGTCTATAAATGGAATATTAGAATTGTAAGGTTTATATTTTAGTATTATTGATGCGCGAACCCCTTTTTTCTCAAAGAAGGTATTTTCCAGATCCAGAAAATATGAGATTTGAGATAATGCACCTCGTTCGTTGCCTTTTTCAGAATGCTCGGCAGCCATAGAGCCCGCCAAGTATAACAGCTTTGATAATTCTGTTGAAAGAGGAGCACTGAGCATTGGGATCATTGATAAGAGGGCATAATATCCGTTTGTTGGTGCTCTAGTATCACTTACATCAGAGAGGGCGCTCTTCAAGATTTCGCTTATTTCTGCGAGCTTGTCACTAAAGTCAGGATCGGTGTTGCTGGCGTACGACTCGAACTTGCATAGCCCGTCGCCATTGAAGGAACATGCAGTCTCCCTAGTGGCCACCGTCTCTCCGGTGAAGGAGGAGAGGTACCCAGAGATGATTCCTGCTTCCATTATATGCGCAAGTATACCGCTGTTGATTGTTACTCGTGGTGTTGACTTTATAATTAAGGTCTCTGCAGAAGGGATATATAGGGTTTTCCCGACCCCTATTTTTTCCAAGAGCGCAGGCAGGAGATTTTTTGAAGATCCAGACTCCTGGTGTATTCTTATTCCAAGATGGTGGCCGAAGCCATAAACAAGCTTCTTTGTTGACGGAGTTGCGTTGTACAGCAGGTATCTTGATATAGGATTAACATCATAGCAGTAGTCAGATTCCATTAAGTATCGTATAAACAGAGTCTCGGCATCGGCGTCCACCGCCTTTCTGAAAGGAATATGCAGTCTGCCACGCTTCTTGGAGCTCTGCGTTTTGACAACCCTCTTTCTCACCTGCTGTGTAGTTTTCTTCATCCCAATCGCCAATAAGCTAAAAGAAGACAGTAATATAAGGTTTTTCCCTTTTTTGCTATTCGATCAGTCTAACAGCTTTTTAAGGTTTTTTTTCTTCTTATAAGCATGGCTGCGCTTGTAGGTCTTCTTTCTGGGCTGATATTAGATACCATATACTCATGGCTTAGGATGTTTGCTGCTTTATTCATATCCATTATTATAAGCTTTTTCGTAGGGATCTTTGCTGCAAGATCGAGGATTGGTGAGAAGTTAATATTGCCGCTTGTAGATATCTTCCAGACGCTTCCGATACTTGCATTCTTCCCCATAGCAATATTTTTGATAGTCGGATTCTTGCCAGGATATATAGGGATAAACGCTGCGGTCATCTTCCTTGTAGTAACAAGCATGATATGGAACATAATCTTTGGAGTTTATGAAGCGATAAAGACAATGCCAAGTGAGTTCCTTGAGATAGCATCAACCTACCATTTAGGGCCTTTGCAGCGTCTGACGAAGATATACGCGCCTGCGGCATTGCCAAGGATCACTGAACAATCCATACTTTCCTGGTCTATAGGGCTTTTTTATCTTGTTACAAGCGAGATATTCTCTGCAGGAAACGCAACCTATGAAGTCCATCATGGGATAGGGATAGCTCTTACAGGACTTGCAAGCGGAGGTCAGACATTTGGTTATATTTTAGGTATTATAATCTTCATACTGTTTGTTATCGGAACCAGGTTCTTGTTCTTCGTTCCGCTACAGAATTATGCATATAGATACAGCAGGGAGAATTACAAAAAAGAGAGGAAACGCTATCATTTTGACATCAATGAATTATTCATAAAGAAGGTTACTTACTTTGGAGCAGGATTTGTGAAGAGAACAAATCAACCAAAGAGGCATTTGATAAAGAAAGTAAGTCAAGATGCGGATAAACACCAGCTTAAGACCATACTATACCCGCTTGTCTTTCTCCTTGTTCTGATCTCTGGGTATGTGCTATTTAAGCATCCAGATATAGTTGCCCAGGAATCGTTTGTTCTCCTTAGCCTTGCGGCTACGTTTGTAAGAGTGTGGGGGGTGTTCGCCATATTTATGGTTATCGCGGTGCCATTGTCTGCGTACATCGTATTTGTAGCAAAGCATGGCCAGAGATACCTTGCACTTTTTCAGATTCTCGCTTCAATTCCCGCAACAATAATACTGCCGGCAATTGCATACTCCCTCAAGAATGGTGAGCTTGTGGCCTTGTCAGTCTTCTTTCTTAGCGGGATATGGTATGTGATATTCAGCGCAGTAGGAAATCTGAGGAGTCTTAACCCTGAGATAATGGAAGTTAAGAAAATATTCGGTGTGAAGAAGTGGAAGGCGTGGAAAAATATTTATATTAAGGCGCTCTTGCCAGGATTAGTTACTGGAAGCGTGACAGCAATAGCTGCGGAGTGGAATGCAAGCATCGTTGCAGAGTATTTCACTACTACAGGGATAGGAGGCAGTGGGAGTGGTGTTATAAGTTCAGTTGGAATAGGTATGGGAAAGTTTCTTGACCTTTCTCTTGCATCTGGGAATTTTGAAATGATGCTTCTTGGCCTTCTCAACCTTACAGCAATGATCTTATTAATAAATACGTTCATATGGAAAAGACTCTATAAGAGGGTGTCTGATGTCTACAAGTAGAAAAGAGGAGATACTAAAGATAGAGAATGTATCTTTCTCATATGGCCAGAGTGGCACAGAGATTATAGATAATATATCTTTTTCAGCACATTTTGGAGAATTCGTGTCGCTTGTGGGGCCTTCTGGCTGTGGAAAAAGTACGCTTCTTAGGATAATTGCTGGACTTATCACACAAACTGGCGGTCGCGTTTTATATATGGGAAAGGATATAGATGGGCCGACTAGGGGCATCTCTTTCGTATTTCAAGATTTTGCGCTTCTGCCTTGGCTAACTAACTTAGAGAATGTGGAAATTGGCTTGTCTGGAACCGAGATGAGTGAAGAGGATAGGAGAAAGAAGGCAACCATGCTTCTAGAAAGTTTCGGGCTTGGGGGATTTGAGGACTCATATCCTAATGTACTTAGCGGAGGCATGAAACAGCGTGTTGGAATGGCAAGGGCGATAGCTTCAGAGCCGAGAGTACTTTTGATGGACGAACCTTTCAGCGCATTGGATGAGCTGACCGCTAGCGCATTGAGGGCAGATGTCATAGAGATGCTAAGGAACAAAAGCATCTCTGTTAGTTGTGTTATAATGGTGACACATAATGTTGAAGAGGCGGTTGAGGTGAGCGACAGGATTATCATCCTTTCAGACAAACCAACACACATCAAAGTAGTCGAAAACGTCAGGCTTGGGCGGCCCAGGAACAAGAGGAGCAGTGAGTTCTTAGATATTGTGGACAGAGTATATGCGGATCTGGCCAAATAGAATCAGAAAGCGCACCACAGATCTTTTCTGCTATTATACTTGAGCATCTTTGTGCGTATGCACCAGTTTAACAGCAGGTTTTTTATAAGTAGGACATTTGTTTTCTCATCGGCATGGAAGATTATCTTTTTAGACCGAAGATAATCTGATATGTCGGTTGTTGTCATCCTCTCTTTTGATACCGCAGTGAGGATGCTTTTGAATGGCTCTATCTTTATTATCTCGTCTCTTAGAAGCTTTGAGGAATTTGCAAGTGTCAGAGACTTTCCCTTTTCTGTCAATACTATTGTAGTATTCTTGACCTTAGAGAGATTTAGGAGGTTTGCTGCTTCTATTAGAAGCATTAGATCCCCTATGTCTTCTTCAGAATAACTGGAAAGCCTGGAGAGCTCCATGGATCCTCCATTCTCTTTTATTAGTTTAAGCATGCCTCGTATCTTGCTTATCCCCACGTTCAATGGAAAGAGTTCTTTCATGATTACTGCTTTTCTGAAAATATTTAAAAAGAGATATCATACTGCGTAAAGCGAGATGTATCTTATGACCTTTTTTATTGAGGAATAAATAGGGTTGCTATTCCTCTTTACGTCCTTGATTAAGGCTTTGTACTTGCTCTTTTCTTCTGCGGAGAGCTTCCCCTCCTTAACTATTGTCTGTTTCTTGCCGTCAACAATCTGGGTCTCGGTCTTGCTTATTAAGACTACAAAACAAGGAAGCAGGCATTCATCCAGCGTGTTTCCGTGTGTCTTTATCATCCTAAGGAAATCGCGCATCAGGATCTTCCTGCTCTTTCCAGTTCTGTCCTCCTCTGCTGCAGGTATTAGAGCGGCCTTGTCAGATATCTCTTCTATGTCTGCCTGAGAAAAGCCGATCGTTGCCCTTGCGAGCCTGCCAAAATTAATTCTGCCTATTGGCATCTTTCTTGTGTTGTATATGAATGCCTGCTTCCTTGTTTTGTAGTCTGGCGGTGGTATATATATTGCTTCTCCGAATCGTTTGCTTCGCTTTAGCGCAGGATCTATGTCCCAGGGTTGGTTTGTAGCGCCTATTAC
This sequence comes from Candidatus Martarchaeota archaeon, assembly GCA_023379075.1. Classification (GTDB taxonomy): domain Archaea; phylum Micrarchaeota; class Micrarchaeia; order Micrarchaeales; family CABMGC01; genus JAMCSO01. The sequence continues at coordinate 29,196 of JAMCSO010000026.1, read as the reverse complement.
GAATATGCCTTCGGGATTCTTCTCCACACCATCCATCTCCTGGAGGAATTGATTTACGGCCATTCTCATGAAATTCTGTTGATCCCCTCCTCCGCCCCCTCCGTCGCGCTTGCCACCGAGAGCATCTATCTCATCGAAGAACACCACTACAGGAGTGTTATTCCTTGCCTGCTCGAATATCGCATGCATGTTCTTTTCAGTATTTCCCGCATACATATCTACGATCTCATTTATCCTTGCAATCATTACCTTTGATCCTGTCTCTCCGCCTATCGCATTGACAAAGTAAGTCTTTCCGCATCCTGGCGGACCATAGAATATGACTCCGAGACCCATCTTCTTGCCATATGCTTTAAGGAGTTCTGGTTTCTTTATTGCAAGTATTATGTTTTCGTAGATTAGGGTTTTCTCCTTCTTCATTCCGACTACGTCCTTAAAGGTAATGTTTGATTTGTGCCACTTGACCTTCTTCAACTGGCCCTCCTGTACCACAGTGCCATCTGATTGTACTTGTGGAGACGCGATCGCTTGGTCCTGCTGACCCGGAAGCGATGGCGTTATCCTATTCTTTATCTGTTCAAGCCTGGCTCTTGCTTGTTCATAGCCCGGATTCCTGCTGAGTGCTTTCTCATACCAGCTTGCTGCAGTCTCATAATCATGCTGATACTCGTATATTATGCCCATCACATAAGGAGCATCGAAGCTCTCAGGCTCGAGGGACAACACCTTCTGGGCGTCGGCCATGGCCTCAGAGTATCTGTTTAATATCGCATAGGACAGTGCCCGGTTAAAGTAGGCACTGGCATAAGATGGATCTATATTTATGGCATCTGTGTATAGCCCTATTGCTTCCTCAAACTTGTTCTGTTCGAAAAAGACACCAGCCTTAGTATAAACATCTTTTGCTTTGGCGTTGCTGGTGTCTGATTTCGGGCCTTCCTTTGGGGAGTCCGGGTTGTTCTCTGTCATGAAAAATACCGTTTTATTTTAAGTAATGCTTATAAATAGTGCCGCAAAACCAATAAAAATAGGCTGCATTTGATATTTAAAGTTATCTGGTAATCTCATAGTGTTCGCTGCCTTTCGGCTCTTGTCTTTTGCGAAGATGGAGGATTCTTCTCTACCCTGTCCAGAAGCATATTCAGTTCCTGGTCAACGCTCGCAATGTTTTTGTTTTCTCGCCTTACACTCTGGATTGAAAAACCTGAAAAGGTCTCAAGCAGGGCAATTGCTTCGCCATATAGAGGCTTGAGGTGCGCTTCCCTGATCTTATATTTACCACTGAGTTGGTTCACGACAAGCTCACTATCAGAATACAGCCGTATCTCATTATCCTTACCATAGGAGGATGCAGCAGTTTTCAGGGCCTCTATTATTGCTGTGTACTCTGCCTTGTTGTTTGTGCATATTCCATTATAGAAGACGTGGCTGAAAAGAGGCTTTCCCTTTTCATCCAGGAATAGATATCCAGATGCGCTTTTCCCAGGATTTCCCCTTGACGCACCGTCAGTATAGATCTCTATTATCATGGGATCACCACAGGATAACATTATAAAGCACCATCCCATTTAAATGTTTATACACAATATATTGTATTTGAAGTAGTCTAATGCTACAAGTAGTGTGCAAATGAGATGCCCTTTCTGCGGTAAGAGCGAATCTGAAGTTCTTGATTCACGGGAAGCAATAGACGGAAACAGCATACGCAGAAGAAGGATGTGCTCGTCGTGTAAGAAAAGATTTACGACTTACGAAAAGATAGATCTTTTTAACATGACCGTGATTAAGAAGGATAACACAAGAGAAGGCTTCGATAGGAACAAGATACTCGATGGAATAATAAGAGCCTGTGAAAAAAGGCCGATAGGTAGGGAAAAGATGGAGGCGGTAGTCGCAAAGATAGAGAGGGACCTTAGGGCCAAGGGAAAGCGGGAGGTTGGAAGCAGAGAGATAGGAGACAGGGTTATTAGGGAGCTACTTAAGCTAGATCCCGTAGCATACATACGCTTTGCAAGTGTATACCATAATTTTGAGTCTCCAAACGAATTCAAGAAGATAGTCGCAGTATTTAATAAAGATAGAAAGAGAAGGTGACTTCAGCGAGTAAGCACTGTGCACGAATCTTTCTCTACAATGAATTCCTTCTCTGCCTGGACAACAATCCCGCCTTTTTCTTCGACAAGGACTGGAAACTCTTCCAGAACGCCACCTCCGAGGAGCTCTGAGATAGCCCTTCTGGCCTTAAAGCTATCAAACGACCGTTCAAGCCATCTCATTGCAAAAGGATACGTTAAATAATTTTTATCTATGTACTCAACGATTTCTCTTGTGGCTGGTAGTCGTGTTCGGATATCTCCTCCTTTCTGGAATATCCCAACAGTTTCTGTCTCTTTCACAAAACCAGCCCCGTTTGTAAGGAATGGCTCTATTGATATTATCTGACCTTCCTCCAGCGTTGTCTGATCACCATTGTCGTAATTTGGAATGAATATGCTTGCGTGCAGTTCCTCTTCCTCTATACAGTGACCACCGAGGTTTTTTACAGGGATAAAGCCGTACTTCTTGGAGACGGATTCTATCTCCCCCCCGATCTCGCAAACCCTCCTGCCAGCTTTTACCAGGCTTGTCGCAGCTTCCAGAGCCTCCTCGGCAGCATGTATCATCTTTTCATGTTCGCCTTCAGAGAGGTCTATTGTTATAGCGCAGTCCCCCAGATAAAAGCCTTTTCTTGCGCCAAGGTCTATCTTTACAACATCCCCTTTTTCGAAAACAGAAGTATCATCGCGCCCGGGAGTATAGTGTGCCGCTATCTCATTTATAGAGATGTTCACGGGAAATGCAAGAGCATATCCCTTATTTTTAATGAAAGATTCTATCTCTTCGGCAACTTCCAAGAGGGTTCTCCCATCCTTTACTGCACTGCGCGAATGCTCAAGCGCTTCGCTCGATGCTTTAGCCACTTTTTTGAGTTCTTCGAAATTATATTCTGCCATTGTATCACAGTCTTTTTTGGGCTCCGCCATTCTTCAATTCGTCTTCGGAGAAACCCAACTCTTTCAGTATCTTCAGGGTTGCGGGAATTACTTGGTGATTGATGTAATAGTCAGGATCATAATCTTTTGCGAATTCCTCTAACTCTGCTTTGTCTGATATGCTGCTCCCTGTTTTTGTTATTATATATCCAAGAGCCGCATTTTCCAACTCGTCGCGCCTTTTGTCTCCCCTCTTTATTGCCTTCTTTGCTGCGGCGAGCTCTGGGGAGGTGGAGTCGTAGCTATCTATCTTCTTTCTGAGTTGAGTATATATTACCAGGTCCTTTTTCTCGACAGTCCCTGCCTTCAGGTCACTTACAACATCGCGGAGTATATTGACCGCCTTCTCCTTGCTGCCTTCCTTTAGTATGGTTTCCAGTACCTTCTTCTGTGTCTCTCTTGCGATATTAGACCAATCCCTTCTTACAAGCTCGAATCCTTTTATTTTTATTCTTCCGGATTCTGAGAGCATTGCATACTTCTTCTTTGCGCCGCCACTGCTCCCGCGTTTTCCAACGAATACTCCGCGAGTGTATAGGTCGTCTAGCTCGAGCTCCATCGTATCAGGAAGGGATTCGTTTACTTTCCTCATGAATCCAATAGCGTCTTCTTTACTCTTAGAACCAAGCTGGAGAAAGATGGAATCTGTATCTCCGTAAAGAACCTTGAAACCGGATCTTTCTGCATCTTCCATGATCTTCGTTATGTAAGCTCTCCCAAGGGCGGTAACGCTGGCAGCACAATCCCTGGAATACCACCTGGATCTGGCATAGCCAAGATACCCATAAAAGGAATTTGCGATTATCTTGAGTGCCTGAGATCTTGCTCCGAGAGAGATGTTGTTTGGATCCTCTTTGTACGCTTTTTTGACTTCCTTTCTCTCGTTTATGAGCATGCGGAGGACTTTTGGGATTATACCTGTGGGGCTCTTTTTGAACATCGTGTTTATTGGGGTTGAAAAATGATCTTTGTTTTCATCATCGCAGATTGTTGATGGGTCTATATTATGCGCTATTATTATTGAAGGATATAGGCTGCGGAAGTCGAATACTGCTATATTATCATATATTCCGGCTTCTGGAGACTTGACATACGCGCCCTCTATTGGATTACTTAGCCTATTTTTTATATCGCGTTCTGAGGGTTTGTTTGGTATCATCTCATTATTTTCTCTGGCGTATCGCATGAGAATGTGCTCTACAAGCTGGCCGGTTGTTGATATGCTGGTCTCCGCGAGGGTTGTCCCTGCGACTTTGGATATTTCTATCTCTAAGGGCATGAAGAATTCAAATAGTTTATTTAAGGAGATGGAATCTGCCATTGAGTACTCTGACAGTTCATCTAATTCTTCTTTTGGACCATCCCACATCTGCCAGATTTCGCGTTTTTCCACCATTAATTTTTTGTCACCAGTTATTGCTGCATAAACGTCTCCGAGAGTAAGCCTATTGACCTTTATCAATTTTTCAGATGCACCAACGATGTACACGAACTTGACCACAGTGTAAATATCCAAGTTTATTCTTCCAGGAATTTTTACTGTTTCGACCAGACCATGATGTTCTTTTCTTGCCTTCTCACCATATCTTGATATGCTGAAATCAACCTTGTTTGCGTCTGCACGATCCATTAGATAAGGTATATCAAAATTTGATGAGTTGTAGCCTACAATCAGGTCGTAGTCTCCTCTCCTGATTATACTAACAAACTCAGATATTATCTCCCTCTCACTAGATAGTGTAGTTACAAAGTTCTTGCTTACTTCTTTGAAAGTAAGCATCGCGCTCTTCTGGGCGTCAGTATAGCTTATCATTATGACAGGATCTTTGTCCGGTCTCGGTATTCCTAGGGGGTTATACGTCTCTATGTCAAAGCAGATGTGTGTTAATTTCTCTTCAGGAGCCTTTGCGGGCAGGATCTCTTTTATTAGAAGAGTGTTGTCTCTCTCCTCAACTTTTGCAAGTACGCCTTGAAGAGGGACTATTTGCTTATCGATCAGGTAGCGCTTCCAGAAAAGGATATCGTATTCGTAGCATACACCAAACTCCGCAAAGTAGTCTTTCAGTTTTGGAACGTGTTTTGTATTCTCTACAAAGATCTTGAATGCCTTTGCGGGCTTTCCTGAGAGGCTTACATCAGCAGAACCCACAGATGCAACGCGTATCGTCTCGCCATTCTCAATTATGGTTGTTGATGCAAGAGATTCCTGACCAAAATTTGGGCTCTTTGGTATTAGATAAAAATAGGGTCTGAATTCCGGATCGATCAATGGAATTGTCTTTCCAGAACTCTTTAGGGTTACTCGTATTCTGCTATTCCCATCAATAGTTACATAATCCACATCTAGAACTATGCCTGATATCTCCTTTTCTTCCATCACAATCACAGGCAGTGCACCAAAGATGGTGCCTGAAAGAGAAAATAAAAAGAGAGCGGGATTATGCGGCTCCTGAACCCACATTAGTCTCTTGGAGCTTTGCCCTCGATAATGGGAGAGGCGCTGCAAATCCTATAGAGTATGCTACCAGGGTGCCTCTTGCTCCGCATTCAAAGTTGAGAAGGTTTATGACATCTTCTGCGAACCTTATTGGAAGTGTTTTCTTGCTCTTCCATGTTGAGCTGATTTCTTCTGTCTCCTTCTTTCCCTCTTTTGATATTATTGTTCCAATTATCTTGAGATCTCCGACAGTCTCTTCGCTGCTGGGTTCGCCTTTCTCATATACTGCAGTAAAAGTAAACGCAACGTTCACTGTTTCGTTCTCGACTTTAACATCATCGAAGTTGATATTGAATTTCATGTTAGATATAACATCATTGAGATTCCTATTCGCTTCTACCTTGCTTATTTCTATTCCTGTTATCATACAATCACATGCAATTAGATTTAACAATTGTAATGAATATTTATATAAGGTTTTCTTCAAGTGGTACTTTTAGACTAGATGTAAGGAAAGCACAACGAAGATTAAATTCATCAATTATGCTCGGAATAGAAGGTATTCATCAGTAGTCTTATTAAGCATATGCTCTCTAATAAGATAGGGAATGTGTGGTTGATTGGATGCCAAATAGGATGATCTTCAATAAATACGGGTACTTTGTTTCTGTGGTAAAAAAGGTTGCGAAGAAAAAAAATTTTTGTCAGGAAGATGCTGAATTCAGAAAAAAAGCTATGCTTATAGCTGCCTTGTCCTCAAACCATTCTTGGAAGACGTTTAAATATGTACACGGAGATGGAGATTTTGATAAGGATGCAATAAGCGGCGAGACTGCTGTCGCATTTAATGATAAGTGGAAGGACATTAGTGAGGGTGATGTTGAGGAGGTTGTAAATTCAAACATCAATGACCACCTGTTCTCCATGTGGCTATTTCACATAATACCGAAGGAGGAGAGAAAAGAATACAAGGAGCTTCTTGGAAAAATAAGGGAAGAGTTCATTAATGGACTTGAGATGGTTGAGAGAGTAGAGGCATAAGGCATAAATCATTGGTTCATTTTTATTATTCCTTGCTTGCAGATTCCAATGCCCTCTTTATCTCATTGTAATTTGGCTCGACTGTTGGATCATCAGATACCCATTTGTAGCGCACGGTTCCTTTATGATCTGTTATGAAAACAGCTCTCTTTGCAGCAGTATAGCCTGAAAGGTTAGCAAAATTATTCAGTTCTATACCGAACAGTTTTACCGCTTCGCGCTTATAGTCACTAAGTATTGTGAAGTTCAGGCGGTTTTTCTCCTTGAAGGCCTTGTTTGAGAAGGGTCCGTCTACACTTATCGCATAAACACTTCCGTTGATAGAGTTAAATTCAGACATGCTGTCCCGGAACTTGCATAGCTCTGCAGTGCAGACGCTGGTAAAGGCTCCTGGAAAGAATGCTATTATTGCAGGCTTTCCTGCTATCGCTTTTGAAAGATTTGTATGCCTGAGTTCTGTATCTACAAGATTAACGTCTGGGGTCTTCTCGCCTATAGCAACCATGAAATCACATTAATACATAATCATGAAAAGTTAAAAGGTTTGGTGTTGCGCTCTTCAGTTAGGTATTTAGCTACTGCACAGCTTATTATAGATGTGGGCATGTGGCGCAACTTGGATAGCGCACTTGGCTTCGGACCAGGTGGTTGCGGGTTCAAATCCCGTCATGCCCGTTTCTATGGGACATGACACAAGGAGTTCAGATCTCGGCAGCCCCATTGAAATCTAGCATCTATGGCTCTGGGTTCAAAACCAGAGGCAAGACACCAAGCAGGAAATCAGAAAACGCGGGTTCGGGTTGGCTTTTAGAGACTTTCAACAAGCTATATCTAGATGCAGGCCAGACTGCGCCGAAATGGCATCTAGAGATCTTGCGAATAGTGATGAGACCCACATGCAGCGCTTCAAGAGGCGAAGAGAGCCGCGCTATGGATCGATAAAGAAAGATTTGCAGAGCATGAATTGCAAGTATCGCGGCTGGCTTTGTTTAGAATTCCATATGTATGATGGCCGTATATTAAATCGCTTTCGGGAAGGCCGGGATTACCTTCATGATTGTGATGCTTTCCTTTTCCTTCTTCTCGTGTACGTGAATAGTATTAGTATGCTGATTATGGCAACTGTGGCGTAAGTTAGGTAGTAGTTGGTCGTGGTTTCCGAGACATTTTCTGTTGGCACATTTGATGAAGATGACGCAGGTTGGAATATGCCAACCTGATGCCCTGATGGTGCCAGTAAGGTTATCCTGCAAGGATTCTGCAGCGCCACTGCGTTGTATACCTGCTGCCATGTCCCATTCACAAGCATGAATGGTACGGGAGTGTGTCCAGCACTGCACTCAAACGAGAAGGCGACGTTGACGCTTATGTTCTCTGAAGGCGATTCATTAAGTTCGAATACGGCTATCTTACTGTAATTTCTCGGTGTGGAGCTGTACCTAGTTACATTTGATATGGTCACGTTGACAGGAGTGATTACGTTCGATGTGGTCATCAAGGCGAGCTGTATGCCATATGCGGTAATGTTTATTGTTGCTGGTGAATCTGCTGATATGTTAACGAGCAAGTGCTCAAATTCAGGTATTGGCAGAATTGGGATGATTGTAGTAGAAGGTATGGTGGTGGAAGAGACTGTTGAAGTGGTGGTTGATGCTGAGGTCGTGATAGACGTTGTTGTAGTAGTCGTAGTGCTGCTTTCCATTGCATATATAACCTCAATGTTAGCTACAGAAGTCATGTATGTCTGGTTGCAAAAATATCCCTCCCCAAGCCCATAGACATCGCTCTGGTAGGCGAAGGTGTTGCTGCCTATGATCACGGAGCAGGAGAAGATCACATTTGCAGTATTTGGGCCTATAAAGATTTTGGCAGGTAGCTGGTTCTGATAATATTTTATAGAATTGAGGGTGATTACGGGCGCTGATGAATCTGAAGCAGAGTTTATGTTGTCTGATATTGTTATCTGCCTCTCTGGGCTTGGTCCATTGCTTGATGAAGGTTGTTGGACCACAGTTACAGATGCGGCAGTTGTATTGAGAGTGGTTCCATACGAATCTGTACCATATAAGATGAAGTAGTATGTGCCTGTGGGTGTCACAACATTCGTAGTGAAGAGTGCGTTCTCAGACTGCGCCTTGCCGCTCGTGGTGCCGATACCAAGCAGGGTGTTTGCTTCAAGGGCATTTGCAGCTGTCTGTGTGGGAATGCTGCTTACAGACGCGTACCATTGATAGGAATACGGTGCCTTGCCTTTGGAAAGCCCTGAGTCGTTGATGGTTGCATTCTGCCCTTGTGTGACGACTTGTGAAGAAGGAGAAGGCGCAGCTATGATTGGCAATGTATAAGAAGAAGATGAGGATGATTCTCCTTGGGGGGTCGGGACTAGCGCTCTCGCAAACTCGATATACTCGTTCGTGGGCGTACTGGGATTGTTGCCTACCCCGTCCCCTATGTACAAAGTATTGTCAGATGCCAGTGGGTTCGTTGATACTGTGCCGCTCCACCCGCCAGAGTATAGTGTTGGGGAGATGCTGCCTTTAAAGCTGCTGTTTGAAGAGCCAGTATAGTATACAGTATAAAAGTCTAGGCTGGTCGTCACGCTCCCCTGCGAATCAATGTTTGCATAGTAGGATCCTGATTGTATGTAAGCCAGGGAGAAACCTGCGCCGCTGTAGCCAGAGTAGACTGCCTCGAGATCTGTGGTGGACGACTCGGCAGTATTGCTATTCTGTATATCTATAGATGCAAGGTTGGAACCGTGGTGGTTGTTGGCTACAGCTGCCTGTAGTGTTGTGGGCTTGTTTGGCGCGCCTTTGTTATATACATAAGAAAGGCATGGATAGCTGCATGAACCCTGCACTTGAAGCGCATTTACTACCTCATTGTTTATGGTAACACCACTAGCATGAGTCAGAGTGAAGCCGTTGCCAACGGTAAAGTTGTTTATAGGAGTATCTCCGTTGAAATATAGCTCAAAGACGTTTCCGCCATTATCATACTCTGCATAATTGTTGCTCAGGTATGGTGCCTCGCCGGTGAAGTTGCCGTCGATGATGTTGTTTGAGATATTTGAGAAGCCCAGATACACTGTAGCCATGGTAATCCCTTTTGTTTCGGCAGGCAGGAATGTGTTGGATGGTGGGGACTTAAACCAGATGATTACATTTGTTGCTTCGTAGAGCTGGTTGGCTGGGGAGAATTGGTTTAGTTGGTTGCCCTCAATCCAGGAATACGCAACAGTGCCATTCTTGAAATATATCAATGTGTTATTCAGGCTGTTTGACTCTATGCTCTGGTTGGCCAGGGCGTTGAAGTCTATGCTCAGCGAGGTGTTTGCCGAGAATGGCGTATCGCCATTGTTCACGAACGTGTACGGGATGGAATTGATAACTGTAACCCTCGTGACGCTTGCAATGCCAGAGACCATGCCGTCAGTTATATCGTTTGCATAGAGAGTGGAGTAACCCAAAGGCAGAGAGTTGTATGTGAGAGTCGCAGTAGTAGTGCCAGATGCAAGCACATTGCCTGCGGAATTATCTATCTGACAGGTGTCTCCAGAATAGCATGTTGCAGTTACAAGCGCATTGTCAGAGGGAGAGTTGACAACGACGTCTATTGAATTTGGCGTGATCGCATTGGCAATGGAGATGGAAGGCGAAGGCAAGAGGCTGACGAGGCTGTTAAATTGTGCTGATGCCATTACTCCGTTCGGAGGATTGAGACGCATCCTGAACCATTGATAGCTTGCTGTCTGGCCATTGTTGTCATAGAGCATCGGATATGCACTGCTTTCTGAAACTGCAGAGTTCGTTGTCTCTGAAGTTGTATAATTCCATGTTGCGCTTGCACTGCTTCCCTGCCAGCTTGCGCTTGCCACAAAGGGAGTGCCAGGATTTACCGAATACATTACATTTGAACTTATTCCGTTGTCGACATAAACGAGTTCAAATTTGGCAGGAGAGCCTCCGCCAGCGCCTGCTCCGATGGCATTGCCGGTTATGCCCCGCCAGGAGTTATTATTGCCCGTCGGAATGCTATCTGTCCAACCGACAAGCTGATCGGAGCCAGATGTAGTAGACCTGAACAGGCCATCGATCACATTGCCTTGTGGATTGTATAATCCGTTTGTCTCATACATGGCTGCGCTCTCGCCAGTCGCAGCGAATTCCATGAGCCCATTGTCAAAAGTGAAGCTTCCGCCGGTGTCAACAGATGTCCAGCCGCTGGGTTGCGAAACCCCGTTGAAGTTGAGATATAGTGGGAAGACGTTTCCGCCATTGTCATATTGGGCGTATGTGCCATTGCATGCCATTGAATTTACGGAATTACCTGAGCAGCTCAGTTGCGGGGCCTCGCCGGTGATCCCCGTGTCAATCAGGTTGTTTGAGGCAGGAGCGAAACCCATGTATATAGTGTTTGAAGAATCCGCAGCAAGGAATGTGTTTGCAGGGACTATCCTCAGCCAGTAAATGGTATTCATTGATGTATAGAGGCTTTTTGCGTTTAGCTCGTCTGTGGCATTTCCCTCAAGCCAACTAGGTATCAACGTCCCATTAAAATAGAAGAACTCGATGTTCCGGAGGTTAGATGCCTCATGATTCTTGTACGCCAGCGAATTAACTGATATCATCACCTGGGAATTGTATGTGAATGCGGAGCTTTGGCTGTTGGTAAGAGATATTGGAACGTATGTGATAATGGAATTAGGAGGAGAAACCGCATTGGCTCCTGTAATCAGCAGGGACAATACTATTGTTGCTACAATAAGATATTCTCGGAGCATAGATATTGATGATATTGAGAATTTAAATAACCTGTACCTGTTTAGCTCCTTTTTATTTCTGCAGTGCTCACTAATAGAAATAACTGAATTTTGCCACCAGATATTTATCACAACCGGGTGCGGTCTTTGCATAATGACCTGTTGCGGAAGATGAAATCAGGAAAAAATATAAAAGAAGAGAGGCAACGCTACATTCTTCACCCAGTAACCGATCTTGGTTTATATTCACAAGATTAAGAAGTAAGGTGCACTTAAGATAAAAAAGAGTGCTAAGGGTTAGGCTGCTTCTGGAAGTCTGTCCTCTTCGCCTTCGCGCCTTATAGCAGACAGAACGACAACAGGTGTTTCTGCATTGGTTGCAGGTTTCTTAACCTCAACTGCGTTGTTTTGGGAAGCGGCTTTGACTTCATTTGATCTAGACCCGTGTTCTGAGAATCTTGAATATAATCTTGCCACACCTATCACAATAAGTGCTACCCCGACTTCCAGATTCTGATGCATTGATTCGAGTAGAGGATTCTCTCTTATGAACTTTCTGACCTGCTGCCCGAAAGATAATTGTCCTGCTGAATTAAATAAGTTTAAGTCTGCTTCAGCTTTCTGTTCTAGTTCGTGCTCACCCGTATGGGCGCTTCTTATCGAACGGACTAATTCTGAGAGCGAGACTTTGCCGTGCATTGCATCGTAAAGTGCGCGGTCTGCGTTTCTTTGCGTTTCGTGAAAAACAGAGAGTCTTGAGCTTGTGTCTTTAATACCAGATTTCGCCGTAGCTGAACTAGACATTTTTACACTAATTAGGTATTATACTAACTTATATTTAAATATTATCTGTAATCTGTTCCAATGTAAGAGGACATATAAATTATTGCTCTTTGTACCAAATGGTACCATATTCTGTATCTTCAAGGAGTATTTTGAACTCATTCTTGAGGCGTTCACGTATAGTATCTGCTTCCCCGAAGTTCTTATCCTGTCTAAGTCGTTCTCGATAACTTATAAGGTGCATTGCTGTTGTGCTTATCTCTGTTTTGTAACCCTCGTTTGTGAGAATTCCAAGAGTATTCGCCATTTTAAGAATGGATGAGAGTGCATGGATCTTTGCTTCGGCATCGATCTCATTATTTGTTTCGGCAAATTCTCTGAGTTTATTAATTATAAGGGTAAGTTCTGTCAATGCTTGGGGCGTATTAAAATCGTCGTTCATGGCTTTTGTGAATGCGTCTACAAACAGGGTTGTTTCTTTTTTTATCTGTTCGGAGCCCTCTTTGTTTGAGGCTCCTTCGCGCATATTATAAAATATGCCAAGGGCAGCATATAAGTAAGATAACTTCCTTCCGGCGTTCTTTATGAGATTCTCGTCATAGTCCATCTCTTTTCTGTAATGGGTAGAGCATATCAAGAGCCTAAGAGTCTCTGCTGAGTATAATGGAAATACATCTCGTATCTTTATGAAATTTCTGAGGCTCTTGCTCATCTTTACTCCCTTTATGTTGAGTACTCCGGCATGCAACCAGTATTTAACAAAGGGTTTTTTGCCGAAAGCGGCTTCGGCTTGGGCTATCTCGTTGGAATGATGAGGAAATATGAGCTCTATTGCGCCTCCGTGCAAATCATACTGTGGCCCGAATATTGCATGGGTTATTGCGGTATCTTCTATATGCCATCCTGGCCTGCCGTCCAGAGTTATCTCTTTTCCGTTCAGATCCAAGGAGATCTTCCAGCTTGGCTCTCCTTCTTTTGAGGCTTTCCATAACGCAAAATCGTAAGGGTTTCTTTTTCCGACTTTGGGCTCGATCCTATGCTTCTCAAGCTCTTCGAGCTTCATACCGGAGAGTTTTGTGTAATCCTCGAATTTGGATACGTCGTAATAAACGTCTCCGTCCAAAAGATATGCATATCCTTTTTTGAGCAGTAGACCTATCTGAAGACCAATCTCATCTATGTAATCGTGGGAGCGTGGATACTGGTCTACATTCTTCTTCACTCCTATCTTCTCCATGTCTTCCATGAATCTGGACTCGAACTCTCTTGCGAGCGCAGTGGGGTCTTTGTGTGATTCTTTTGCCCTGGTGATTATTTTGTCGTCAATGTCGGTTATGTTCTGAATGTAATGCAGTGTGTATCCTAGATGCCTTAGCCATCTTGCTACTATGTCAAAATTAATGTATGCTTTTGCATGTCCCAGATGTGCATCATCATAAACAGTCTGTCCACATACAAAGAATCTTATCTTCCCGTCTTCCAATGGCTGGAACTCTTCTAGTCGTCTTGTCAAGGTATTATAGAGTCTTAGTCCACCTCCCATAAAGAGCCAGCTCAAGATATTGTTTGATTGACGATTATGCCGCTTTCGGCATGTGGGGCCCTGGAGAGCTGAAAGTCGGTCACTGCCAGATATTGATCTCTGGTGGTGACTGTGCCAAGAACATTTGCCACTACCCTGACGCGCACATATTTGCATAGAAGACTTATTAGAGGGATGCTGGCATTTACAAAGTGGGTTGCTGCCTCAGTATTGTTTGCGGCCTGATAGGTATTGTAATAAATCTTGATGAAGGTTTTGTTGTCTGTCAATAACTCCAGATATAGTTGGTTGTTTTGTGGAGAGATTATCTTAAAATTGAGGTAAGGCTCCGTAACTAAGAAGTAATCTGAAGTCAGGTTTCCTGCCTGGAATGAAATTCCACCAGAATAGGTTGTGGCGATGAATGTACCATTGTATCCAGACCATGGCGCCCCGTAATAAGCGCCTTCATTATTTGCAGAGATTATGTTAAAGGGTTCGGATCCAAACCCAAGACCAGTTGTAGTCCAGGACTGATAGGTGCCGAGACTGAAGTTCCCATTAGGTACCGGAACCGTTTCAGTGCTTGAAATACACTCACCACTCAAACCAGAAGAATTCGTATTGTTAGTTGTGTTGGTTGTTATTGTTTTATTTGATGGTGTTTTATTGGTTGTGTTGACTATGGTGTTGGTATTGCCTGTTGGCAGATGTATTAGCTGAGGTATAAAAGAACTTGGCCGTGTTGCAAGATAAACCACAAGTACGACTATCAAAAGTATGAATATTACAACAGAGATTACGGTCTTGTTAGGCATAGAATGACACCGACATTATGTATTTTATTGTAAAAGTATTAATTAGTTCGTGTTTGACTCACTGCAGAGAAAGCGCCTGCTCGGTGTTCCTAATCTTATTTAGCAGCTCTTCTGCCTGCGGATGCTTGCATATTGAGGTTATGGCTGCAAGCAGAGCTTCTGCTTCGGTAAGCTTCTTTGATTTGGCAAGATACTTTCCCATGTAAAAGAAGGTGTTAACCTCTTTTTGTCCGAGGAGGCTTTCGATAAGTGCTTTGGCATTCTGGCTACCGGTCTCTACAGAGTATATCATATCTGCATATCTCCTGATCAGTGTTGGCTTTTCTCGTGATCCCAGTAGGTCGAGATGTCTTTTTGCTTTCTTGTGTTGCTTTAGGTATATGCAACAAAGAAATGCGATGAAAAGTGCTCGTTCGTTAGCTTCCTCGGGTTTTGACGCGTCTATCAACCATAGGGTTTTATAAAAAAATTCTTTGGATTTTGAGGTCAGATCTAGAGATTCGTAAACGTTTGCGGAATTTTTCTCCATAAATCCCGTTATGGCATAATCCTTGCTTGAATAAGTTTGGTCTGATAAAAAGAGGTAGATGTTGCCTCCACAGAATAATTTTTCAGGATCAGTGAGTTTTGTGAAGAGCGTGGATGAAAGTGCCTTTGCATCGCCAAGAGCCCCGCCGCGTATCGAAGATTGTATCTTCGCCAACCCATTATGGAAGGCAGTGTCTTCGGGTTTTTCCTGGGTTTTGGCATCTTCCGTGTATGCACCGCAGAATTGACAAAAGGCAGAATCTTTAGTAGGAGATAGGACCGGAGATTCGCAATAACCACATGTGAGGGTTTTGAATGGAATCGCCTTGAAGGCATTAAGTTGCTTGTTTATCTCAAACAAAACCATAATAAATATCTTCCTGATTAGTATTTTAGTATTTTCTCTTTGCAGGTTGAATGTGATGCCAACCATGGGTATAGAAAGCAGTGCACATACGTTCGGAGTAGGAATAGTGGAGAATGGGAGAATACTCTCTAATGAGAAATCGGTTTACCCAATAGGGAATTCAGGCATGATACCAATAAAGGTTGCTGAATTCCACAATAAGAATGCGGATGAAGTTATTTTGAGGTCTTTGGAAAGGGCAGACGTTAGACTCAAAGATATCTCAGGGATAGGATATACCATGGGGCCCGGAATAGGCCCGTGCCTTAAGGTTGGCATGAGCAAGGCAAAGGCAATGGCCAATGAATTGAATGTAGATATTGTTCCGATTAACCACGGAATGGCACATGTAGAGGTAGCAAAACGCCTTTCCAATATGAGAGATCCTCTGGCACTATATGTCAGCGGAGGGAACTCGCAGATTCTTAAGCTCGACTCTGAAAGAAGACATTATTTGGTTCTTGGGGAGACGTTTGATATTGGTGTAGGTAACATGCTGGATTCTTTCGCTAGAAAAATAGGGCTTGATCCTGCCTGGGGGTCTAGCGTTGCAAAGATAGCTACTGGGGGAAAATACATAAAGTTGCCATATACTGTAAAGGGCATGGACTTTGCCTTTGCAGGACTTATGACAAAGGCTGTCGAGCTATCCAAAAGGAATAGTAAAAAAGATGTCTCATTCTCCCTGCAGGAAACGGCCTTTGCAATGCTTTGCGAGGCAGCAGAGCGTGCGCTTCTTCTTACCAAGAGCAGAGAATTCTGCGTGTGCGGCGGAGTTGCACAGAGTGAAAGGTTGAAGGCGATGCTAGAGAGTGTTGCAAGGGAGCACAAGATAAAGTTCGGTGCTGCGCCTAATGAGTTTAATGCAGACAATGGTGCCATGATTGCGCTGCTCGCGGAAAGAGTATTGAAAAGGGGGTATGGCGTAAAAGTAGAAGATTGTGATTATATGCAGAGATATCGGATAAATGATGTGGAATACTTGGCTGATTAAATGCGGTTATTATCCAGGGGAGCAGAGGCGGAGATCTACACTGTGAAATTTATTGGTAATAGGGTTGCAGCAAAGGTTCGTGGCAGAAAGGAGTATAGAGTAGAGGAGCTTGATACTGAACTAAGAGAGGGAAGGACAAAGCGGGAGGCCAGATGCATGGAAAGAGCCCACCGCGCAGGAGTACCTGTCCCACGACTTATTGCGTGCAGCAGATTTACATTGTATTTTGAGATTCTTGAGGGAGTTGCCCTGAAGGACCTTGAGAGTATTCCTGAAGGTATTCCTCAAGAGATAGGAAGAATTCTTGCAAAGCTCCACGACTCAGGAGTGATACATGGAGATTTTACAACAGCGAACCTCATGCTTGCGGAGAATGGCCTTAGTATAATTGATTTTGGATTGTCTGAAATAACTAAGAGCGTTGAGGGGCGTGCCATAGACTTGCTTCTGATCAAGAGGTCGTTGGGAAAAGGATATCATGCTCTTGAACAGAGCTATGTTAAGAGTTGTTCAGAAGGAGATGTTGTTGTATCAAAACTTAAGGAGATAGAGAAGAGAGGCAGATACCAAATACGGACAATTACTTGATGTGTCTTCTTTTCGGCTCTTTTTTCTTAAGTAGAAAGAATAGCAGAACAGATATCAGCAGTATGAATGGAATCCATAGAGAGAGTGCCGCATACGTACTGAGCTGAAGTTCTGCGGTCTCAAAGGATCCTGCTATAAACAACTCTGCCACGATCAGCCCAAGCACCCTGGCTGCCCTTCTCAACTCTTTTCTAAATCCACCCCTAAATAAAGAGTAGGATAAAAAGAGGTTTTCTGTTGCTGCTAATGCGTATGCTGGCAGCTCGAGTATGGTGTGAGGCAATAAGAATAATGCTATGACCAGAACTATTCCTGGTTGGCTGATTGAAACAGCATATGCATTAAGGAACATCGCTGTCTGGGTTATCGAATAACCGAAGAATGCTAGCCCAAGAATGGGAATCTCGTCTATAGCTGCTATTAGGATATTGTGCGGAGCTATGAAGAAGAATTGATAGAGGAAGGATTTGTTTGAGATGGTGCTTTCAAGGGAGCTATACTGTGATAGCAGTGATGCCTGCTGGGAGCTAGAAATAGGAGCCATGCTGAAGAGTGCCAACAGTAACAGCTCAGTAATGAACACTATAACCGCTGCCCTGATCCATCTTTGTTCGAGAAGGCCTCCTCCTTTCTGAATAGGAGGCCTTCGCTTTCGGGCTGCCATTTATACCCAACTTCATTAGAGTTCTCCGACCCTTCTCTTTTGCGCTCTCTTTACTCTCTTTCTCTTCTTTTTAACCCATTTCCAGCGCATTCTTCCTTTCTTCTTCCATTTTCTAGGTATACTTCCCAAATAAACACCGAACGATGATCCTTTTGCTTTTATACCTTATATGTAACACGTATATATAATTATCTGCTGCTATCACATTAGCCCTTTGTATAAGCGTGTTGGTTGTTATAATGTTATCGTATTCTTTAAGGGTTTTTGGACTCCTGGTAGTAGCACTGATCTACGCTGGATTCGATGTATTTAATAAAAGGAATGTTCCAAATACCGTTGTTTATGCCACTGTTGCTGTTGGATTCTTATTCTCAATCACATACCCACTACCAATATTAGGGTTGGATCTTCTGCTTGCTCTTGCAATAGGCTCATTAGGATATGTTGCATACAAAACAGGCTTCCTTGGGGCTGGTGACATTTATGAGTTTGTGGCACTCAGCCTGATAATGCCAATACAGCCGAGCGCATACCTTACAAGTGTGCAGCAGTATCAACTTCCGTTTATCTTCTCTGTTTTGGTAACTGCAGGTTATGCTGCGGTAATAATGATGCCGATATATTATCTGGTTTTTACAAAGAAGAATAGGGAAGCAGAAAAGAGGGGCCATGGGAAGAAGAGTGCTTTTAGGGCCTTAACGCTCCTCGTCTCATATCTTCTGCTCCTAACTTTTATTGAATATTCTTTAGGGATAAGTGTGGAGGGCTTGGTCTTAATGGTGGTCTTCGCATGCGCGGCCTCCTTGATAAGCTATTATGGAACAGAGATAAATTCAAGGATGGTGGAGTTTGTATATCCTTCGAAGCTCGAAGAAGGAGATATGCTTGCATTAAATCTCATGACAAGAAAGGAGATATCTTT
Organism: Candidatus Martarchaeota archaeon; assembly: GCA_023379075.1. GTDB lineage: Archaea > Micrarchaeota > Micrarchaeia > Micrarchaeales > CABMGC01 > JAMCSO01. Next base: position 10,699 of record JAMCSO010000026.1, on the reverse strand, counting down.
CTTCAAATCCAAATCAAGAAAGTTTGGCAGACTGGTAGAAAGGTCGTTTTTGAAGGATACAAATAAGATAAGGAAGAAGGTGCCTGTTTATAGAAATTCAATACCTTTGGCTCTTTTTGTACTTATCGGAACGATCCTCTCCATACTTGTTGGTAATATTCTGTTCTTGTTTATAACATAATTAAGGCTAATTTAATCTCTCTGCGACCGAAGATACAAGGAATGAAGTATTGAGGCTCGTACTAGTATTGTATAGGACAACCAATGCTGCGTTGTCATTTCTTGACTCTGTGAGTATTATTGTGGTGGTGCTCTCTCCTCCTTTTTGTTGTACAACTCTGGAGAGATCGTATCTGGCTCCAGAAACAGCTCCAGACAGAGTGATTGTGTTCACTGCGATGTTGCTTGTTGCAGAGAGGGCGAGAAGATGATTAAGAGAGTATGAGTAGAGCGAGGAGGATACGCCTGCTGAGGAATTTGTCTGAAATACGAGCTCTGATAAAATCTCGGTGTATCCAGCATTGGTCTTTCTGCATTGAAGGCCCCAGCCATAAGACACGTTGCCTTGGATCTGTGGAAATTGTTTGCCGTACTCAAACAAAGAGCTGTTGGTTATGGTCTCTGTGTAGCATGTGCCCGTGCCAAGGATAGCTTCCGCTTGTGTATTTGTGAGAAGAGGATTCTTTAGTGTGATTGTTGGAAGGACTAGAAAGTATACGAGTATTATTATCGCAGCTATGGCAGGAAGTATGTATGTCTGCCTTGTTTCTCCAGATTTCGGTGCTGGTTGTGCAGATTCATCTATCTTTTTTTCAGTAACTGGAGACTGCATGTTGTTTGCAGGGGTGATTTCCAGCACAGTATCACTGCATCTTTTCAAACACAGAGATATAAAAAGTTTTTGAGAAGTAAATTGAAATATGGTTGGTTTGGGTCAGTAAATGGCAAAGATATGCTTTTGGGGTGTTGCTTTGATTGAGTGGCGGATCTCTCATTCGGCTTTGGTGTTCTTCGGCTTGTTTTCAACCTCGGCTTCCACATATCCCTTATAGAGACCAACAGGAACCATCAGGAACCAGGAATTTAGTCCAGAACCAAATATGAAATTTATTATCTGCATAATTATTATGCCTATGGATAGAACCCCATATGTAGAAGCAAGAAACTCGAGTGTTGTCTGTAATAAGCCCAGTATTGTGATGTAACCTATCAATATCGCTGCCGTTACCAGAAAGACCACAAATATTTCGCGTATCTTCCTCCACCCAACATCGACGCTTCTTTTTATGGCGCCTATTGCCCCAACCCCCTCCATCGCCGCAATCGGATACGCCTCGTAGAGCAGTATGCCTAGAAATATTAATATTATTAGAGAGACGATGCCGCCTAGAAGAAGCCAGATGATTGAGCCGATCCCGCGACCAAAATATCCAACTGGAAGAATGAATATGAGTGCAAGAATTGCAATGGCTGCAATCCATATTGCATAGATAACAAGTTCTGTTGCAAGAAGAGTAAGGTATGCTTTCTTTGCGAAGCTGAATGCGGCGCCGGTTGATATTCGTGTTTTGACATATCCCTGATTAGCAACACTTATGTAAAAACCAGTTAGCAAGGGTGTTATGAAGAATGAGGCTAGTATCAGTAGAAGTATGAACATGACTATCTTCTCAAAGAAAGGTATCAGAGCGGACAGGTATGAACTGTTTGTTTTTATGTGGTGGCCAAGGGCAAAGCCATTAACACCATAAAGTCCGTTCAGCAAAGAAAAGACATAATATAGAGTTATCCCTCCGATAATTAGTGTAAATGCAAGCAAAGGCAGAACTGCCCCAGGATTGGATCTGAGTATATTGAAGGTTTTCACAAATATGTCTGTAGCTTCGATGCAATCACACAACCAATTGAATTGGAAAATTACATTTATCTTTGTTTGTGTTGTCCGTAATGGTATTCTCTTTCTGTTTCTTATAATTAATATGTGCAATCAGACAAAAACATGCCGGGTTTCTAGATATAACCCCGAAGTTCGAGTGCTCCCATCGGGATTTGAACCCGAGTTTCAGGGTTGAAAGCCCCGCGTCCTTAGCCGGGCTGGACGATGGGAGCGTCTAAAAATATAATTATAGTATGTGCTCAATCTTATTTAAGATGGCTTGTTCAACTGCATCTTTGCTTTTGGAGGCATCAATTATAAAATAGTTATCGTAGACCTTTGCGAGCTCGAGGTAGGTATTTCTCACCTTTTCCAATAGAGATACGCTCTCGAAGAGCTCGACCTCGCTCTCGTCCTGGTTTGGAAACTTTCGTTTCATGGAGACTTTTGGGTCTATGTCAAGAAGCAGAGTAATGTCAGGCGTCCTGAACTTGCTGTTGATGCTTATTAGCCACTCTTTATCAAGACCAGATGCAGTTCCGTATGCTACAGTAGATGCCACGTACCTATCCATTATTATATTGGTTCCGGATTTAAGCTCTGGGACTATGAATTTCTCGACGTGCTCAGCTCTGTCAGAAGCAAAGAGCAGCTGAAGTGCGGTTGGGCTTATCCCAGACTTTTGCCTGAGGAAGCCCTTTATTATTATGCCTATTGTTCCGGAGGTTGGCTCGTCTGTCAGGACACATTTCTGGCTCTTGGATCTGAAATACTCGTGCAACATCTTTGCGTGTGTGGTCTTACCTGCGCCGTCAATTCCTTCAAGAACCAAGAACATGAAACCACCCCCAATTGACGATACCATTGCTTCCCAAAAATATATAAATGCGTTCAACTAGAAGTTATTGGTTACCATGATATTGTCGGACTTTGATCTTGAGAGCTACATCAAACACAAAAGGCTAATTATAGAGCCAATGAGCAAAGAGACCATCAGAGAGAATGGACTTGATCTTAGATTGGCAAACGAGATAGCAAGACATAATCCAAAATTGAATAAGGATTTTGTGCTGGATCCCTCAAATGTGGCGCATGTTAAGAAGGCATATATAATAGAGAAGAACGACGAAGAACTGATAATTCCTGCCAAGACCCAAGTTCTTGCGTCTACGATAGAGCATGTCGGGCTGCCAGATAACCTTATGGGTTTTGTTGAGCTAAGAAGCACGTGGGCCAGGCACGGCCTCATCCTGCCGCCGACAATAATAGATGCGGGTTTTGCTGGCACTGTGACGCTTGATGTTTACAACAGCAGTGAACATGCAATATTATTGAGGCCTGGAACGCGATTTGCCCATGTGATCTTTGCAACAACATTGAATAGAGTTAAGAATGCATACAAAGGCTCTTACTTAAGGCAGAGAGGAATACGCGTACCGAAAGTAATAAAAAAGAAGGAATAGAAACCAGGGATTCTTGGTTTACCTTGAAAGATCATTGACTTCTTCGTTTGTCGTAGATTCGCCGCGCATAGGATTTGGAGAAGATACGAGGACGACATCACCAACATTCTTAACGTTTTTGTAAAGTATGCTATTCTGCTTTAGGGCTCCCCGTGCATCATTTTTTGCATTCTTCCAAGGAACCATTAGTAGCCTGCTCACTTCCCCCATCTCGAGATCCACTATTACATCCTGAACCTCTCCGAGGTACTGGCCTGAGTCGCTGTATATATCCATCCTATATATTTCAGATAGCTTCATAAGATCGCCTAGTATCCAATACACATTAAGATTTAAAGCCTTTTGATATTTTTGTGAATAGTGGAGTTATGGCTGGAGCCAATCAATCTCGTAATAATCGTTGTCGCTGCTTGGGAGCCGGATCTGCCTTACCTTATAATAAGTAACAGAGGTTTCCCTGTCTGCTATTGCGAGTATGAGTTCAGCCTTTCTCTTCTTTGCCTCGGTTATGGCACCTGCAAACTCATTGCCGCCGATGTACTCATCTTCGCTCAGTGAGAGCATCACATACTTTGGAGGGCCGGTGAGGGGCGTTTCTGCTTCGCCGCCTTTCCTGTGATATAATACATAATCTATATGTGTCTTTTTCTCCTTTGTTTTGCCTGGAACTGCAAGAATAAAGGTCTTTCGCACAGAGTGTGCGACCCGTATTGCTCTGGCCCATTCTGAGATTAGTAGGCGCGAATCTTTGGGAAAGACATGTATGACATGTTTTGAATGAATCCAATCATTTACATCATTCTTTATTGGGTGGGCCCCAGGGAAGTATACCCTGAAGTGCGTTCCGAATTTAAAGCCGGTCTTTATTATGTATCCTCTTTCCCTCCAGTCTTTATAAACCTCGAATAACTTGGGTGCGTCTTTCCTCTTTGATAAGAGGTATGTAAGAAGGTCTTTCTTTGAGATGTTCGTGAGGGTCAACATTCCTTTCTCGATAAGGAAGAGCGTTTCAAAGATGTCCATTTTATTTAGTTGGCCGCGGTCTGAAGCTTTGTAAGACCCATATTGTCCAAACCAGAGCGTATCATAAAGCTCTTTTCCTTTCTCTTTGTCATCAATTATTGAGATTAGGTCTGTTTTAAAGAAAGTTCCTCTGATTTTGTATGGTGGAAGCTCCAACTTTCCCGAAGGATATTCCTTGTTGGGTGTTGTGTTTGGTTCCTTGAACCTGAAAGAAAGATCCTTTATTACAAGTCCCCTGTCTCTCCAGTCCTTATAAGTGAAGTATCTTGCAATAAACTTATTTTTCTTCCAGAATCTCTCAGCAAGATCATTAAATGTGAGCTCGTTTTTGCCTTTTGTGCATGATGCGTTTCTAACATCTATCAAATAAAGGGCTTCTTCTATGCTAAGTTCAAGGCCGTCTGGAGCATCTTTCCCGAAGAACCCTTTTTTAAGTATGTCTTTCGTAGATTGGTCTTCTGCAATTATCCTTTGCTTCTGGGCCATTTTGAGTAGTAGCATATAGATCTTCTTTGTTTTATGGGAAATATTCACGTATCTGGAGAATTGGTAATATTATAATGGTTAATGTTAATATATGTTATATAAAAGGAGTTAGTTGAGCTTATATGTCTGTAAAGGAATTGGACCGTGCCCCAGGACTTGAGAACATAGGCAGCATAGAAAAGGAGAGAGATTACAAGAAGAGGATAGACAGGGCGAGGCACGCAGTCATTATTGTCATGGTTGCCAGCGTTTTTGTTTTTATGGTTATGGCAATTATTGCAGTGTCAAAAGAAGGCTTTGGCAAGTTTGTGGAAGACGTGGCATCAATAAATCCTCTTTATTACCTGTCTGCCGTCTTTGTCTTGTTTTGCGGCTACCTGCTGCGTTTTCCAAAATGGGAAGAATATATATACAAACTGAAAGTAAATGTTGATAGGAAAAGCAACTTTCTTATTTATCTTTCCATGTACTCGATGGATATTACTCCAGGAAGGTGGGGGAGGGCGGTGGCCGCATATACCCTAAACAGGATTTCTGGAGTAAAGTTCGCTACCACGTTCCCTGCAGTTGTTGCAGACATATTTACAGATTATCTTGGCTTTGCTACGATAAGTATATGTGCCGCATTCCTCCTGGACAAATTTGTGGGTTTTTCTGTTTTTATAGCGCTCCTTCTACTTGTGCCGTTTTTCTTTCTCTTCAACCAGAGACCATTTGGCTACATTAAAAGGAGACTTGGCCACATTCGCGCACTCAGAAGCTTCTTTGAGGTTGGAGAGCTTTATTTCAAGAACAATAAAAAGCTTGGTAAGAGGGAGTATGTCTATTCCATGATGTTTACCATCCCGTCAATGCTGATGAATTGCGTGGCTTTCTACCTGGTGATACTCAGCTTCGGGGTTAGTATAAGTTACACCTTCTTGCCCACAATAGTCTTTATCTACTCGTCTGCGCTGCTCTTCGGAATGATAACGGGAATCCCAGCCACGTTGGGGATCTCAGACGCTGCGATTGCGGGATACCTGGTGCTTTTCTTTCCAGACAAGATAACGGTTGCATTGGCACTCACAATAACAATATTCTTTAGGATAATAAGTGTGTGGTTTGTAGAGATGTTCGGTTCCGCTGCCCTGATATACACTATGAAGTACTGGAGGGTTGGGGCTAGGTGAATATTTTCAGCGCTTCCTCTTCTTCGAAGCCCAACTTTCCAACAAAGATCAAAGAAGCTATACCTTCACATATGTGTTTTTTTTTCAAATCATCTAGCTGAAGGTATAGTACTTTCTGCGTCGCCCTGCCAAGGTTTAGAAGTGCAATCATTCTTTGAGAGGTAAGATCCACACCCTTCTGACCTGCTGCTGTGCATATTATATTTATCGCAGTTTCAATGCTGATTGTGGTTCCGGTCTTTGGATCTATATCTAGAAGTGCCAAGGTATGCTGCCCGTTTCGTTTGTTCTCAAGTATCACGTCAAGAAAAGAGGTAGGCATGTATTTCTCAGTCCATTGGGGTATTGTTGTTGTAGGCCCGAAACGATACGCATTGAGCATGCTTTCACCCATTGCTGCAGTTAAGATGGAGGGCGCGTGAAGCACCCGTACAGGTATATTGCACGCTTTGGCAGCGCCAAGTATGATCTTGTGTGTCGTTGCTATTAGTGGGTCTCCTGGAAAGAGGATCGCTAGATCTGCGCTTTTTGCTTTTGATAGTGTATTGTTGAGTTTCTCTTCAAGATCGCTCCTTGAAAGTTCCAGTATGTCCTTTCCAGATTCCATCTTAAGGTAATTTAGATATTCACTGCTTATTTTTGTTGTGTATTGCTCTATGCAAACGTGTTCTGTAGATTTTATGAGATCTAATCCTTTTACAGAGATATCCCCAGTATCTAATCCAACACCTATCAAAAAAAGCATGATGAACCCGATTAATCCCTTATGCCGTTCGTTGTTATTTTTATTACGGCTTCTCCTTCAGGCATGTTTGGAGAATCGACAAGGCGTATTATCCTTTTTTCTTCTTTTGATTTCCTCATGTAAAGACGGGTTGTGGCTGCGTGTGCCATTATGTTTCCGCCTACAGGGGTTGTTGGATCGCCAAATAGTATTGCGGGGTTGTCCATTACCTGGTTTGTGACATAGACTGCAAGGTTATGTGTATCTGCAAGGGCTTGGAGTTTGTGGATGTGAGAGTTTAACTTTTGCTGCCTTTCTCCTAGAGCCCCCCTCCCAATAAACTCAGACCTGAAGAGAGACATCATGGAGTCAACAACAATCAGCTTTATATTTTCATCCCTAACCAGTTTGTCTGCTCTCTCTATGGAGAGAATTTGCTGTTCAGTGGTAACTGTGCGCACTACCTTTATGTTATTAAGTGCTTGTTCGGGATCCAGCTCTTTCGCTTTTGCTATTGATTCTATTCTTTCTGGACGAAACGTTCCTTCAGTATCTATAAATAAGACCGCGCCAGCTAGGCCCCCTTTGTCTAGTGGAAGTTGCACATTTACAGATAGTTGAAAAGACAGCTGGGTCTTTCCGGATGCGAACTTCCCATACGCTTCTGTTATTGCGTTTGTTTCAAGCCCACCTCCGAGAAGGTCGTCAAGCGTCTTGGCGTTAGTTGAGATGCGACCCAAGGCTTTTCTTTTATTATATAAGTCGGATCCAGTGCTATATTCTAGAGTTGTTGCTTGGCGGGCAGCTTCTACCGCTTTCTTTGCGTTATCAACACTAAGACCAACAAGCTCAGATAGTTCATGTGGCGATGCAACAGCAATTTTTTCAACAGAGTCATATCCGTTTTCTTTTAGCTTTTCCGCTGTTGTAGGGCCTATCCCAGGAAGGTCTTCGAGCTCTTTGATGCTCTTTTCTTTTGGCATTTGATGAACCCCAATAATTAGTATTATAGAGTAGGCAGTATAGGATTATAAAGCTTTTTGAGCAATACTCCAACAATTGACCAATCAGTAGCTATCAAGAGTGATGCTAAGGAGAGCCCGAGGAAGGTAGAGGCTCTTGCCTCAAGCTTGCTGATGGATAACTGTAATGTAGTTGTGGAAAGACTTACAGAGAAGAGATCCTGAAAGAAGGCTTATTAAGATCAGAGAAAAGCGTGGTGAAGAATTTAGAAAGAACACAGATGCGGTTTTGGATGTGCTTGGAGCTAATAAGGTACAGCCCGTATTGGAAGGGCTTTCTGGTTTGTCTTTCCTGAATGTTGGTCAGATTTATATCCCGACAATGTCACTGATAGTGGCGCTCGGTAAGGTGTTGGAGGAGAATGTATCAATGATTATTAATATGCTTGGCCTTTCGCCAGACCCAGCCCATGCTGGATATTATCTTATAGAGTACAGTAGTTTCTTTAACTTTTTGTGATGGCTGCGCCAGTCGGGATTTGAACCCGAGCTATCAGCTTTTTCCTTAAGGATGGGAAGCTGAGATCCTACCAGGCTAGATTACTGGCGCTTGGAGCATTATCTGATATATGAGAGGTTATCGCGGGTTGGTTGTTGATTCTCAGGCATATTCTTTGCGGCTTCTTCCATCTCTTTGATGACACGCTCTGTCTCTTTTTTTATTTTATCTATATTATTGAGATTGATCTTGACACCCAGTATTTTGCTTAGTTCTTGTAGGACAGATTTTGCAGCGTTTGCGTCTATCTCAAGCGCTCCGGTCTCACCCATAACACATGCTGCATCAATATTGTATTTTTTTGAGAATGCAGGTATTAACCCTGCAGACCCCCACACAGCACCTGTTGCTTTTCCGAATATTATTCCAGTATCACTTAAAGATTCTATCATCTTTTTTGTAGTGGCAACCCCAAAGACGCGTGGATAATCTACATAATTTCCACTGATATTGTATCCTCCCACAGTGTAGACAGACTTTCCGCCTAGAGCTTTGAAGAATTTCACGATTTTTTCATTGACTTCATATTGTCCTTCAGGGGTTGTTGCTTGCGTATCTCCAACTAGGAGAACAACATCCTTCTTTCCTATATTTGCATGATAAAATCTGTTATTTACAAGCCTAAGTCTCCCGTCGCTCAGCATTATTGTCTGGTGTATAAAATGTGGGGAATATAGGGTTGCAAATTTCTTTGCTTTGAATTCGTTCTTGAGATGTTCTGCGACAAGGCTCCCAACACCCCCAATCCCGGGAAGCCCAACAATCATTATTGGATCTTTAAGCTTGAGTTCTTTGTCGTAGTAAATTTTTGTACTTTGCATGATCATCCCTCTTATGAGTATTTGCGTGATAACTTATTAAAGAGATATTATGCAAGAAAGAGTTATTCTGACTTTATTGCTGCTATTGAAAACATAATCTTCTTTGAGTTTTTCTCGAATATCTTTTGTGCTTTTTTGATTTTTGCTTCGGCATTCGGGTATGTGCTGTCTTCGGCTACGAGGCGGTATTTTGGTGCGCCAAGATAAAGCACTTTGACCCCCAGAGATTCTATGTCTGAAAATATATTCTTTAAGGTGCTTATTCCAGATTTAGTATCGATGGTCTTCATATCTACAATATATGAAACTTTGCAGACTTTTGGTTTTGTGTTTTTCACAACTATTTCATGAAGAATCTTGCTAAAAGGTTCGCCGAGCAGTGAAGAGAGAGAATCCTTGTTAGAATATGAATTATTTATTACCTCAGTGTAGGTCTGTGCGTTGGTTGAGAGTTTGGATATTATGTCTGCTCTTTTATCGCTGTTTTTTGTAGCTATTATTGCCTGGTTGAATAAACCTTCTGCTCTCTTTTCAAGACGGTATTCGTTTATCTTCTCCTTTTTCTCGTTCGGATTTATCTTTTTCAGAGATATATCAACTGCTCTCTTTTCTTTGTCAACAAATATTACTTTTGCAACGTCTTGCTGTCCTTCTTTTATAAATTCATGAATGTTTTTAATCCAGCCAGAAGATATCTCAGATATTGGAAGGTATGCATCCATGTTGTACTCAGTTAAAGAACAATACGCCCCGTAAGGCATTATTTTGCTTATTTTTATAAGCACAAATTCGCCATCTGAGGGGAGTTCTTTGTTTATGATCATTCATTCATCTTTTAATTTCTAATTTTTTCTTCGTTCTTCCTCCGAAGATCTTCTCGCTTGATTTTTTGCAGTTAGAACATTCTAAGAGGGCTTTTTGTTTTTTGCCCAGTTTTTTTGGGTGTATTTTTGGTTCTACGCTCCCAACATAGCCTTTGATTGCACGGTTGTGCCTTCTGGTGCCTATGCTTAAGCCACGTTGCTGTTTCTTATTGTAGAGCTTAACGACGTGTTTTGTGTGTTTGTTGCAATTTGCGCAGAAAGTCATTATATCTTTCTGAATTTTCATATTATCTCCTATTAATTAACAATTTCTCCTATTTTATTGCTTAATATAAAATTAATATCTTCTTTTTTATTAAGTTCTACTATTTCATTCTGTTTATAAGGACCGAGTTTTGTTCCTTCTTTCGTTATTATTTCAGGCACCTGCACGTTTATACGTATCTTTATCACAGGGTTGGAAACATGTTCTTTATTAATTATTTTCTTTATTTGATTATATAAATCTTCTTCTTCAATAGGTATCTGGGAAGGTAAAGGTTTCTCATATGCCAAATAAACTAGTATTTTCTGTATTCTTCTTTTTTTCAAAGATGAAAGTATTTTAATAATATTTTCTTTATCTTTTCCATTTTCAAAGAAATTATCATTTTTTGTTTCAATGTGTTTATTTAATTTTATATAATAGTCAGAATGCAGTTGTAATAATTCGCCTGTTTTCTTTTCTTCCTGAAGCTTACCAAACAGATCTACAACAACATCATCCACCAAAACACCACCCCACAATTC
>JAMCSO010000025.1:763-6268 GCA_023379075.1 Candidatus Martarchaeota archaeon | reverse complement strand
GTTAGGTACCTTATACTTCCTTAGCATGCTGCTGATCCTGTTGCTTGGCGTTATTGTCATGTTGCATCTTCTATAAAAGAACTTCGTGTATCCCCAGAGGTACTTTGCCGTGAACTCCTTCAATGCCTTGTTCTTTGGATAATAATCGTTTATTAATGCCTTATCATTTATCATTGTATGGAAAGACCCTACCATCGGAGTCTTGCCCAGTTTCGAAGCCACAAGCCCTGCAAATCCCATAAAGAATGGGGTATGGGTGTGTATCAGATCTGGCTTCATTTCCAAGCCCTTAAAGACTGCATTATACGGAAAGAATGCCACACTGTACTGTGGATATGGCTTGAATTCGACCCCATCATAAAGGAAGACATCCTCTTTAGAATATTTCCCCTTAACTTCAGGATCGACGCTTGCAAAAATGTAAACTTTATGGCCTCTCTTCTCAAGCCCTTTCTTGAAGTTCACGATAGATGTAACAACACCATCAACAGCCGGAAAATAGCTATCTGTATAAAAAGCTATATTTATACTTTCCATTAAACCTACTTAAAATTTTACTGCTTCCCCTCCACCCTCTTTTATCTTTTCAAGGGCCCTCTTTGAGAAGCCGCTGGCTTTTATCACAGCAGGCTTGCTTAATCTTCCGTCGCCAAGTATCTTGAATCCTTTCAATTCTATAGTTGGCTTCTCTTCCTTTGCTTCGTTAATCTTCTTTGAGACCCTATCAAGGTCAGCTTCATCGAGCTTTGTTCTTCTCCACGGCTCGAATCCCTTCTTCTTGATTGATTCCTCATTTATGACTCTAAATATGAACCTGTGCTTCCTCCCTCCTCTTCCTACCCCCCCTCGGTCTCCCTTGCCTCTCCTGTTCTTCGTGTTTCCTGCTCCACACGTCCTTGTTCCATGATATTTGCTTCTTTTGCTCTTTATCCTAGTTACCATAAAATCATCAATTCATCTTATCAAGCAATGCACTTATAGCATCGCCTCTGTATCCAAGGGCTCCACCCTGGCTAAAGCTTCTCTTCGTGCCTTTATAGCCTCCTTTCGGCGGACTCATCTTTATAGGCATGTTTATCTTTTCCCTTGGCTTGAGTCTCCCTGTACTGATTTCTTTAAGGTCTTCCTTGCTAAGTTCCACTTTCTTCCTGCTAAGCAGCAAAGAGAGCTTCTCTTCATCTATCTCTCCATATGTGATGAAATCATTGCACTTCCTAATCATTCCAATGTTCGATTTTGTGCCGAATACGAGTGAGAGGTTGTTAACTCTGTCCAGATTGAGCCTTGAGAGCGTTTCCTTGATCTCCTGCCTTACTTTCACGCTTCCTCTCACTCTCACAACTGCCAGTAGCTTATTTTCAACATCAGTCTTCATAAAATACGACCTTAATTACAATTAATTTGCCTAAAAAGCTTTTAATCCTTTTGATTAATCCAAGCCTCAAATATAGTTATAATAACTAACATACAGATATTTAAATCCTACTATTCGCTCATTTTGAATGGAGGAGAGTTATTTGGATCTTCTCTCTTTCCTAGTGCTCTGTGCGGTTGTCCTTTTGTGCATGTATATATAATAGACTGCTATCAGCACTATTATTATCACAACTGCCCCAACACTCTCATATATTATCTTGAAGGGACTCTGTTGTTGCGTAGGCTGCGATGAGCTTATTATAACCCGTATTACTTGTTTTGATGAGGTTATCGATATCACCTTTGCCACTCCTGCGCTTATCACAACTCCTCCCGCAGCGTTAGAATTGTTTGTTATCTCAAGAACTTGTATCAACCCAGTCCAGTTCAATCCTGGATCAACTCTCTGGTATGGTGGGAAGTATACGGTTACATTTAACAATTGCTGCTGATGCGCCTGCAGTGTGCCGTTTGCAGGCACGATTGTGACAACAGGCGTTGATTCGTTTGGTATCGTGCTTAATTGTATTAAGCTTGCTTGATATCCTACTGGTCCATTTCCACTATTGAATATGGTAAGATTGAGGGACTGCCTCGATCCTACTGAAACATTGAAATTCATGCCTCCTGCAAGTTCCCCAAGCCCCGCGTAAGATAATGTTGTTATTGAGGCGAGAAAGAATAATGAGAGTAAGATATATTTTGTACTTATCATTCACAACACCATCAACAGGAATTCAACAGAGTTATTGTCTGATTGTACGTTCCTGCTGCCTGTCCTGCTGGAACCGCTGCTCCGAAGTATATGTTTGCGCTGCTTCCACCTGGAACCAGGATCTGGGTGTTCGCCACCACTGCTGTTAGCGCAGTTCCTGTGTAACTAGTTTGCGCTATTGCATTCCATATTGTATTAGTGACAGAGAAATGTATAAGGGAATTTGATACATCTATCCAATTGCTTCCATATATGTTGATATACGCTCCTGTATTTCCCCCATTTGTGTCTGAAACGAGCACATTTGCGCTATAATTCGAGTTTGGCAATATACTGCCGAACGAGAGCCTGTTTGAGGACAGAGAAATCTCGCAGACTCCTGGAACAATTATATTGGCCACAACATTTTCAGGAGACGATGTAGCAACGAAAACAGGGCTCGAAATCATTGTTATTAACAGTACTGAAACCATCAATACCAAGGCAAGACCAGACATCACAAAGAATGCCTTTTTTACAGATATGACCATATTATCCCCGTATATTCCTTTGAATATTCAATGATAACATTTAAATAGTTTTCTTAAGTAAATCTGCAGCTCCCTCAGGGAATTATGCTTAATGCTTTTCCCTGTTTTCTCTCTTGCGCATGTATATATAATAGACTGCTATCAGCACTATTATTATCACAACTGCCCCAACACTCTCATATATTATCTTGAAGGGACTCTGTTGTTGCGTAGGCTGCGATGAGCTTATTATAACTCGGATCTCCTGACTTGCTGAAGTAACTGATATCACCTTCGCCACGCCAACTCTCAAAACTCCTCCAGATTGCGAAGAAGTATTGGAGATCTCATTAATTTCTATCAACCCAGTCCAGCTCAATCCCGGATCAACTCTCTGGTTTGGCGGAAAGTATGCTGTAACGTTGATTACCTGCTGCTGATGCGCCTGCAGTGTGCCGTTTGCCGGGTTTATTGTGATTATTGGGGTTGGCTCGTTAGGGACGTTACTGATAGTGGCAAGTATTGCTTCATAGGTTATCGGTAAGCTGCCAGTATTAAATACTGTCAAACTCTGCGATTGAGTGCTACCGAACGATACATTAAAATTAAGATCTCCAGCTATCTCCCCAAGCCCCGCATTCACAATCATTGTTACTGATGCTAATATGATCAAAGAAAACATGATACTTGCAGTGCTTACTTTCATCTAGACATCTCAACAGGTATTATCTATGGTTATCAATTGGTTGTATGTCCCTGCGTATTGCCCTCCTGGTATTGCAAGCCCGAAGTATATGTTTGCGGAGCTTCCTGCCGGCACAAGGATCTGTGTGTTGCTCGGTGTCAAACTGACACCAATTCCATTATAGCTAGTTTGCGCTATTGCATTCCATAATGTATTTGTAGATCCAAATGATATCAGAGCGTTTGATGTGTCTATCCAATTTCCTCCTGATATAAAGATATATGCTCCCTCATTTCCATTGTTTGTAGATGTAACAATAATATTCGTGCTATGGTTGCCATTTGGTAATATAGCACCGAACACCACGTTTGTTGGGGAGAAAGATTCTTCACATACCCCAGAGACAACAACATTTGCAGTTATCGTAGCAGCATTTAATCTAATGCTCACGATTGCGATAATCCCAATGATAGCTATGGCAAAAGCCAGGCCAGATAAGAATATAGTCGAAGCTCTAATTTCCGTTTTCATATAAACCAAATATCTGTTCAAATACTAAATATTTGCATTTAAATATTTTTGGGTATTAGCTATCCAAGCCAGGCCAACTCCAACTGCAGGTCTCTACGCAAAGAATACTATCATATATTTTCTTCTATTGCTTTTTTGATCTCTTCTTTGCCGGGAAGCGGCTGATTCAGAAGCGGCCCGTCTTTTAGGGAAATGTCAAGATCTTCGTATGTTGGCCTCTCTGTTTTGTAGAACAATCCTATTGGCATCTTCTCATAGTTAGATTTGAAGTCTTCCATGGACTTATCAAATGCCCTCGATATGTCTGAAGAATCGTGTCCTTCCTCTTCAAGTTTGTACACCCTTCTTCTAAACCAATCAAAGGTATTAGTGTGATTGAATGTGACGCAGGGACTGAACGTGTCTATCAATGCAAATCCCTTGTGCTTTATTCCATTCTTTATCAATTCTGAGAGGTGGACAGGGTCTCCAGAGAACCCCCTTGCAACATAGGTCGCGCCAGCGCTTATTGCAAGTGCGATTGGATTTATCGGCTGTTCTATGACTCCAAATGGCGTTGACTTGGTTTTCGTTCCGACCAGTGCAGTAGGTGCAGCCTGTCCTGTCGTCAATCCATATGTCTCGTTTGTCATTACAATGTATGTAATGTCTACATTCCTTCTGCACGCATGAACAAAATGTCCGCTTCCTATCCCATAACCATCTCCGTCCCCACCTGTTCCTATCACTGTAAGACTGTTGTTTGCGAGTTTTATCCCGGTTGCGACTGGCAATATTCTCCCATGGAGGCTATGCAATCCGTATGTGCTGAATGTATGGGGCATTGCGGAGCTGCATCCTATGCCTGAGACAAGAACTACATTGCTCTTCTCTATCTGTAGGTCCTTTAGGGCCTTTATTATTGAAGCCTGGACTCCAAAGTCGCCGCATCCGGGGCACCATATGGGCTTTGTCTTTGATCCGTAATTGACCTTCATTTCGCTGCCTGTTTTCTCAACAACCTGGCTCATATTACAACCAATTAAAATTTATCGATCATCCCAAGCGCACTCTCAACTATTTCAGCGCTTGTTATTACTTCTCCATCATATCTCAGTATCCTATTTGGAATCTCTATTCCTGTATTTGCCATTATCACCTGCGCCAGCTGCGCAGTGAAATTACATTCTACATCTATCAGTTTCTTGCCTTTAAGAATCTTCTTTGTCTTTTCTTTGTCTAAAGGCATCAAATAGTTGAAGGAGATGACACCGAACTTCTTGCCTCTGGATTTAAGCATCTCGGTAGCCTCTATAACCTGGTCTGTGGTCGATCCGAAGCATACAAAAAAGTAATCCGAGTTTTCATCCCTTACTTTAGGCACAAATATGCTCTCGTTCTTCAGCATGCTTTCTATCTTTGACATTCTCTTGCCGTGCATCTTCTTTCTTACTTCTACGTACTTTCCTATCCCAGAGAGAGCATCGCTTACAAGATCTCCGTACTCATCGTGCTCATCACTTGCAGCGATGTGTTCAAGCCCTGGGGTTCCAGGGAATGCTCTCGGAGAGACCCCATCCTCTGAATATGAGTATCTCTTGAATCGCTCTCCATTGTTCTTTTCAGCAATCTTTCCCCTATTTATATTTATGGAATCGAGAGGCAAGAAG